>NZ_JADEWG010000270.1 GCF_015207735.1 [Phormidium] sp. LEGE 05292
GGGGGATGGGGGGAAAATAATTTAAATAACTATTCTTCAACTCTCCTAACCTCCCCGCCTCTTCTTCCTTGTTCAGGAGTTCCTTTTCACAGTAAAATTGTTGGCTTTGGATCGATCGCTAACTGATTTAAATTTTGCTTTGCAAAGTTGCTGCTGCTTCTTTCACAGGTGTTAGTAATTCTAACGGTAGATGGAGATAATTAAGCGATCGCTCCTCATCGTTAAACACAAAATTAGGGCCATGATAATCGCTGCCACCTGTAACCAGTAAACCATATTTAGCACACAATTCTAACAGCATCTTTTGATCCCTGGAACTGTGATTGGGATGATAAACTTCTACTCCCATTAAACCTGCATCTACCAATTCTTTAAGCACTTCTGTAATTACGCCACCGCGAAATAAACAGGGGTGCGCCCACACAGGTACCGCGCCACATTCCCGCAGTAAAGAAACACCTTCTTGGATGGAAAATTTTTCATAATGTACATAAGCAGGTTTATCATCTCCTAACCAACGCTGGAATGCTTCCTGAGATGATTTTACTATTCCCGCTCTCACCAGTGCCGCTGCTATATGTGGTCTTCCGGGTGCCATTTCTGGGCTAAGTTCGGGGAGTTCAATGTGATAACCTAATGCAGCTAAATTAGCTACCATTTGAGCAGCGCGGCGTTTTCTTCCCGCTAAACGTTCTTGTAATGCAGGATAAATTAAATCTGCATTGGGATAAAAACCCAAGATATGTAATGAACGTCCATTATGTACCGTACTTAGTTCGATACCTGGAACTATTTCTATCTCGTAGTTAGCAGCTGTAGCAATTGCTTCATTCCATCCAGAAACGGTATCGTGATCGGTAATTGCGAGCACTTTTACACCAGTTTGGGCAGCTTTTTTTACAAGTTCAGCTGGTGTCAGAGTGCCGTCGGAATAGGTTGTGTGACAGTGAAGTTCTAGCATTCTTCTATTATGAATAATATTATGTCCGCTTAATCAGACATCCTATCCTCAACCCAAAGCCTTGTAGAGACGTTATGTATAACGTCTCTACATTTTGTCTAGTCAATTGGACATGATATAACCACTCAGACATTGGTGGATGTTATTCTATTTGGCAAGTGTGAGGAAAACGTCAATGCCAACGTCAAACAATTCTTTTAGACAACCATTATTTCTGATTTTAGGTGCTACTTGTACCAACCTATTGTTTACCACTGTTAGCTGGAGTCAAGATTTGTCTTGGACAGATTTGTTATTAGAAGCAAGCTATTTCGATGGATTAGTCGATCGCACTTTAGAAAAAGTTTCTACTAACGCCGCCGATTTGTTACCTAATACTTCCGAATCACAGATTAGAGAAACTGCACAGAATACTCCAAATAATAACGTTCAATCAGGAACTGAGCCGCTGTTTCCCGGAAATAAACCTCTCAGCTTTGGTTTTGGTTCAATTTTAGGAGAACCAACAGCGTTAAAAGGGCCAACTCGTCAAACAGTTGTAGCGGCAGAATCAACTACATTACCCAATATTTACATTGGAGGATACTTACAGCAAAAAATCGGTGATAATCAAAGGTTGTTACTTGAAGCAGTTGGTGGGCTTCAATTCTTAGGTATCGATCTCAGTTACAGTATTGCACCTGGAAGTTTACCAGGAATTTTCTCTTTTAATTTTTCTAGTCAACAATCACGAGTTCCGGCTTTTGAAAATGGCGAACGGGAAGTAGAGTTACCGAATGGAGATGAACCTTGGGTCGATCGCTTAGGTGGTGGCATAGAATATTCCCGTCGTTTAGCATCTCAACTACAAATGGCGGTAGGATTAAATTATCAAAGAGTAGTAATCCGAGATGCCGCTTTTACTTCTAACGTCTCACCGCGAGATGAATTCGGTAACAAATTATCTTTTAGCGATAATGGAATTGATGCTTTATTAACGTTAAACTTTGCAGGTTTGTATGATAACACTGATACTCCGAGTTATCCCACCAAGGGTACCCGAATCAGATTTGGTGTCGATCAATCTTTTCCTGTGGGAAATGCCAGCATTACTTATACGAGGTTTGCTGCTAATGTCTCGCAATTTTTTCCAGTGAGGTTGTTGAATTTTAAAGAAGGCCCGCAGACTTTTATTTTAAATTTTCAAGCAGGTACGATGCTAGGTGATGTTCCGCCTTATGAAGCTTTTGTTTTAGGTGGTGCATCTTCAGTACGTGGTTACAGCAAAGGCGAAATTAGTACTAGTAGCAGTTTCATTCAAGCTACAGCTGAATACCGCTTTCCGATCTTTTCTTTTAGTGCTTTTCGCCAACCTTTTGATGTGTCGGGAAGTCTGTTTGTAGACTACGGCTCTGACTTGGGCACCGCTGATGATGTCACGGGCGAACCTGCGATAGTCCGAGATAAACCTGGGGATGGTTTGGGTTATGGTTTTGGTTTGAATGCTCGCAGTCCTTTTGGTTTAATCAGGTTTGAGTTCGGTTGGAACGATCGCGGCGGTAATGAGATTTTTGTGGTATTTGGCGATCGTTTCTAACTCCTGTTGCTAGTTCTCAAACACCCAATCATAAAATTAGTCATTAGTCAATCAAGGACTAATGACTAATGACTAATTTGCGGAATTTTCACTCTTAATCAGGAATAATTATTAACTTTAAATTCTATGCAGAAGCCTCTATCCATAACCTCTGGCTGATAAGTGAATTTTTGTAAACTTTTGTCAAAATGTTCTTTATGAACAAAATATTAAAAATACTTAGCGTACTTTTTATATGTAAGCGGTATGTAAAGGATTGGAATACTTCCTAATGTTCAGACCTGAAGATATTAAATGTCCATTAAATAGCTTGTGATGAACAAATATAAAATTTTACTTCTATATCTTTATAAGAAATAACTTTAATAAAGCTTCAGGTGAGATGAGTCGATAAAAAGTCGATATTGTCGGAATCTTGCTGAGAAGAAATGTGATTGGCTTATGGCATACAAAATTCCTGGTACTTGTTTAAAGTGTGATAGTTGTCGGACTCACTGCCCAACTGGTGCAATTAAAGTGGTGAGTGATGATTATTGGATTGACCCTAGTCTTTGCAATAATTGTGAAGGTTATTATCCAGAAGCGCAATGTCTAACTTATTGCCCGATCGATTGTCCTTTACCGTCAGAACCAAAGAAGGGCAGATACAAAGCAGAAACTAGACCGATCGCTAACCCGGACTTATTTGCTAATGGTAAAAATAATCCCTTTGCTTCTTCTATCTTGATTTGGGAACTCTGTAATTTGTTAGCGCAAAGGCAATCTTTACCCTGGAAAGTAGAAGCTTCGGGACAGCCTTATTACGAACGTTCCATTAATGGAGGTAGGGGAGGAATATCATTAAGAATTACGGAAAGCCTATCTGATGAAGCAGCACCATTGATGGGAAAACAAGCAGTTAAAGCGATCGAATCCTTAGACATTCGTGCTGCTTGTATGCACCTAATATATGCTGCCCATGCCACCGCCTTAGAAAAACCCTGGCAGCAGGAATTTCTAATTAACGACAGACAAATAGAAGAATACTTAGGACTCGACAAACGCAAGGACTTAAGCAAAGCTTTCAAACTCGCGTTAATCAGAGAAATTGCCCTTCAACCTTGCTTAATTACTGCGTCCATAGATTGGCCGAAACAAGGAAAAATCAATGGCTTTTCGGTCAGCGGAACTCGCTTATGGCACTTGCTAGAGATTCAGCATCACTTTCAAGAAGATGAATTAGGATGCAAATATCTAGTGGGATTAACTTTCAAAATCCGCGCTGGAATTTGGGCACAATACTTCTTAAACAAACAAGGTTGCAAAGAACGTACCGCTTTTTATCAATATGGCATTTTGCCCAAATCTCTGTTAACTAACGTCATGAGTATTTGGCAGCAACATGAAGGTGCGGCACGAATGATGTTATGGCTATTGTTTAAAGCCAAAATGGGCAAAGAACAGCGAATTACTGTACCCACATTAATGAGAATTGCTTACGGAGAAAAAAAAGTTGCCTTAGCAACTCAAATGCGCGAAGAAAGAAAGAGATTATTGAGAACCTTTGAAAGCGACTTAGAATGTCTCAATCATTATGGAATTAAACCAATATTTGACCCAGTAACCTATCCTTCAGAAATTCAACCACTTTGGGCAAAATTATCAGAACTTCCTGATGATGCCGACGATGCTTTAGACTTCTGGATCAACGATGGAGGTAATGATTCTCGGATTACCGATATTGGCCCTCGTGGTAAATGGAATTCCTTGATGAATGCCCGGATTTTGTGGTTTGAACTACCAGTAGGTTGGGAACAACAAAACAGTGAGGACGAAAAGAAAAAGCGTACTAACCGGATTAAAAGAACCAAACAAAATGAGCAAGTAGTTTTGTCTGCCGAACAAATTTTGGCAGCAAGAAAACGTCAAGGTATGTCTCAAAGAGATTTGGCAAAAATGACTGGAAAAAGCCAAAGCTGGATTCGAGATTTAGAAAAAGGACGCTTATCCGCCAAGTTGGAAGATCAAGCTTTATTACGCAAGGTTTTAGGTTTGGCTTAAAGGCTCCAAGGCAGAAGAGGTGGGGAGGTAGGGAGGTAGGGCAGGGCTAATTCATATTCAGGGGAGAAAATAATAGAGTTCGGGATTGAGATGTACCAAGCGATCGCAAACAAAGGAAGAATCATCAAGCATATCTTTCTCCCCATCTCCCCATCCCCCCATCTC
>NZ_JADEWG010000271.1 GCF_015207735.1 [Phormidium] sp. LEGE 05292
CCCTTGTCCCCAATCCCCAATCCCCACTTTGAACCTCGATCGCCTTTGCCCAGTCTAAACTGAAGATAACAACGGGTGAGGGAGAAACCATCGGTGTATCTTGTGCCAGGTGTAGCTGTGCCAGCTGAAGACATATCCGACTCGTATCTAACAGAAAAGTGCTTAAAAGGCGATCAGCAAAGCTTTCGCCAACTTTATCAGCGCTATCAACAGCGAGTCAGATCCACACTTTATCAACTATGCGGAACATCCGCGCTCGATGACTTAGTGCAAGAAGTGTTCCTAAGAGCGTGGAAAGGATTGCCGCATCTACGTCAGACAGCGCAATTTTCTACCTGGCTTTATCGTATTACTTGGAACGTAGCCTGCGATCAGCGACGGCAATTTGCTCAACAGCGCAATTTTAATACCAAATTAGAAACTCAAGACCCCAAACAATCGCCAGCGCCTGACCTGATGCAACTACATTACCAAGATTTAGTACGACGCGCACTAGAACAGCTGAGTTTAGAACATCGGGCTGTCATAGTATTGCATGACCTAGAGGAAGTTCCGCAAAAAGAAGTGGCTGAAATCTTGGGTATTCCGGTGGGAACAGTTAAATCTCGCCTATTTCATGCCCGTGCTGCGATGCGGCAATTTCTCCAGAAACAAGGAGTTCAGCTATGAGTAAGTTACCAAATGATGACCAACGTTTAGTAGATTTTTTACGGCAAAATCGCCCAGAAATTCCCCCTTCTTCTCCCGACTTGGAAGAAAAACTTTTTCAAGCGATCGCATCTTCTACCCTTCCACAACTGCACCATAATTCCCGAAAACATTCCTCTCGTTATCGTCAATTATGGTTAGTTCCTCCCGCTATTGCAGCTAGTGTAGCTTTAGTGTTAGCTGGTAATTATTTGCGAGGAAATAGCTCTCTGACTAACTCTTTTGCTATTAATAAACTAAATAACAATAATTCTTCGGCTACTAATCTTCTGGTTAGCAAATCCAACTATCTCCCCGAACAAAATTACAGTCGGAATCGTCAAGAACTCGTTAAAATAGAAAGTTTTTTAGAAAATAACTGGAGTGGTGTTGTTACTAATAACGCCCCAGAAACATCAGTAGAAACTATGCAAAACGAGTACTTAAATCTGGCAGATAAAACTTATTACCCTACTAAAACCACACATTTAGTTACGACAAGGAGATAGAAAAAAAATGTTATTCAGTCGTGCTTCTGTAATTGCATTTTTAACTTTATCGATTGGGGCAGTTGCCATTGCTAGCCCCAAACCTTGGCTTTCTCAAATTACTTCCCAAAATCCCAATCAACCTAATAACTCACCTAATCAAGATGTTCCCAAATGGATTCAAAGATTAAATCTCACAACACAACAAGCTCAACGAATGGAGACAATTCGTAATAAGTATAGAGGACAAATAATTGAATCTGCAAAAGTGTTACGCCAAGCTCAATTGGAATTAGGTCAAATGCTGGGAAGCGATGCTAGCATAGATACCTTGCGACAAAAACATCGCCAAGTCGAAAACTTAAAACAAAAAGTAGGCAACTTGCGCTTTGAAAGCCTCTTAGAAATGCGCGAAGTATTAACTCCAGAACAACGTCGTCAGGTAGCAGACAGTTTACAAAATAGAGTCAGAAAGCGGAAAACTCTTGATTCTCTCTCACCTCAAATGCAGCAGCCACAAATGGGAGCAGGGGAGCAGGGGAACAGGGGAGCAAGAGAGAGAGATTAAAGTTTCTTTTCTAACTTTCCTAAACTATGTAAATTAAACATTCCCATCTCAAATCGAATGAATTCCGAATACATTTATCTGCACGGCTTTGCTTCTAGCCCTAATTCAGTGAAAGCTAATTTTTTGCGCGATCGCTTTTCGCAAAGCCAAATTCCCTTAACAATTCCTGACTTAAATCAATCCGACTTTACTCATTTAACAATGACGCGCCAACTGCGTCAAGTAATAGTAAATTTTCCACCTTCACCAACACCAGTAACATTAATTGGTTCTAGTTTTGGTGGATTAGCATCTGCTTGGTTAGGCGAAACAGAACTACAATGTCAAAAATTAGTTTTGTTAGCCCCAGCCTTTACTTTTCTTTCTTTATGGCTTTCCACTTTAGGAGAAAAAATAGTTGCCAGTTGGCAAAGGGAAGGATTTTTTCCCGTACATCATTACGGAGAAAAGCGATCGCTCCCCTTAAGCTACGACTTTGTAACTGACTTAAAACAATACCCAGAAACCAAAATTCAACGCCCCATTCCCACCTTAATTATTCACGGCATCAAAGATGAAGTCATACCCATTCAAGCTAGTCGAGACTTCGCCGCCTCCCGCCCTTGGATAAAATTAATTGAACTAGACAGCGATCACTCCCTCGCCAATGTTTTACCAGAAATTTGGCAAGAAATTTCCACTTTCTGTCAACTCAGCAACTTTTAGATGTAAAATTTAATCCTACAGAATCATCCCCAATCCCCAGTCCCCAGTCCCCAGTCCCTTACCAATGCTTAACTTTATTCGTTCCGATTTCGCTCAACTGGTTGCCTATCAACCCCATCCAGGAGGCACATCTGGCGAACCAGTCAAATCAGACATCACCATCGATCGCCTAGATTCTAACGAAAGTCCCTTTGATTTGCCCAACGAATTAAAGGAAAAACTGAGTTGGACTTATCAGCAACTAATCGAAAATAATCGTTATCCTGATGGTAGTTATATCGCATTGAAAAGCGCGATCGCAGAATACGTCAACGAATCCGCACAAATCACCAACATTACCTTAGATAATATTTCTGTAGGCAACGGTTCAGATGAACTGATTCGCTCAGTTTTAATCGCCACCTGTTTGGGGGGAGAAGGTGCTGTTTTAGTCGCCAATCCTACCTTTTCCATGTATGGAATTATATCCCAAACATTAGGAATTCCTGTAGTTACAGTAGGACGTTCCGAAACAGATTTTGAAATAGATTTAGACGCAGCACAACAAGCAATTAATCAAACTCAAAACCCACCAATTAGATTAGTTTTTGTTGTTCATCCCAACTCCCCAACCGCTAACGCTTTAACAGTAAAAGAATTAGATTGGTTGCGGAATTTACCTGAAAATATTTTAGTAGTAATTGACGAAGCTTATTTTGAATTTAGTCAAACCACAGTCGCCGCCGAATTAGCAAAACATCCCAATTGGATGATTTTGAGAACCTTCTCCAAAGCCTTTCGTTTAGCTGCCCATCGGGTGGGTTATGCGATCGCTCATCCCCAACTAATAAGCGCTTTAGAAAAAGTCCGCCTACCCTACAATTTACCTAGTTTTTCTCAAGCAGCCGCCTTATTTGCCATGAATTCTCGGCAAGAAATACTCGCCTCAATTCCGCAAATTTTGGCAGAAAGAGAGCAATTAATTAAAAATTTATCTGGACATCCAGCCTTAAAAATTTGGCCTAGCGCCGCTAACTTTATCTATCTGCGTCTAGCCCCGACAATCACCGATCAAACCGCTAAATTAACCACATTAACTCAACAACTAAAATCCCAAGGAACATTGATCAGACAAATTAGCGGAGGGTTAAGAATTACAGTAGGAACTCCAGAGGAGAATCAGCGATCGAGCCAAAGACTAAAAACCACCTTAGAAAGTTTTGAGTTTTGAGTTGTAGGGGCGGGTTTAGCAGATAATTTGGTAATCATAGCCGAAGATTTAACAACAAAACCCGCCCTTACTGATTTTAGAGTTGTTAGGGCGGGTTTTGTCCAGAGATTGTCTGTGGGTGACAACAGGTTATATGCTAAACCCGCCCCTACAGAGTTGTCCCCGCGTCCCCCCTGCCTAATCATCTTTAGCCCTTGCTGTTTTAATAGTTTGAGGAAAAACACCCACCAACAGAGCAAAAGCTTCATCCGGTAATTGATCCAAAGTTTGGGAATCAAAAAAGTTTTCAAACTGAAACATCAACTTTTCCGCCCGTTGTAAAGGATCATCATATTCCGTAGACTTTTTCATTAACCGGAGCCACTGAATCCGAATTTTATAAGCAGTTTGGCGATCGTCAAAAGTTTCTGGAACAATCAAAGACAGATTGCCCACAGGAGTCACCCTTTGGCAATCTAAATCACAGTTACCACCCACAGCAGCCCCAGGCCCAGCAAACTCAGCATGGTGAGGTTTATAAATAATCAAACCGTTGCGCTTACAGCGATTAATCGTCAGCAACCTACCATTTTTTAAATGCTCGGTAATTTCATCAGCAGGGAGATTTTCGTATTCTTCAGCCATATCACCTAGATTAATCAACCGTCAACAGTTAATTTTTAGCACAACCATAATGGTCTTGTACTAGCTCTAAAAATCAGAAGGGGAAAGGGCAAAAGCTAAAAGCAAAAAAGCATAAATTTAATTAAGCTTGCATCGCATCTAAATTGTATATTTTTGGTGTTAGGCAAAAACCGTCAATCCCTCTCCCCATCCCCCCATCCCCCCATCTCCCCATCAGCCTAAATATTCAATTTAAATGCGTAGCAGT
>NZ_JADEWG010000272.1 GCF_015207735.1 [Phormidium] sp. LEGE 05292
CGTTTAACAACTCTAATTTTAAAATGAAGAATCCTTCTTTTTCATAAGCAGTGAAAACTGTAACGTTTGGTAAGTTTAATAAGGTATCTAGATGAAAATCCATCGTCCTTTTCGGGTAAAATGTAGTTAACACTACATTTTACCCCATGATGCCGGAAGACCCCTCCTATCTCCCCTCCCCGTTCGACAGGGAGGGGTTGGGGGTGGGGTTGTTTGCCAATTTCGGAAGAGGCAAGGGAAACTCCTGCACTGAAAAAGGCGGCTAAAAGTGCCAGTGAGATGCGAGTTAGCCATTTTTTGTTAAATGCCGCTTTTTTCCCAGATTGTTGATTACTCATGGCAATATTCAGGTGTAAAAGTAGAATTCTGGGGTGTTGCCGTTGCCGTATCTGCGACAAGAACCACTTGTCCTTGAGAATTTCTCATCCATCCTTGAGCTTCGACAATAGAGGTTAATTCCCGATTCTCCCCTGCCCCCCTACCCCTCTGCTCCTCTGCTCCCCTGTCTTCCGCCAAAGCTATCTCTCTTAAATCCATCCAAGTTGCTTCATTTCTAATTAGTTCATTGGGGTTAGGTGGCAAACCGCCTCTGCCAGTAAAGATGAATTCGCCGGGGTGTTCACCGCGAGGGCGACAGGTAGAGGCAACTAGCGCGGTAGCATCAACTGGGTTTGCTGGCAAGTTCGCTAAACCAGAATTGGGGTTAACTTCTGGGGTATTAACCGCTACGATGCCACTTAATGAAGCATCTTTACCAGTGGCAGTTATGTCGCTACTAGGCAAGCGAGAAGGATCGAGTAATGCTGGGACATCGGTGCCGAGTAAGCGAGTGAGTTCTTCCCTGGTGCGTGGTTGTGCGCCAAAGATGGCTTGAGCGTTAATTGTTACCCTACCACCTTGAGCATCAAGAGAATTAGCACTGATGTCGCTATTTTCCAGGGCAGCGAGGATATCGGTGTTGATATTGATGTTGCCGCCAGTTGCAGTACCAGTCGCGTTGGTGTTGATGGTGCTATTGCGGCGTAATATCAGGGATGACGAGCGTAGATTAATATTGCCCTGATTTCCTGCTGCGGTTCTGGCACCAAGGAAACCATTATTCAGTTCTACAAAATCAGCAATCACATTTAAGTTGCCTGCATTCCCTGACTTCGTACTACTAACAGATATTGTTCCCCCATCTCGAACTCTCAACCGCCCAGTTTCAATTGTCACAGAACCAGCATCCCCTTGTCCCAGGCTTGATGCGAACATTCCACTGGCAGAATCCCCGTCGGTGGTTGTTTGTTTTCCGGCAATGTCCACTTCCTGAGCTATCACCGTCAAATTGCCTGCATTACCTGCTTCTCTCGTGAAAACTAATAAAGCACTGCCGTCCCTCAATGTCACCGACTCTCTAGCACGAACTGTAATAGTGCCACCGGGCTGTTCGCTATTCGTAATTGCTGCAATATCAGAGTTGCCTGTTTGCTGCAATCGCCCAGTCTCAATGGTAATTCTCCCTCCACGTCCGATGTCAGAAAAAGTAGCAGCATCAATAATGCTGTTACTGCTTAATTCCACCGCATCAGATGCTTTGAGACTAATGCTGCCAGCATTTCCGTCTCCCTCAGTACTAGCAGAGATGTAACCTTCTTGAAGACGCAAGCGCCCTGTTTCGACAGTGATACTGCCACCTTCGCCTTTTGCATCACCAGCAACCAAAGTAGTTAATCCAGTTATGCCATTTGAACCTCCGATCGCCTCTACCGTAGCAGTTGCGTGAATCTGGATATTGCCAGAATTACCTACACCATTTGTACCAGCAAACACAGAGCCACCGTCACGGATGCTTAACACTTGGGTATCAATATTTATATTTCCACCTTTTCCTTCACTATTCCTCAAAACGCTGGTCGTAAGGCTACTGCTATTACCATCTTGAGCAACACCAGCAATTTCTACTCGGTTATCGGCCCTGATTTGAATATTACCTGCATTTCCCTTACCAAATAAACCAGAAGACACTATACCGCCATCAAGCAAGCTCAATACTGGGGTATGGATATTAATATTCCCACCTTGATTGATAGTTCCATCCTGACCTATCTCTGTCGCTCCTACCGCTGTAGACAGAGTACTAGAAACCCTAATTACTTCACCGTTAAATATCCTTGGTCTAGTAGCTCCGACGATTTCCACTCTTTCGCTTGCCCGTACCTCAATATCGCCGCCTTTACCTAAACCATCTAATTCGGCATCGACTCGACCCCCATCCCTGATGCTTAACGTTCCAGTCTCAATGGTGAGATTCCCTCCATTACCAACACCTTCCTCGGAATTGCTACTAAGAGTACTCTGATTTCCCCCAAGTTTCACATTTTCCCCAAGCTCCGGTTGCTGGGGAACGTCTACTCCTTCCCCTACAACTTCCACTAAATCTTTAGCTCGGATTTGCAGATTTCCCGCATCTCCTTGACCAGAAGTTGTGGTTGAGACACTGCCACCATTGCGGATACTCAATACCTGCGTATCTATATTGATATTTCCAGCTTTGCCTGTCGAACTTGAAGATAAGCTTGTCTCTAGCCTACTACCAATACCAACCTTTGTAGTTCCAACTACATCAACTCTTTCTGTGGCTTTTACCTGAATATTTCCGCCATTGCCTCGACCAGAGACAGCAACACTTGCCAAAACTGCGCCACCATCCTGGAGACTCAACCTTCCTGTCTCGATCTCTATGTTGCCGCCATTACCGACTCTACCTAAAACGCTCGAAGAAAGGGTGCTATTCAAACCTCTATCAGGGAAATTAGGTGTAGTTGGCCCTTCTCCCGTGATTTCCACTAAATTTCTCGCCCGGATTTGAATATTTCCGGCATTTCCAGGCGCAAAAGTTTCTGTAGAAAGCCTAGCTCCATCACGAATGCTCAATGTACCCGTCTCAATCGTTAAGTTACCACTAGAACGGTTCGGGTTATCTCCATCTTGGATCGCAGATGAGATTTGGGATGGTGTTCCGTTTGGTCTTGTTCTTACAATTTCCACGGAATTTGTCGCATTTATCAGTAGGTTGCCTGCGTTTCCAGCGCCATACGTACCTGTTGAGATCAATGCTCCATCTTTGACCATTAACTGCCTAGTTTGAATGGTTAAGTTTCCGGCATCTTTTTCACCAGAAGTGTCTGTTGCCAAGTTACTTACAAACTGACCATTAGCTAATGTTCCAAAGACTTCTATAGATTCAGCAGCATTGATATTTATGCTCCCTCCTGCTCCGAAACCAAGAGTACTTGCTGTCACAGGCGCTCCATCTTGAACAATTAACCGTCCTGTTGTAATGACTAAGTTTCCACCTGCTCCAGAGCCTAAACTTTCAGAGAATAAACCACCCACGCGCCGATCATTAACCAATCTGGCACCCACTGTTACTGATTCGGAAGCGTTAATGTTTAAGTTGCCTGCTGCTCCTTGAGCCAGTGTAGAGGTGGTAATTCCTGCGCCATCCCGCACAATTAATTGTCGAGTTGTCAGTCTCAAGTCTCCAGCGTCGCCACTGCTAAAAGTGATAGTTTGCAAACGACTGGCTGAGTTATTCGATGAAATACCGATTAGTTCGACAAACTCGGAAGTATTTATGAGAAGATTTCCCCCTGTACCTTGGCTTACAGTATCATTTGCGATCGCAGATCCCTCTGTTAGGCTTAACTGACGAGTTTGAACCGATACCGTACCCCCATTTTGATTGCCCAATGTATCTGCAATGATTCTTGACTCACCACTCAGGGCTACTCGTCCCCCCTGGACTTGAATATCGCCGCCTCCTTCTCCGCTAGCAATAACTGTCGCCAACTGAGAAAGCTGAATATTGCCAAAAGCGGGAATGTTTGGATATCCTAATGCCCAACCTTTCTCAGTAGGGTTCAGACTCACTACACCAGCATCAGCAACGCTGCCTAGTTCAATCCGTCCAGAGGGGGCTTTCAATATGCCGCCTTCTAGAGCTACATTGCCACCTATCAAGGCAAGGGTTCTTCCCGGCTGTACTCCTAAACCTACGGGGCTATTGAGCCATTGTTGTTGTAGTTGAATTTCCCTAGCAGCTTGTTGGGCTGCTGTTTCTCCTTCTACAGGTGTAGGTACGGGCAGCCCTTGCCCCTGTACAGTAATGTTTCCGGGATTAGCTCCGTATTGTAAGCCGATCGGAACGCTAATTGTCAGTAAAGATGTAGGTTGGTTTGGGGTTGTATTAAACTGAGTCCCATCGGCAAACCGAATCCCGCTAGCAGTACTTGCTACAAACGAACCACCAATATTTAACTGTGCATTCGGCCCAAAAATAATTCCATTAGGATTAATCAAAAATAAATTAGCCGTTCCATTTGCTCGAATCAACCCATCGATATTAGAAATCGACCTACCCGTTACCCGACTGAAGATATTTTGCACATCCAGGGCGTTGTTGAAAAATGCTTCACCCCCAGTAGGAACCGAAAACTCGCCAAAACTGTGAAACAAATTCCCACCCGCCCTAGTTC
>NZ_JADEWG010000273.1 GCF_015207735.1 [Phormidium] sp. LEGE 05292
CCACCTCCCCACCTCCCCATCTCTTCTTCCCTTCTGCCTTCTGCCTTCTGCCTTTCTTCTGCCTTTCTTCTGCCTTCGGTTAAGATTAGTTAATATGAAGATAATCTCTTTAGCAAGGGGTTGTGGACTGTTAGCTGTTGAGTATAAACTGTCAGGTTTGAGAACTAATTAATGCTGGATCAGATATTTAACTCTCCTTTTAATGCTGGGATTGAGACGCTGTTCATTTTGGTGATTTTGGTATTTCTAGAGGCGGTGTTGTCGGCGGATAATGCGATCGCCTTAGCAGCAATTTCCCAAGGACTTGAAAATAGCAAACTACAACGTCAGGCGCTGAATATCGGTTTGCTGATCGCTTATGTACTCAGAATGGCTTTGATTTTAACAGCTACCTGGGTGACAAAATACTGGCAGTTTGAAGTATTAGGTGGGCTTTATCTACTTTGGTTAGTGTTCCAATATTTTACCTCGAATGATAATGAAGAACACCATCATCATGGCCCAAGATTCCCCTCGGTGTGGCACGCTGTACCGATGATTGCTTTTACGGATTTAGCGTTTTCTTTGGATAGTGTGACAACTGCGATCGCAGTTTCCAAAGAAACATGGTTAGTCTTAACAGGTGCTACGATCGGCATCATCACTTTAAGATTTATGGCAGGTTTATTCATCCGCTGGTTAGATGAATTTGTCCATCTAGGAGATGCAGGTTATTTCACCGTTGGAATCGTAGGGGTACGCTTACTAGTTAGAGCATTTAACCCAGATTTAATTCCCCCAGAATGGCTGATGATTAGTGTAATTGCGCTGTTATTTATTTGGGGATTTTCTAAGCGCACAGTAATTGATTCCGAAACCGAAACCAAAATCACTACCCCTGAACCAGAAAAGCAAGAAACCTTTCGTTAAGTCAGACAATTTCCCTTAATTAAATATCACCTTGCAAAAACCCAATTCTTTTAAAGAGTTGGGTTTTTGCGTATAACTTAGAAGTAAAGGATTAGCAGGTTACGGAATTTTAATTAAAATCCAATAATCGCAAATTTTACTGAGAAATACTTAGCTAAAAGTAAGATTTTGTATTATTTATTGACACTTGAGCTTCTCTTAAACTGAGTATAATTAATACTTAGAAATCGACTACTAAAAATTTAGGCATAAACTTAAGTCTTTGGAGAATTTCTATAAGACAGCACTCTAGCATCAAGCTAAGTATTGGAGGTCTAAAAATGGTTTGGCAATTGCTTGGGGTAGTGGGAAAAGCTGTTAAACAAGTAGCTAAGTTTGTTCGTCCATACCTAGAAGATCTAATTCCTATACCTCCTCTCCCTATAATTAATGATTATCCAATTTTAGCCGATCGCAAAAATGATATAGAATTAGCACAATTAAAACTGCAATATTTACAACAAGCTGAAAATCTAGAGTTTCAAGCTAAACAACAAGAAAAATCCCAAAAATTCCAAGCTGAACTGGCTAAACTCAGCCAAGAAAAATCCGGCACGCTACGCGAACGCCCCTACTAGGACTAAAGTCCCTGCAACGAACCTTTGTTTGTTGTGACGACTTCAGTCGTAGCAATGTCAAAGAGTAGGACTAAAGTCCCTACAACGAACCAGTTGTTTCTTTTAATTTTCATAATTTTAACAATAAAAAAAGCCACCGGATTAATGATGGCAGATAATTGAAAATCAATTGAAATTATTCGTACAACCAAGGAGTAATTGTTGGTTGCCAACTTACCAATTCTTCATCCTTGAACCAGAGACTAATTTCGCGAGTTGCGGTTTCTGGTGCATCGGAACCATGAATTAAATTACGTCCGACGCTAACACCAAAGTCACCGCGAATTGTACCAGGTTCAGCATTTAGAGGATTGGTAGCACCAATGATTTTCCGTGCAGAGGCAATTACCCCGTCGCCTTCCCAAACCATTGCTACCACAGGGCCAGAGGTAATAAAATTAACCAAACCGGGGAAAAATGGTCTTTCCTTATGTACGTCGTAGTGTTGTTCAGCGAGTTCACGGCTGACATTGACTAGTTTTAAACCGACTAAGGTAAAACCTTTGCTTTCCAAACGGCTGATGATTTCACCTACTAGTGCTCGCTGTACGCCATCGGGTTTGATTGCTAAAAATGTGCGTTCCACTAAAAAATTTGCTCCCAAACATTGTCTACCGCTTAGTATCGTAAAACTTTCTGAGGTTAAATTTTTATTAATTTCTGATTGGTGGGGAAACTTGACAAGCTGAGTGAGGAAATTAGCCAACTACTTGCTAGCCAATACGCTAAACTGTCTATTCGGTAGTTGTTGTAAGGGCGAGAACTATGGGGGCTTACTCACGGGCTGAAGATACCACTGTGGAAGCAAAACAAGCTAAATCTTCGGCTTTAGCACAAGTGGAAACTAAGGGTATGCCACTGGTGACTAGAGAAATAACTAGACAGTGGACTATTGAAGATAGCGAAGCCCTTTATCGAATAGAAGGTTGGGGTCAGCCTTATTTTTCCATTAATGCGGCTGGTCATATTACAGTTTCGCCTAAAGGTGAGCGTGGTGGTTCGCTGGATTTATTTGAATTGGTAAATGCTCTGAAACAGCGTAATTTGGCTTTGCCGTTAATGATTCGGTTTTCGGATATTTTAGAAGATCGGATTGAGCGGTTAAATGCTTGTTTTGCGAAAGCGATCGCACGTTACAACTACCCCGGCACTTACAAGGGTGTCTATCCGGTCAAATGCAACCAGCAACGTCACTTAATTGAAGAATTGGTCACTTTTGGCAAACCACATCAATTTGGCTTGGAAGCGGGTTCTAAGCCGGAATTAATGATTGCTTTAGCGATGTTGGATACGCCTGGGGCTTTGATTACTTGCAACGGTTATAAAGACCGAGAATACATCGAAACGGCAATGTTATCCCAGCGTTTAGGACAAACGCCAATTATTGTTTTAGAACAAACTGAAGAAGTAGATTTAGTAATTAATGCGGCGAAAAATTTGGGGATTCAACCAATTGTCGGTGTGCGTGCTAAATTGAGTACTCAAGGTGTGGGACGTTGGGGTACTTCGACTGGCGATCGCGCTAAATTTGGTTTAACTATTCCTGAAATTATTCAAGTTGTAGATAAGTTTCGGGAAGCCGATCTGTTAAACTCTTTGCAACTTTTGCACTTTCATATTGGTTCTCAGATATCGGCTATTCAAGTAATTAAAGATGCCATCCAAGAAGCCAGCAAAATTTATGTGGAGTTGGCGCGGTTGGGTGCGAATATGAAATATCTTGATGTGGGCGGTGGTTTGGCGGTAGATTATGACGGTTCGCAAACTAATTTTTATGCGTCCAAAAACTACAATATGCAAAATTATGCTTATGATATTGTGGCGGAGTTAAAGGATGCTTGTGCGGAACATAATGTTTCTGTTCCTACGATAATAAGTGAAAGTGGGAGAGCGATCGCTTCTCATCAATCAGTCTTAATTTTTGATGTTCTTGGTAGTAGTGATGTTCCCAATGAAGAACCAGAAGCACCAAAAGAGGGAGAACCCCCAATAATTTGGAACCTTTGGGAAACCTATCAATCTATTAATTACGAGAATTATCAGGAAGCTTATCACGACGCGACTCAATTCAAAGAAGAAGCGATTAGTCGGTTTAATTTAGGAATTTTACGACTGGCAGAAAGAGCTAGAGTTGAGAGGATGTACTGGGCTTGTTGTCGAAAGATTGTTAAGCTGACCAGAGAAGAAGATTACGTTCCCGACGAATTGGAAGACTTGGAAAAAATCATGGCTTCCATCTATTACATTAATATGTCGGTTTTCCAATCGGCACCTGATTGTTGGGCGATCGATCAATTATTCCCTATTTTGCCAATTCATCGCTTAGATGAAGAACCAACAGAAAGAGCAATTCTGGCAGATTTGACTTGTGATAGTGATGGGAAGATCGATCGCTTTATCGATCTCCGAGATGTGAAATCAGTTCTCGAACTTCATTCATTAAAATCAGAAGAACCTTACTATTTAGGAATGTTCCTCAATGGCGCATACCAAGAAATCATGGGCTCACTGCATAATTTGTTCGGTGATACTAATGCCGTTCACATCAAACTCACCCCCAAAGGCTACCAAATTGAGCACGTCGTTAAGGGTGACACCATGAAAGAAGTACTCGGTTATGTACAGTACGATGTGGAAGATTTAGTCGAAAAAATTCGCCGTCGTTCTGAACACGCGATGCAAGAAAAACGCATCACTTTACAGGAATCTCAACTGTTACTGCAAAATTACGAACGCAGTCTCAGTCGATACACTTATTTAGTAGACTAAGGCAGAAGGCAGAAGGGAAGAAGAGGTGGGGAGGTGGGGAGGTAGGGAGGTCTGTCTCTTATACAAATCTGAC
>NZ_JADEWG010000274.1 GCF_015207735.1 [Phormidium] sp. LEGE 05292
GCCTAAATATTAAATTTAAATGCGTAGCAGTTTATCTACTCTTTCCAGTGGTAGATTAATTTGATGAAGGACGTTTTCCCATTGGTTTTGCCAAAGAAACTGCTCTCGCTACTGCTTCATCTAACTGTTCTAACAAAGTAATTCCCACAGCAGCTAAACGTTCTTTAGCTGCTTCTAAATTACTTCCAACTAAACGCACTACAAAATGAGGATATCCCCCTGCATCATTTTGAGTAAAACTAACAATAACATCGGCGATTTCTTGGCAAGAATCTAGACCATCCATGATATTGATTAGTAATACTTTTATTCCATTTTGATGGCAGGCAATTTCCAAACTTTTTTGTAAGAAAGTGCTAAAAGAACAGGATCGATCTTCTGGTAAACGATTTTCTCCCAAATTAATACAACCGAAAGGTTTGCCGCCTGTTTGGTAGAGCAAATCCAATGTTGCCATTGCCAAACCGCTACCATTACAAATTACACCTATATTCCCATCTAATCCCCAAAAACCATTGCTTTTTCCTTTATTACCGTTGCTGTGTAAATTAACTTTTTCTGCTAAAACTAGCAAGTCAGGATGACGAGCTAAAGCCGCATCATTAACAGTAATTTTGCCATCTAAAGCCATCAATTCTCCAGAAGGGCTAACCCCTAATGGATTAATTTCTACTAGGTCTAAATCCTTTTCTAAAAATAAGTCAAACATTTTTTCAATGATGGCGCTAACTGATTGAATGAGATTCCCCTGTAATCCCATTTTCATTGCTAATCTTCGGGCATAAAAACTGGAAAATTCCTGCTCTACTATCACCTGTTGCAGATGTTTCATCACCAAATCTAAATCTATGCCTCCTTTGGGAGAACCAAGTAAAACGGGACGACGTAAGGAGTAATCTAAAGCTACTGCCAAATATAATTCTTGTTGGACATTGTATCTGGCTTCGGCAAGTAAAACTTCGGGATATTCGCCCATAATTGGTAGACGAAAAATTGTTTGAGCAGCGGCGATCGCATCGATCGTATTTTCCACAAATTTAATCCCCCCAGCTCTTGCCCTACCACCAGTCGGAACTTGAGATTTGAGGACTACTGGATAGGGAATTTCCAAACTTTTGATTTCTCTGGGGTGATCGATTTTTTGGGAAGGCAAAACCGGGATACAAATGTGACGAAATAACTCTTTGGCTTGATATTCTAATAAATCCATTTTTAATTAACTGATAGTTGGTAGTTGGTGGTTGGTCATTAGTCATTAGTCAAGAGATTAAAATTGACAAATGACTAATGACCCATTCCTTACTTTTGAGAAGTTGTTGATTTTTTCCAATCTTCTGCTACTAGATCGATGCCATAAAACTTTTGCCAAAAGCGGTCTACAAATTTTGTAGGTAATACTTTGGTCATCATAAACAACAAAAAATCACCAGCAGTTGCAGCAGTATATCTTGGTCGAGGATTATCATCTGTGAGCGATCTCACAATCACCTGGGCTACTCGTTCCGCAGTCCAAGCGCGACTACTCGTTTGTTCTTGGAGTTTTTCCAACTTGCGGAAAGCGGCGCGGTATGGTGTATTTTCGGGATCTGCGACTGTTTCCGTAACTCCTTGACCAGCGACATCAAAAAATTCCGTAGTCACAGGGCCGGGCTCAATCACGCTAACCTTGATATTGAATGGCTCCAACTCCATACGTAGAGCATCGCTCAGACCTTCGAGAGCGAATTTAGAGGAACTGTACAAACCGCCAAAGGGAAATGCTAACTTTCCTCCCAGAGAGCTAATATTCACAATTCTGCCGCCACCGCGATCGCGCATCACCGGAATTAAAGCCCGAATTAAAGCCAATGGGCCTAATAAATTTACTTCAAACTGCCGCCTTGTTGCCGCCGCCGGAATTAACTCAATTGGCCCCATTTGACCGTAGCCAGCATTATTCACCAAAATATCTACCCCACCGAAACGCAGCACCGCCGCTCGCGCCAAAGCTTCCACTTCCTCAATTTGGGACATATCTGTAGGAACTATCATCACTTCTGCCCCAGCTTTGCTACAGTAATTGGCAACATGAGCCAGCTTTTCTTGGTTACGAGCCGCTAATACCAATCGTATTCCCTGGAATTGTTGGGCCAAAACCTGAGCCAAAGCCGCCCCTATTCCAGCAGAAGCTCCGGTAATTAATACAACTTGTTGAGACAATGGAATGTGGTTTTTAGACATGGCATTAAACTGAAAGATTGATTAAACCAAAATACTTGGCTAATGGCGTACTCTGAATTAAATAGTTGCGATCGTCAGCCAAGAGAACTCGTTATTATTAGGAATTGCATAAATTTAGCCGCAGTTCGCCCATCTCAAGACCAAGATATCAAATTCTTCACGACTCTAAATACATAAGGTGGTGTTATATGCAAACAGCAGTCCGACCCAGTGAACTCCAAGAACTAGCCAAATTTTTACAAGAACGCTTACAAGCAGAATTGGCGGGGGAAGTTCCCCTTCAAGTCAGATGTATGTTGCAAAACGACGTTCTACTGGTGCTGGCGCAACATTCCCAGTCCGTAGCGCCGGAAGCCCAGCCAATATTTCGGGTACTCAAGCAAACAATTCAGCAAGCCCAACCAGAATTTACAGAAAAAGTTCGGCTTTATTTGCGAGCTGTAGGGCAAAAACAACCCCGTGCCTGGGAAGATTTTATCATTGAAAAATCACCTGCTTGGTTAGACAACTTAGAGTTAAATGATGATGATGAGGACGATTTTGATGATTTATTTCGTTGGCTAGGTAAAGCATCTCAAGAAACTGAAGAACCTGAAGAAAACCCGCAAGAAAGTGAGAGAAATTCACTTGTTTCGTCCGAAAAAATTCAGGAGCAAAAGCTGGATGAATCAACATTACTAAACAATTTAGTTATTGCATCTGAAACAGAATCAGACTCTATGGCGGATTTATCTTTGGAAGAACCGCCTAGTCAAACATTACCAGAAACAGAACCGATTTATCAGCCACCAATAGCCCCGAAAAGCCAACAAACCACAAAAACAAAAAGAAAACAGATATCATTGTCACCAAAGTTGGTGATTGCAGCTGCCACAGTGACAATAGTTGCTTTTTTAAGCAGTCTTTATGCCTTTAGTCGTCCTTGTGTCATTGGTTCATGTCCTCAAATTAAAACAGCAAAACAACTTGGTCAAGAATCAACCGAAACTATTAAAAAAGCCAAAACAATTCAAGATTTAGAAAAAGCCAAACAGAAATTAACAACAACTAATCAACTATTAGGAAGTATTCCCTTATGGTCTAGTTATCATGGGGAAGCACAGAAATTATTGTCGAACTATCAAAATCAAGCTAACTCAATCGATCCTGTTTTAATGGCAATGAAAAAGGCAGATGAAGCAGCGGATAGCAGCCAAAATTATCCTCATTCAGCGCAAGAATGGCAGGATATTAACTCACTGTGGAAGCAGTCAGTTGCTTTACTCAAACAAGTCCCCAAAACTAGCCCAGTCTATCCTTTTGCTCAAAAGAAACTGCTGAGTTATCGGGATAATTCAGTAGAAATTAATCAAAAAATTAATTTAGAAGAAACTACCGAAAATAAAATTGCTGCTGCTAAACAAGCGGCACAAACAGCAGAGTTGCGGCAAGTGTCAGCAAAATCATTAGAAAATTGGCAAGAAGTAGAATCAATGTGGGAAAAAGCGATCGCAACTCTAGCATCCATTCCCAGAAATGTCACGGGACATGAAGAAGCTCAGGAATTATTAGATAATTACCAAACCAAATTAGTAGCAGTGCGCGATCGCAGAAATCAAGAACAAATTTCTGTTAACATATACAATCAATCCCTCACCCTCGCCAGCCTCGCCCAAAGCCAAGAACAAAGAAATCAATGGTCAGAAGCAGTATCCAGTTGGCGAAGAGCTTTAACTTATGCTCAACAAGTTCCTCAAGGCACTTTTTACTATACCCAAACTCAACCACTAATTGATAGTTATAGCAGCAGTTTAAATCAAGCTCAAGATAAATTGAAAATTGCCTTAGTTTTGCAAAAAGCTAACACTGACTTAACTCGAGTTTGCAACGTTTCCCCAAAAATTTGCGATTACATAGTCACTCGTCAAGGCATCAAAGTTTATCTCACACCCGCTTATGTAAATAGCGTGAGAAGAACCGCCATGAGTGCTGGCATAAATGGTGATGCTAACACCTTAGCCGGAGTAGACGATCACATCAAAACCTTACAATCAGCACTAGAAGCAATTAGCGAAAATTCCGTTTTACCCCTAGAAATTTACGATCATACCCGCGCTTTAATTGGCAAGTATAATCCTAAACCAAGTTGAGCAGGCAGGGAGCAGGGAGGGGAGCAGAGGGGCAGGGGAGAAGTGAATTGAGC
>NZ_JADEWG010000275.1 GCF_015207735.1 [Phormidium] sp. LEGE 05292
ACCCCTAACACCTACCCCCCAACCCCCGGTTCTTAGACTTTATAAAACCGGAGACTTAGCCCGTTATTTACCCGATGGTAATATCGAATACTTGGGACGGATTGACAATCAAGTAAAAGTTCGCGGCTTCCGTATTGAGTTGGGTGAAATCGAAGCCATTGTTAGTCAACATCCCCAAGTTCAAGGTGCTGCGGTAATTGTCCGAGAAGACACCCCCGGAGATAAGCGCCTCGTAGCATACATTACAGCAGAACCTTCAGCAATCCCCAGCAGCAACGAACTACGGCAATACCTAAAAGCGAAGTTACCAGATTATATGGTGCCGAGTGCTTTTGTGTTATTGGAGACTTTGCCTTTAACTCCGAGTGGCAAAGTCGATCGTCGTGCTTTACCCTCACCTTCCGATCGCAGAAGTTCAGACACAATTGTTTTACCCCGGAATTCTGTAGAATTGAAACTCACACAAATCTGGTCAAAAATTCTCAAACTTGACCTAGTGGGGGTAAAAGATAACTTTTTTGACCTTGGAGGTCATTCCCTATTAATTCCTTATTTAATGGCGCAAATTAAGCAGCTGTTTAATAAGGATATCCCTTTAGCTACTCTCTTGCAAAATCCGACGATCGAACTGTTAGCAACTGTGGTGCAAAAAGATAAAGATGTGGATACTAAGAGTGATTCTCCAATGCTAGCAATTCAGCCTGTGGGTGAGCAGTTACCTTTATTCTGTGTTCCCGGATCGGGTGGCTATTCATTATACTTGTATAACTTGGCTCGTTGTCTTCCTCCAAACCAACCTTTCTACACTTTCCAAGCAAATTATTACCAGCAGGAAATAGCGCCTGTTACCCATATTGAGGAAGTAGCTGCTCGCTACATTCAGGCTATCCAGACAGTACAACCCCAAGGCCCATATTTTTTAGCTGGGCATTCTTTTGGTGGTAAAGTAGCTTATGAAATGGCACAGCAGTTGCTCGATCGGGGAGAAGAAGTGGCTCTGTTGGCTATTCTTGATACGACACCACCAGGCTTTGGAAAAACATCGGATGATTGGGATGATACTCAATGGTTGATTGATTTGGTTGGTGCAATGAAAGCTACTTTTGCATCTGATTTGGAGTTGGATGTCGAGAAGCTTTTATCTTTGGCTCCAGATGCACAAATTCAATATGTTCTGGAGTATGTGAAAATGTTTGATATCCTACCTCCTGATGCTGATTCTACTTATTTGTCGCATCTATTGCAATCTTTCATGGCTGACCATAAAGCTAAGTATTCCCCACAACAACAGGTTTATCCTGTCCGCATTACTTTGTTTCGCTCTAGTGAAATTAAAATCGAAGAAAATGAGTCTTTCCGTGACGTTTTTCAGGATTCCACCTTTGGTTGGAGTACTATTTCTGGAGTACCTGTAGATGTTCATTTTGTCCCTGGCAATCATACGACGATGTTGCATTTCCCTCATGTTCAGGTTTTAGCCCAACAGTTGAATACTTGCATCCAGCAAGCAAAATTAACAACTAAAAACGGGCAATCCGCCTTCTCTGGCTTTTGAAGATTCCGCCCTTTGTGGGCGGATTATGTGCCGAGTGTTGAAGTTTGGTAAAAAAAGATTTTAAGGAACTCAAATGAACACAAAAGTAACAGAAACTTATCCGCTTTCTTATGGTCAACAAGCCTTATGGTTTATCTATCAAATGGCTCCAGAAAGCGTTGTATATAATACGTATATTACGGTAAAAATTAACTCAGAACTAAATATTCCTACTTTCATTAGTGTGTGGAATAAGATTTTTAAACGCCATCCGATTCTCCGAACCACCTATACCACTCACAAAGGCAAACCCGTTCAACAAATCAATAAAGAATTGAAATTTACTATTGACTTAACAGATGCCTCCACTTGGAGTGAAGATTATTTAAAAGAAAAAATATTTGCCCAAACCGATCGCCCTTTTAACCTAGAAACAGATTCCGTTTTGCGGATTAATTTGTTTACTTGTTCGGAAAAAGAACATATTCTCTTGCTAACCATGCACCACATTGCAGCTGATATGTGGTCTTTTGATTTACTGCTGAAGGAATTTCAGGATTTGTATACTGCCCAAATCAAATCAGTGAGTCAAGAACAAACAGAGATTTTTGAAGGCTCTTTGACCCAGAATAAATCATATACAGATTTTGTGCGATGGCAGTCAGAAATGCTATCAGATGAGAGGGGAGAAAAACATTGGCAATACTGGAAAAAACAATTAGCTGGTGATTTGCCAATTTTGAATTTACTCCCAGACAAACCCCGTCCTCCCCTACAAACTTATCAAGGAGAATCATATCTTTTAAGATTAGATGAGCAATTAATTCAAAAACTCAATAACCTGGCTCAAACCTCTGGCGAAAGCCTTTATCGGATTCTGCTAACCGCATTTTACGTATTGGTTTATCGCTACACCAATCAAGAAGACATTCTCATTGGAAGTCCGATGAGAGGACGTTGGACTGGAGATTTTCAAGAAATTGTTGGCTACTTCGTTAATCTGATCCCTTTACGAATTTCTGTTGAGAAAAACGTCAAATTCGCAGAACTTCTCACTCAAGTTAGCAACACCGTAAAAGAAGGTCAAAATCATCAAGACTATCCGTTTTCTCGCTTGGCAGAACTACTCGAAGCCCAGCGAGATCCAAGTCGCCCTCCTTTATGTCAAGTGAGTTTCGGCTGGCAAAGGCAGCATTGGTGTAAAGCTAGTGGAGAACAAGTGCTGGAAATGGAGCCATACTTACTCGCACATCAACGGGGTGCGGACTTCGATCTGATTTTAGCAGTGATGGAAGCTCAGGAAGTTTTGCAGCTATGCTGGCAATATAATACTGACTTGTTTGAAGCGAGATCGATCGCACGCATGGCAGGGCATTTTGTGACCTTGCTGGAAAGTATCGTTGCTAATCCACAGCAGCAGATTTGGCAATTAACTCTGCTGAGTGAAGTTGAGCAACAGCAGTTATTAGTTGAGTGGAACAATACTCAAGCAGATTATCCGGCTAATCAGTGTGTCCATCAGTTGTTTGAACAACAGGTCGAGAAAACACCAGATGCAGTAGCAGTAGTGTTTGAGAATCAACAACTAACTTATCGGGAATTGAATAATCGATCGAATCAGTTAGCCCATTATTTGCGCTCTTTAGGTGTAGGTGCAGATGTGCTCGTGGGGATTTGTGTGGAACGTTCAATAGAAATGATAGTGGGACTGTTGGGGATTCTCAAAGCCGGAGGAGCATACCTTCCCCTTGACAGCGAATATCCCACAGAGCGGTTACGCTTCATGCTCGATGACTCCCAGGTTTCGGTGCTGTTGACACAACAAAAATTACTCGACTCTCTTGGCGAACATAGAGCACAAATCTTTTGTCTGGATACAGAGTGGCAAGGGATTCAACAGAGAAGTCAGGAGAATTTGAACTCTGTTGTAACACTAGAAAACTTAGCTTATGTAATTTACACCTCTGGTTCTACAGGTAAACCCAAAGGGGTGATGGTGGAACATCAGGGATTGTGTAACCTAGCCATAGCTCAGATTCAGACATTTGGCTTAGATAGCGATAGTCGGGTTCTCCAATTTGCCTCCTTCAGTTTTGATGCTTCGATATCGGAAGTGCTGATGGCTTTTGGCTCAGGAGCAACACTATATCTGGGAAGCAAAGAAGCTCTGATGCCGGGGGAGGCATTAATGGAGCGATTACGCGATGATGAAATAACTCATATAACCTTACCACCCTCAGCACTGGCAGTCCTGCCCAGAGAAGAATTACCAACACTCTCGACAATTATTGTCGCCGGAGAAGCTTGTCCGATCGAACTGATGCAACAATGGTCGGTAGGGAGAAACTTTTACAACGCTTATGGGCCAACAGAAGCTAGTGTCTGTGCCACGATTGCTCAATGCACTGATAATGATGACAAAATCTCGATCGGACGACCCATAGCTAACACCCAAGTTTACATCCTCGATCGATATCTGCAACCAGTACCGATCGGAGTACCAGGAGAATTGCACATCGGTGGAGTGGGATTAGCTAGAGGCTACCTGAACCGACCAGAATTAACTAATGAGAAGTTCATAGACAGTCCCTTCGGGGATAGGGGTCAGGTGTTAGGGTGTAGGGAAGAAGAATTTCCCCAACCCCTAACACCTACCCCCCAACCCCCGGTTCTTAGACTTTATAAAACCGGAGACTTAGCCCGTTATTTACC
>NZ_JADEWG010000028.1 GCF_015207735.1 [Phormidium] sp. LEGE 05292
GTCCCAAAGTCGGTCTTCTCCGATTCCACCGAAGAAGATTTGAAGCAGGGGTGCAGGGAGGACAAGGGGACAAGGGGAAGCTCATTAACTTAGAACTATTTCCCTAACTCAAAACTCAAAACTTTCCCCCTTCTGCCTTCTTGTAGCTTTTTTGTACCATTAGTATGAAGTATGAAGAACAATTTATCCTTCATACTTTAGATTTTCCATATTGCTCTGAGGAGATGTAGTATCATCAAACCATAGTATTTTTATCTATAATCTTGGGCTTTGATCGATTAATGTCTCACAACTATGCCAGTCAGTTTTTACTGCTGCTACTGTGGCTTGATATTCCGCATTATAGGGGCTATGACAAACTAAAAATACCCTGTACAGATTATAACCAAGATCGATAAATTCTCCCATATTAGGAATTCGATTAAATTCAATTATTTGTTGTTTTGACTTTTGTTCATGATTGTCTTTCATGTATAAACAAATTTTAATCATTGGATTGCTCCTTGGTAGAATTATTGTTAATTTGTCTCTCTTCCCTGTGTGATTTTAACTTAATAAGTGCTAAATCAAAATTTGGCAACATATTGATTAAAACAGTAACTTCACTGGACAAATTACTCATTTCGGAGCAGTGTTACATAAATTTTCACAAGGGTCAATCGATTTGGGATTTTGGATTTTAAATTTTAGATTAAATCCTTTCCCGGCGACCAAAAGCCCCATAGTTCTGGAAGTACAGATAAAATGGTTAAAGTCTTGGACTAGAAAGAATCTGCAATGCCTTCACCAGAGTTAAGTACCGCAAGAGAGCAAGATTTTCAGGAAACAGCCAGTAGCGATGTTGCAGCTGTGAGCGATCGCAACGAGGATCAATACCTCGATGAACTCCCCGACGAAGTGGAGATGTCCCTGTTTGACCATTTGGAGGAGTTACGTCAACGGATTTTTTATGCGTTGATTGCCGTAGCGGTGGGCATAGCAGGTTGTTTCCTATTTGTCAAGCCCATTGTCCAATTATTAGAAGTTCCGGCTCAAGGAATTAAGTTTCTGCAATTGGCTCCTGGGGAGTTCTTTTTTGTATCTTTAAAAGTTGCCGGATATAGCGGTTTGTTGGTAGCTAGTCCGTTTATTTTGTACCAAATTATCCTGTTTGTTTTGCCTGGGTTAACTCGCGGGGAAAGGAGGATTTTAGGGCCAGTAGTTTTAGGTTCTAGTTTTCTATTTTTAGGCGGATTAGTATTTGCTTACAAGCTATTAATTCCAGCTGCGATTACTTTCTTCATCAATTATGGGGAAGATGTTGTAGAGCAGTTGTGGTCAATCGATCGGTATTTTGAATTTGTGTTGTTGCTTTTATTAAGTACAGGTTTAGCTTTTCAGGTTCCCGTTATTCAAATAATCTTAGGATTTATCGGGATTGTAAGTGCTAAACAAATGCTCTCTGCATGGCGATATGTGATGATGGGTGGGGTAGTTTTGGGAGCAATTTTAACTCCTTCTACCGATCCTTTAACGCAAAGTTTGTTAGCGGGAGCAGTAATTGGTTTATATTTTGGTGGCATAGGTTTAGTTTTCTTATTAGTTAATTTGAATGGGGGACAAAAGTTAATTCAATGGATAGTCGATCGATTTAAGAAAAACCAGAAAAAGTCTGCTGAAAATTATAATTCCTCAAGTTCAACAACTCAATCTATAGAAGTAAAACAAGAGGCAGAAGAAGTAATAGAAAAAGATGATACTGCGCCAGTTGCTCATACTTCATCAGAAAATTCTATTGCGGAGATTGCGCCTAATGAAATCAGGGAAGAATCACCCGCAGTTGTAGCAATACAGGAACCAATTCAAAATGGTAGTTCGGTTTGGGCAGATGAGCAATCAAATGGCAATGGAGAAGCTTATAAAAATGGCGTAGTTGCAGCATTCCCGGAAGTAAAAGTTACTGAAGAAACTACAGAAAGTGGTGCAATCTTGCAAGATGAACAGCAAGATTTAGAATTGGATAAGCAGGAAAGTTTAGTGACTGGAAATGAAGAAATTCCTGAAGAAAACCTGGAAATAGGTGGTTACAATATAGAGCCTATTACCGTGTCGGAAGAAATAGAAAAAGTAGTGGAAGAATTACCAGAAGTATCTTTGCCTTTAGCAGAAAGCAAAGTTGAGTCTAATAAACAAGTAGTAACGCAGATGTTTCGGAAACTTTTTCATTCCAGAGTTACTGGCGCTTTATACAAAATTGTGAGTCAATGGGGTGATGAATTAGGAGAAGTAGGGATAAAATGGGCAATAAGTTTAAATCGTCAAGGTGAAGATTGGGTATCAACACCAGATTTAAGTTTTATTCCTTACGAAAAGCTGCCTATTGAATCTTTGCAAGATGAAGTTTGTCCGATCGCACCAGAGTTAATTATTAATATTATGCCTGGTGAAAGAAGTTTTCGGGAGTTGGTGGAAGATGCGATCGCTTATCTAGAAGCAGGCGTACAAAGAGTTTGGTTAGTTGACTATCAAGCAAGAAGTATTACTGTATTTTACGCTGATTCTCGACCTCGGAGTTACACAGGAGAAATGCAGTTAAGCGATCGGCTTTTTGACGGTTTAGAACTTACCCCAGAACAAATTTTTCAACAAGCAAAGTTACCCAAAACCTAAATTAATTATTGTATGCTTCCTTCCTCTTCTCTCTGTGTCCTCTGTGTCTCAGCGGTTTAAAAAACTATTATATTTGAACCGCGTTCGCGTAGCGTGTGCATAGCACGTAAGACGCGAAGGACACGAAGAAAGAAGAAAAGACGTTTCATAAAACCTCTCTACTATCAATACCTTTAGCAAATTTTCCTAAATTTTCTTGTCGCCATTTAGCATCTGCTTTACGATTTGTTTGTATTTCCAAAACTCGAATTCCTTTTTCCGGTAAAGGATTCAATCTTTGCTGTAAATGCTGCCAAGAATTAATTAATTCATATTCCACGTTGTAAGTAGCACAAAGTTGAGCAAAATCTATATCTTGGGGTGTAGCAAAATACTCTTCAAAAGGTGGCTCAAATTTAGAAACAGGCAACATTTCAAAAATTCCGCCACCATTATTATTAATTAAGATAATTGTCAGATGACCGATAAATTTTTTCCTCAGCAAAAAGCCATTGGTATCATGTAATAAAGCTAAATCTCCTGTTAACATAACGCTACTTTTTTGCCGATGAGCAATACCTAAAGCGGTGGATAAAGTACCATCAATTCCATTTGCTCCCCGATTAAAAAAAGGTTGAATGCGCGAATTGTTTGGTTGCCAGAAAAATTCTACATCTCGCACAGGCATACTATTAGCAATAAATATCGGGGTTTCTGTTGGTAAAGTTTGAGGAATTAACCAAGCAACTTTGCTTTCAAATAAGTTTTCTTTAGCTGTCATTTCTTGGTTAATTTTTTGTCTAATTTTTGCTTCAATATCACACCAAATTTGGAGATATTTACTATTAAAATTCGCCTCTAATTGGCAATGATTAACTAATTGTTCGATGGAGATGCGTAAATGAGTTGTTTTCCCATGCAGCGGATCAAAATTGTGATGACTGGGGTCAATTATCCATCTTTTCGGTTGAGTTGTTTCTAGCCAAGTTCGCAGTTCTTTGCTGGTGGGTAAATCCCCGATTTGAATAACAATTTCTGGTGTTAGTTGTTGGGCAATTTGTTGATTTCGCAGAATTAAATCATAAGTGGCAATTAAATAGGGATTGAGTTGGTTATAATTTCTTAATGGCGATAGTCCTTCAGCAAGAACGGGCGCTTTTAAGGTTTGGGAAAGATGGGAAATTGCCTGACAGTATTCTTGTGGGAATGAAGGGCTAGCAGTACCACAAACAATAATTATTCGTTCAGTGTTTCGCCATTCTTGAAAATGATGCAAGATGGAAAATGAAGCATATTTTGGTAATTCTTGCTGAGTTTTTTGGATATAATCGAAGAAGTTTTTTAGAGAAAATTGGGATTTTAAGTAATTACTATTATGGTCGGGAACGGGGGCTAATGGGTCACGAAATGGGATGTTAAAATGTACTGGGCCGGGGGTGGGAAAAAGCGATCGCTCCCACCCATAAACAATAGTTTGTCGTAAGTAATTGAGGATGCTTATTTCTAAGGAAGGGGTGGCTAATTCTGTTTGCCAGTTGGGATAATTGCCGTACATTTTTACTTGATTTATTGTTTGCCCAGAGTGGCAATCTCGCAGTTCGGGAGGTCGATCGGCTGTGAATATTAATAGGGGTATACGGCTTTCTTTTGCTTCGATAATTGCTGGATAAAAGTTCGCGCCAGCAGTACCAGAAGTGCAAATTAAGGCTACGGGTAAATTGGTTTTTTTGGCTATCCCTAAAGCAAAAAATGCTGCCGATCTTTCGTCTAAGATGGGGATAGTTTCTATTTGTTTTTCTTGGGCAAAGGCGATTGTTAAAGGGGTAGAACGTGACCCTGGACAAATAATTGCTGTGGTTAATCCGAGACGTTTTAAGGTTTCGGTAATAATGGAAGCCCAGAGGGTGTTGGTGTTACGAAAGTCTAGGGACATGGAAATAATTTAATAAACCGCTTCAGACGCAGAGGGCACAGAGGAAGATGGGAGATTTTTTTAAATTAGGGCTTTGAGAAGGGCTTGGAGTTTTAGTTGGATTTCTGCTAGTTCTTTTTCGGGATCGGACCCGGCGACAATTCCTGCACCTGCCCAAAGTCTAGCGCGATCGCTTTCGATTAATGCAGAACGAATTCCTACTATAAATTCACTATTTCCTTGATGATCTATCCAGCCTAATGGTGCTGCATAAACGGAACGTTTAAATTTTTCATAACGGCGAATTTGTTTGAGGGCAATATCTCTTGGAACACCAGCAACAGCAGGTGTAGGATGCAGTTCAGCGAGGATTTCTAAAGGGTGAATTCCTATAGGAATTTTACCTCGGATTGGTGTCCATAAATGCTGAATATTGGATAGTTTTAATAAGCCTGGAATGGGCAGCTTTTGTGGTGTTAAACCCAATTTTGATAAGCGTTGAAAGATGAAGTCACTGACAATTTGATGTTCGGATCTGTCTTTTTGGCTAGTGAGTAATTTTTCGGCAAAGTAAGCGTCTTCTATTAAAGTTTTACCTCTGGGTGCTGACCCAGCTAACGCATCAGTTTCTAATTCTTGATTTTGAATTTTAATTAGTCTTTCAGGACTAGCACCAATGAAGCTTTTGCCTTTGCCATTACTGAGGGAAAATACCTGACAGTCAGGATATTTTTGTCGCAAGTTATGTAGGGAATGAATCAGATGAAAAGGTCTGGGTGCTTTGACATCGATCGCATGAGCCAAGACAATTTTGCTAATCTTATCCTGCTTAATTAATTCTAATGCTGATAATACTGATGAATAGAAGTTTGTTTTATCAGTAACATCTTTGGTATGCAAAGCCAATTTATACTCATCAAGGTTGGAAAATTTTAAGGTTTTGGTTAGGTTAATTTGCTGGTATTTTTCCCATATACTTTCACAAGTTTTTTCTATGTTAAGGTTTCTATCTATGATAATATTGCTGATAATTATACAACGATTTTTTTGACAAGAAATTTGCCATTTTGGTAAAAATACCATTGCTGATGGAAATGGAGAATCGCTGTGATTATCTTCATCAAAGAAGGTAAAATTACAGAAGAAATGCGGGCCTGAAAATGGTAAATCTAGGACTCCAATAGCAGTGGTATCGGCGAGGCATGATTCGATAAATTGTTGCACTTGAGAAAAGCGATGAGTTCCTGCTACTTTAAATTTGATAGCTGTGCCAAAAGCAGCGATCGCTTCCGCTTGTTTCGCTTTTTCTCCATAAAAATGGATTTCATTTGGTTGGCAAATTTTATCCAGTACTGCCAGAGGATCGATTGATTTTGCCTCCCAGGAAATACTGACTATTTTGGATGGTCTTTTTTCACTTAAGGTTTGTTTACAAGCAGAAAGAAACTGATTTAGTTCCTGACAATCCTGAATCAGATTTGCATGATGCTGTGTGATTGGCATGGATAAAAAAGTTTGCAAATTTTTTTAAAGTTTGGTTGCCAAAACCGAATTCATGAGCGTATTACTAGTGAGTTAGCACTCTACCTCACGTCCGAGCATTGCTAGGCGGGGGGCAGTTTGCTGATTCTTGCATGGTCAACGCTCCAAATTGAGTGTACCATTGCTCCATTAAAATCATAAAATGATTAAAATTGTGAAACTTAAATTGATTTTGTCTAATGACTACCAATTCGATTAAGCTGACAAACAGAAAGTTGTGGTACGCTGCAATTAAACCACCTATGTATAGCGTTGCCATTATCCCGATTTGGGTAGGCACAGCCGTAGCTTTTGCCGAGAGAAAAATGATTCATGCTGGAATATTTGCCACTTTTTTAATATCAGCGATTTTAATTGTAGCCTGGATTAATCTCAGTAATGATGTTTTTGATTCAGAAACAGGCATTGATGAAAATAAAGCTCATTCTCTGGTAAATTTAACAGGTAATAAATCGTTGATTTTTTGGCTGGGCAATATATTTTTAGCTTTGGGAATTCTAGGAATTTTAGCGATCGCTTGGCTACAACGTGACTTAACTGTAATTGGCATAGTCATTCTTTGCTGTTTTTTAGGCTACACTTACCAAGGGCCACCTTTCCGTTTAGGATACCAAGGTTTAGGAGAAATTATTTGTTTTATTTGTTTTGGCCCTTTAGCAATAGCTGCAGCTTACTATAGCCAAACTCAAACTTTTTCTCTGACCAGTATAGCAGTTTCGGTAATTGTGGGAATTGCCACTAGTTTAATTTTATTTTGCTCCCACTTTCATCAAGTTACAGATGATATAGCTGCGGGAAAGCGCTCGCCAATTGTCCGACTTGGTACTACTAAAGCTTCGCAATTACTACCTTGGTTTGGTGGTAGCATTTATGCGCTAACTGTCATGTTTGTAGCAGGGCAAATTTTTCCGATTTGGACTTTGTTAATTTTTATTAGCTTACCATTTGCGCTGAAATTATTTCGCCATGTTGCTGAATTTCACAACCACCCAGAAAAAGTGAGTAACTGTAAATTTATTGCTGTTAAAACTCATTTTTGGAGTGGTTTGTTTTTAGGTTTAGGGTTTGTAATTCCGGGTTTTTAATGGTTTATCAATTGCAATTTCGTCCCTATCAGCGCTCCTTTGTGCGATCGCTCTCTACCAGTCATGGTAACTGGAAAATTAGAGAGGGAATCATCATTAAATTAATCGATGAAACAGGCACAATTGGTTGGGGAGAAATTGCCCCCCTTCCCTGGTTTGGTTCAGAAACATTAGCCGCAGCTTTAGATTTTTGTTCCCAACTAGGGAAGGAAATTACCACAGAAACTATTTTTGCTATTAGCGATCGATTACCCACTTGTCAATTCGGTTTCCAGTCAGCTTGGGAAGCAATCAAACATCCCCAAAAAGTTACTTTCAACCTCAACTTTAGTGGTTTATTACCTACAGGTGAAGCAGCTTTACATACATGGCAACAACTTTGGCAACAAGGATATCGCACCTTTAAATGGAAAATTGGTGTTTTACCAATTGCCGAAGAAATAGCCATTTTTAAAAAGCTAATTCAAGCTTTACCTAATGAAGCAAAACTAAGACTAGATGCTAACGGGGGGCTAAATTGGGAAACAGCAACCGAGTGGTTAAAAATCAGCGATAATTGGCAAATTGAATTTCTAGAACAACCGTTAGCAGTAGGTGAAGAAAAGTTGATGCTAGAGTTAAGTAAAAATTACTCTACACCCCTAGCTTTAGATGAATCAGTAGCGACAATTGATCAATTAAAAGCTTGTTATCAACTTGGTTGGCGGGGAATTTTCGTGATTAAACCTTGTATTGCTGGTTCACCATTTCATCTGCGTGATTTTTGCAAAGAAAATAACTTAGATGTAGTCTTTTCTTCTGTATTTGAAACTACTATTGGTAGAGAAGCTGCATTCAAATTAGCTAGGGAAATTTCTCATAAAAATCGCCCTTTAGGTTTTGGCATTCACCATTGGTTTAAGGAAGATGAAAAAACATGGTTAGCATCTCTATGGAAAAACCTTTAATTTATTTAGAAAAACGTGCTAACGATCGTTGGTTAATTGGTTATGATAGCCGTGAATTTACTTTACTGACTCAACAGTTACAGTCACAACTTACTCAAAATGCTAATTTAAAAACACCCTTAAAAATTGTCATTGCTGAACGACAACCGATAAAATTACTTGCCAGTTTCATCGCTGCGACTGCTGCTAACAGTTATGTTTTTCTTTGTAATCCAGATTGGGTGAAAGCTGAATGGGAACAGGTTTTAAATTTAGTGCAACCGGATATAATTTGGGGAGATGTAGCAGAAATCGTCTATCAAAAACCCCCAATAAGAACTACGCCATCTCTACCTAATTATCCCTCATCTTTAATTATGATTCCCACTGGCGGTTCATCGGGAAAAATTCGTTTTGCCATGCACAGTTGGGAAACTTTAATGGCATCAGTAAGAGGATTTAAGCACTATTTTAATTTAGAAAAAATTAACTCATTTTGTATTTTACCACTTTATCATGTGAGTGGATTAATGCAATTTATGCGTTCTTTTACTAGTGGTGGTAAATTGGTGATTTCTGCTTTAAAACAACTAGAAAATTGTGAAAAGTATGATATTGAACCCTCAGATTTTGTTGTATCGTTGGTTCCTACACAATTACAACGCTTGCTAGAAAAACCATATTTAACTACTTGGTTATCTCGCTTTCAGACGGTACTTTTAGGCGGCGCACCAGCTTGGTTAGAACTTTTAGAAACATCGAGAAATTACGGGATTCGTTTAGCGCCTACTTATGGAATGACAGAAACCGCATCTCAAATTGCTACTTTGAAACCAGAAGCTTTTTTAGCAGGAAATAATACTAGTGGTCAAATTCTTCCCCATGCCAAAGTAATAATTAAAGGTAAAAATGAGGAAATATTGGGTATAAATCAAACAGGTATTATTAACATTCAAGCCGATTCTTTGGCATTAGGTTATTATCCAGAATTCTTTCCCAATCAAGAAGAATTCCAATTAGATGATTTAGGATATATTGATGAGAATGGTAACTTAAAAATTGTAGGACGTAACAGTAATAAAATCATCACTGGGGGAGAAAATGTATTTCCTAATGAGGTAGAAGCAGCTATTATTGCTACTCAAATGGTTGAGGATGTTTGTGTAATTGGTTTACCTGATTCTCAATGGGGTGAAATAGTCACAGCAATTTATGTTCCTAAATTCCCTGATATTAATATTAGTAATTTAAAAACAGCTATGGAAAATAAATTGAGTAAATTTAAACATCCCAAAAAGTGGATTGCTGTAGAAAATTTGCCACGCAATGCACAGGGAAAGGTAAACCGCCAACGATTACAAGAAATCGCTACTACAGCAGTCCTATCTGAGTGATGAACTCCTCTTCTCTTTCCTCTGTGTCCTCTGCGCCTCTGCGGTTCAAAAAATTTTCCAACTAGAAATAAAACAGAATTTCTATATTAATAGCTGTAACCAATAAAGAATTTCTGAGGGGACTTCTTTTCTGGTTCTCGTATTGGGATCAATACAAATATGCCTGGTAATTGCCTTAGCTATAATCTCATTATCAGGAGTATTAATTTGATAATTAATTTCAAACTTTTGGGAGTTTAATTGGTTAATAGATAAGTTAATTAATATGCGATCGCCACAAAACATTGGACGCAGAAAGTCCGCACTAGCATGAACAATGGGAATAGCAAAATCATCGTTTCTAAAAAATTGTTGAAGATTAATATTAGATACATTTAGCGATTCTTCATAAGCTTCATGGCAAATTGCTAAAACATTGGCAAAGTAAACAACGCCAGCTGCGTCAGTGTCTTGAAAGCGAATGGTACGACTATAAGTAAAGGGCATATTTTCTAACTCACTTTAGTAATTAAAGATTGGGTGGTTAACCCACCCTCTTTTGATTTATAGAGAATTTCTGGGACACAAAGTGTTCAGAAGTAGGTCTGGATCGAGAGTTTTATCTAAGCTTGTATTTTTAGTCAAAAAAACCATCCTTTTGCCTTTGAAAATTAAGATCGGTGGCTGCTTAGCATTACTATTGTAAGCACTTATTTGGGAGAACAAGTTACCTAAATTTCCCGAACGGTTTCTAATACTTAATACCCCATCTTGACTACCATAAGGGCCTGAAGAATTGCAAATAGAATTATTAGCGGTAGGATCGCTGGAAACTAATCCGACGAAGGTACCACCGTTACCCATTAAATAAGCATTACCGTCTAATTGGGGAATTATCTGCAAAATTCGCCCATGACTTGCTAATAATATTTCCTGAGAATTCTGATTTGTTGCTGTTGGCGTAAAGGAAACAGCCAGAACTTGAACTGACATCAAAGCTAAGGTTTGAACTGCTAATAATGGGGAAGTCAAGCCTATAAAACGTAAGAACTGAATCATAATTTATACTTAAAAGTTAGTCATGTTGCTTAATTCAATATTCGCAAAATATTTAGTTGTTAGCAATTATTGTAATTAATCTGTAATAGTTAGGAATACTTTTGGTTAGCTTATGAGTAGCATCGTCTGGCTTCCCCTTTTTTAAGGGAAGAGGGGGATTGCCTACGGTACGCTACGGGAACGAAAATGCTTCAACTCAGTTACTAAACAAAAACCCCTCACAAGCTATGTTTTACTGGCGAGGGGTTTTATCAGGGTGCATCTACTATAAATTAATTAAAGCCTGAAGTCGCTATTGGCAGCTTCACACTTTTGGGTGAAGTTTAGTTATTTGGGAGAGTGTATTGCTTTGTCTGATTTTACGCAGTTTAGCGATCGCAATCTATTAATCGCTGCTGCTAACTCAAATTTGCGGAAAACTGCTAAATCTCCTTGAGGAAAACGAGTCAAAATATCCAATCCTCGCAACTCGATATCTGCCATAATTTGATTGAGAATTTCTGGCAAAGTAGCAGTTTTATTAGCATATTGACGGACTGCATAAACCATCGCTTCTGCGATCGCCCTAGACTGTGCTTTATCCACAATTTGTTCTACTGCTGATAAGTCAATATCTTCGCCACCAAATACCATTTCATCCACATCTCTAACTTTTAATCTTACTTGTTTCTGGCGATAACTAGGATCGATCGTTTCAGGGATTGGGATGCGTGGCATAATTTGACCGAACTTTTCGCCGCCTTCAGCTTGTCTTTGATTAGCATATTGATTGGCGATTTCTTTAGCTTTTGCTGTCACATCTTGCGGCTGAAAATTCTGCATCGCAATCACTGTGTCTGCTACTTCAAAATAATCACCGCTACCGCCCATTACCAAGATTGAAGACACATTATAATCGGTGTATAATTGCCGGACTTTATCAATAAATGGGGTGATTGGTTCCTGATTTTTGGCAATTAAAACTTGCATTCTTTGGTCACGAATCATGAAGTTTGTCGCGGCTGTATCTTCATCTATTAGTAATACTTGGCTACCGATTTCTAATGCTTCCATAATATTTGCTGCTTGGGAAGTGCTACCACTGGCGTTTGTGGTGGAAAAATTAGTAGTTGAACGGTCTTGAGGTAAGTTACTAATAAATGGTGAAATGTCAACATTAGCAACAGATCTGCCATCCTCCGCACGGATTTTTACTGCGGCGGGATTAGTAACTACAAATTCTCTACCGTCATCGGGAATATGATTATAAATTCCTACTTCTATTGCTTTTAATAAGGTAGATTTGCCGTGATATCCGCCGCCGACAATTAGGGTAACACCTGCGGGTATTCCCATCCCAGTAATTAAGCCTTGATTGGGACGATCAAATTCAATTTTTAAAGATTCTGGAGATTGAAAAGCGATCGCACTTTCCACCAAAGGTCGATCGTCAACTCCACTGCGTCGAGGTAAAATCGCCCCATCAGCAATAAAAGCTATTAAGCCTTTATTTGCTAATTCCTGCCTTAGCCAATCTGCATCTTCAACAGTTTCTACATGATGTTTAATTTTATTGGCATCTAACCGTTGATATTTAAGTGCTAAATTGACAAGTTGTGGCACTTGATCGCAAAGCATTTCGATCGCTTGATATCCTAAAATTCTGCGTCCGCCAGCAGGTAAGCCTACAACAAAACGCACTTCAACAAATTCGCTGTTAATAACTACAGAATTACGTTCTAAAACTTCTTGACCGACAGGTAAAATAGAAATTAATCCACTATTTCCTGTACCTCTTTTTTGCTTAAATTTCTGCGTACAAACATCAAAATATCGCGTTAAATAATCTCTTAAGGCAATTTCTCTGCTTTTAGTTTGGTAAAGTTCCACTGGAAATTTAGCGACTGTCATCGGAACTTTAACTCGAATGTGACTGGGACTAGCAAAAGGATCGCCTTGTACGCGATCGATTATCAAAGTAAAATCAGTAAAATCGTAACTTCCTTGAATATCCTGATAAGCTTTATATCCACGTCCATCTAATCTAATTAACTCTTGACGCAGTTTCTCTTGGTTAGCCATAATTAAAAACGAAAATCTTTAACAAAATATGTGTTAGCCCGAATCTTGGGCAAAAGCGAGAATATGTTCAGCGATTATTTGTGGTTGTTCCAATTGCGGTGCATGACCACAATCTTTAATCCATATTAGTTTACTATGGGTAATATCTCGCTGAAACTTCTTAGCGTCTTCTGTTCCTAATGTTTCATCCGACTCGCCCCAAAGGATGAGAGTTGATTTGTCAATCTGGGCGATTTTATCACCTAACCAACTGTAGCCGCAACTTTTAGTAAAACTAATCATTGCTTCTACCCATCTGGGCATTTCGAGATGTAAAGTGACAGATTTCAAAGCTAAGAAATCAACAGAATTCTTATTAATCATCTTAACTATATTTAATGCTTGAAGTTTGCGCTGTCGCCAATATTCTACTGCTAAGTAATCGCAAGGAGGAAAGAGATATTTTCCGAAGTTGAAACTCCCTGAATAACCAACGCTGTCAATTAATATTAACTTTTTTACTGCTTGGGGATAGCTAATAGTAAAGTCAATTGCTGCTGCACCTCCCATAGAACAACCTAACAAAATCATTGGTCGATCGATCAGAGATTTCCAGCAACAGTAGAGATGAGTTTTAATAGTAGATGGATTGAAATTAATACCTTCGATTCTATCTGTAAATCCGAAACCTAATAAATCGATCGCCCAAGTTTCATTTTTAGCAGCGAGTAAAGGAAACAGGCGATAAAATTCTAACAGCGAACTATCAAAACCATGTAATAACAAAATTGGAATTCCACCTTTACCTGCTTTTATATAAGCTGTCGAAATTGGTTGCTTATTTAAAGGTGTAGCGATCGCTTTTTGCTGAATTTTTTCTCGTAGTTGAGTAACTGCATCTTGGGTAAACATTTTAGTTGTGCGATCGCTTCCTATTCATTTTACAAAAATTTCCGGCTCTGGCTCATCAAATTTACTTTTATTATTAATTTTAGATACAAAGCACTGCCATAATAACAATGTAGTGATGTTGACAGAATAATTTTATGCCGATTATCCATAAAATAATTGAAGTAGAAACTAGCGAAGGAATCAGCATTTTTAATATTACACCACAGATCGGTAAATTCCTGCAACATACGGGCATAAAAAACGGTCAAGTTTTAGTTTTTTCTCGTCACACAACCACAGCTTTAGCTATCAATGAAAACGAAGAAAGATTGCTGGAAGATGTGAAAGTATATTTAAGAAAATTAGCCCCAGAAACAGACAAGTATTTGCATAACGATCTACACCTGAGAGTTGTCCCAGAAGATGAACCAATGAATGCTCATTCTCATTTAATGTCGATGATGTTAAGTACTAGCGAAGTAGTGCCAATTGTCGATGGAAAATTAGCTTTAGGTACTTGGCAATCTGTGTTATTTTTTGATTTGGATGGGCCGAGAAAAAGGACAGTTTTTTTGCAAATTAGTGGGGAATAAGGGACAGGATCAGGATTTATGGATTTACATGATGAACAGGATTGATTAAGGAATTGATTAGGATTAATACTGTTTATCATGTAAATCCATTAATACTGCTCAAAAGCTCATTTGGGGATGAATTAATTGATAACCTGCTTGTTTGATTTTTTGATTGGATACCTTAGCGTTGTAAGGTCGGTTACTATTTTGGGAAGCATCCCAAGAAACTTTGGGTAAATTGTGGGTTTCAAAAAGGCGATCGAGCAATTCCCGACTAGGTAAATAAGCATCATTTACTAAGTTATAAACACCTGATAATTGATGCTGTCTAGCAAATTTGATCGCACCCACAATATCATCTAAATGAATCCAATTTGTAGTATCCTCGCCATTACCCGGACGAGTTGCACCAACAGCCCTACCAAATATTTTGATCAGTTCTCTACCAGGGCCAAAAATACCGCCTAATCTGAGAATACAAACCTTTAAATTCTCACTAGATGCAGAAAGTAAAACTTGTTCAGTTTCCGCTAAAATTTGCCCATTTGCGGTAGTAGGTGAAAGCGGCGTTGACTCATCTACCCAATCGCCATTCTTATCACCATAAACCGAGTAAGTTCCAGTATAAATCAATTGCTTAATGCTGGAATTTCCTTGTAAAATTGGAACTAAATTTTTCGCAGTATGTAGGTAAGTTTCTTCGTAAGTATTTGCGCCTTTTGCGCCCACACTCAACAAGACAACTTCTTGATTTTCAAGGACTTTTGCTAAACCTTCCGAATCATTCCCTCGAACTACAAAAACCTTTTGAGAAACTGCTTCTAATTCGGCAACTCGTTCAGGATTAGTTGTAGTTGTAGTCACCGAAAAGCCCAAATCTTTTTGCCAAAGACGGGCAACATTATAACCAACATAGCCACAACCAATAATAGCAATATTCATCAGCAACCTTCTTCTTATCTGTGTTCATCTGCGTTTATCTGCTTCCATCTGCGTACCCTAAAAAACTCAGAGTACACAGATGATTAATTAAGCTGCAAAACTATTAGCAACTCGACGTTCTAAAAGAACTTCAAAACGAATCCCAGGTTTCGGTTCCAAAACCTTAGTTGCCAAATTATTTTCTGCCAACTTAGCCCGAAACTCTTGTGTAGTTCCTATATCTTTTAGGAATTTTACCAGTAAACCATCATATTCGATATCACCACCTGCTGCTGTTGGTAACATCACTTGTGGTTTAACCATTTGGGCAACTTCTAAAGCACTTTTTGTTCCTTTAATAATTGAGCCAACTAAAGGTAAAGCTAAGTCAATTATTGGGGTAATTACCACATCAATTGGCGCAACTTCTTTTAAAGTTGGAGAATGGGAACCGTGAGGCTCATAATATAAAGTAAAACCACTTTCTAACTCCTTTAACAAGTAGCCATTCTCGACAGTAGTTGGGCCGATCGAAGAACCTGGAACCGCTTTAATTTCTACGCTATTATTTAAGTTGAAAATCTCACAATGAGTGAGTGCTTTTACTTGCTGATAACCTAACTCTTGTACTACTTTAGCGGCATTGGGAGAACCAACAACGGGAATGTTACGGTTAAGTTGTTTGAGAGTTGCTGGGTGGGCGTGGTCTTCCAAACCTTGAGACAGTAGAATTAAGTCAATGTTTTCGGGAATTTGACGATCGCTTTTCCGCGAACCTTTAAACAACCATTCCTGATTACCAAATACTAACGACCCCACCAGCCAAGGGTCAACTAAAATTTTTTGACCACCTATTTCGATTAACCAAGAATTACTGTCCAGCCAGGTCAGATACATAGTAACTTTTCCGATAACTCCTGTTTCTTATTTTAGGCTTATGTTACGTTCTGTTAACTGGGTCCGATCGCCCCAATTCTGGCATACCTTCAGTCCTTTAAGTATATTTAAGGTATAAAAAGTAACTAAAATAGTGTTAATAATTACTTAATAAAAGCACTCAGCAAACACAGTAACCCCTTACGAGGCAAATCTTAGGGAAGACGAGTAAAATAATTGATCATGTGTAACTAATTGCACCTTCATAATTCAGTAATATTCCGATTTAAAACCTGCCTTTTTGTAATATCAACGAATTGTCCACAGTAACTTTATTCACTTTAGTTTCCCGAAAATTTGCTTTAGCTTCATCCTTTTGGGTGAACCAATCAGAGGAAGTTCTGAAAACAGCATGAAACATATTATACAGATGCCAAATAAATAAATTGCATCAAGTACTACAACCGACAGCAGCTAAATTTTAAGGAAATCTTTCAATTAGGTACATACCGCAACCAAGCAAAAGCAGTAATACTAAAAATTATCTCTTAGTATTTACTAATCTCAAAAGTTTTCTGCAATACAAAACTCTCAAGATTGAATCAATTAAAGTTTGAGGCATTACCCAGAGGTAGCCATGAAAGTCACAAATAACGAAGAACTAGAGCAACTTATCCAACGAGTCAAAGCAGCGCAAAGAAAATATGCCACTTACACTCAAGAACAAGTTGACACCATATTTAAGAAAGCCGCACTAGCAGCTAATACTGCGCGTATCCCTTTGGCAAAAATGACAGTTGCCGAAACGGGAATGGGTGTAGTTGAAGACAAAGTGATCAAAAATCACTTTGCATCGGAAATTATCTATAACAAATATAAAGCTGATAAAACCTGCGGCGTAATCGAAGAAGACAAAGCATTTGGGATTCAAAAAATTGCCGAACCAGTAGGAATTTTGGCAGGTATTGTTCCCACAACTAACCCGACTTCTACCGCAATTTTTAAAGCTTTAATTGCACTGAAAACCCGCAACGCAATTATCTTTTCTCCTCACCCACGCGCCAAAGATTGCACGATCGCAGCAGCAAGAATCGTCCTGGAAGCAGCAGTTGCAGCAGGCGCACCCGAAGATATTATCGGTTGGATTGATGAACCTACCGTGCCACTTTCGCAAGCGTTAATGCAGCATCCTGACATTAATTTGATTTTAGCTACAGGTGGCCCCGGAATGGTGCGGGCAGCTTACTCTTCAGGACACCCATCTTTAGGAGTTGGTGCCGGAAATACTCCAGCATTAATCGATTCTTCTGCTCATTTGAAAATGGCAGTTTCCTCAATTATTCTGAGTAAAACCTTCGATAATGGCATGATTTGTGCTAGCGAACAGTCAGTGATTGTCGTCGATGATGTTTATGAAGAAGTGCGGAAAGAATTTATCGATCGCGGTGCTTATTTCCTCAATCCAGAAGAACGGGAAAAATTTGCGAAATTAATCATCATCAACGGACGGTTAAACGCGGATATCGTCGGACAACCTGTTAGCAGATTAGCAGAATTAGCCGGAGTTATTATTCCCGAAGATACCAGAGTAATCATTGGTGAAGTAGAAAAAATTGGTACTGATGAACCCTTCGCCTTTGAAAAATTATCGCCAATTTTGGCAATGTATCGCGCTACAGACTATGAAGATGCGGTAGACAAAGCCGAACAATTGGTATTATTTGGAGGCAGAGGGCATACCGCAGTTCTTTATACTTCACCTTCCAATGTTGAACATATCAAATGGTTTGAAGACAAAGTACAAACTGCCCGGGTTTTGATTAACACGCCATCTTCCCAAGGTGCGATCGGAGATTTATACAACTTCCGTCTCGATCCATCATTAACATTAGGTTGCGGAACTTGGGGCGGTAATTCAATCAGCGAAAACGTCGAACCAAAACACCTGCTAAACATCAAAACTGTTGCCGAACGACGGGAAAATATGTTGTGGTTCCGCATTCCGCCAAAAGTTTACTTTAAGTATGGTGCATTGCCAGTAGCAATTCGAGAATTAGCCGGAAAACGTCGCGCATTTATTGTTACTGACAAACCATTGTATGACTTAGGTGTTACCAATCCTTTAGAAGCAGCATTAGAAGAAATCGGCTTAAAATATGACACCTTTTATGATGTCGAACCCGATCCTTCTTTGGAAACAGTGGAACGTGGTTTAGCACTGATGAATACTTTTCAACCTGATGTGATTATAGCGATCGGTGGTGGTTCCCCGATGGATGCTGCGAAAATCATGTGGTTGTTGTACGAACACCCAGAAATCGAATTTGAAGGTTTGGCAATGCGGTTTATGGACATCCGCAAACGGGTTTATGAGTTGCCACCTTTAGGCGATAAAGCAATTATGATTGCTGTTCCTACCACATCGGGAACTGGTTCAGAAGTAACACCATTTGCCGTTGTTACCGATCGCCGCACCAACATCAAGTATCCTTTGGCAGATTATGCTTTGACACCAACAATGGCGATCGTCGATCCCGAATTGGTGTTAAATATGCCGAAGAAACTAACAGCTTATGGTGGAATTGATGCGTTAACTCATGCTTTAGAAGCTTACGTTTCTGTGTTAGCTTCGGAATACACCAACAGCATGGCACTAGAAGCAATTCGGTTAATCTTTAAGTATTTGCCAAGTGCTTATCATAATGGGGCAAACGATCCAAAAGCGCGGGAAAAAATGCACTATGCTTCGACGATCGCAGGCATGGCATTTGCTAACAGCTTCCTGGGAATTTGTCACTCAATGGCGCACCAATTAGGGGCAACTTTCCATGTACCTCACGGTTTAGCTAACGCCTTGATGATTTCTCATGTGATCAAGTACAACTCAACCGATGCACCATTCAAACAAGCTACTTTCTCGCAATACAAATATCCTAATGCCAAATGGCGTTATGCCCGGATTGCTAGTTATTTAGGATTACCCGGAGAAACAGACGAAGAGAAAGTTAACAGTTTGATTGCAGCAGTAGAAGACTTGAAGCGCCAGTTAGATATTCCAGTGGCAATCAAAGAAGTAATCATGGAAAGTAAAGCGGAATTTTACGCTAAGTTAGAACATCTAGCAGATCAAGCTTTTGACGATCAATGTACAGGTGCTAACCCTCGTTATCCGTTAATTACTGATTTGAAACAACTGTTGGAAGATGCTTATGAAGGTACTCCAGTGGTTGATGAAAGTCTGTTTTCAACTAATGGGAATGGTCATGTAATTGGTGTAGCGGATGTAAAACCCGATCCGCAACCTGTGAGTTAGGGTTTGGGGACAGGGGATTGGGAAAACTGAAGAATAAAGGTTTCTTCCCTATCCCCTTTCCCGATAATACTCAATCTGCTTGCCTGAATCTTTTTTTAGTGTTCATCTGTTTACCCTACGGGAAGGCTACGCCTACATCTGTGGTTAAAAATCAAACTCTCTGCATCCCACAAGAACAAACCAAATTAAAACTGACGATTGACGGCGGAACTATACATCAAAAAGTTCAGTTTGTCTGTTCTAGTGGGAGAAAAGTATACGCTTTTTTTATATAAAAAGTACAAATACTTACAAAAAATGTATTATTTTGATAATTTACGTTAAGTTATGTTCTAATTTGATAAGGAACTTTAGAGCAGGAGAGTGGCTTGTGCTTTTCTCCTGAACTGATAACTTAAATTAATGGTCTTTCAAAGCTGAAAAAAGCTAGTTATATGATGCGTAAGGTTTCTTTTGTCGGTACAGCATTGTTCGGTTTGATTGCTTCTGCTGCTTTATTGTCAAGCTGTGGTCAAAAAACCGAAACCCCTACTTCTCCAGCAGCAACTTCTCCCACTCCTAACGTTGTATCTCCTGTAGCTGGTTCTTCAACCACCAGCAATGCTTCTCCCGTTGCAGACTCTTCAGCTAACACTGCATCTCCCGCTGCTGAGTCCACTGCTAGCAACACTACATCTACCGTAGCGGCTTCCCCCTCTACTGCATCTGCTGATACTACAGCTAGCACTGCAACTCCTACTGATTCTACAACTGCTAGCACTACCACGCAGTCTCCCGCCGCAACTACTGCTTCTAGTACTCCCGGAACTGGTGTACCTGAGTTGATTTCTGCTGCTGCTTTTGAAGAAATTGATGCTAACAAAGCAGGTAAAATTACTGTTGAAGATTTTGTAGGTTACTACACCGAAAAAGCTGATTCTGCTAATAAACTGAGCAAAGAAGATGCCCAGAAAAAGTTCAAGCAACTTGATAAAGATAATGATGGTAGCTTGACAAAGGAAGAAGCTACTGGTCAAAAGTAGTTCATTTGGTAAAGTTTTGCCTGAAGGAATTTTTTAGGCTTATTTTTAAATTGGACTTGGGAGATTTTTTCCGAAGTCCAATTTTTAGTTCGTTGTAAGCGCTTAAGCGCTTTTCCTACTGAAGTAGGAACAACGAACTTTTTGACAGTATTTTTATAGCAGGTAATTTTTGGTGAGGATTAGACCTTTTGCGAAAGTAGGCAATGCGCCTATTCATCTGTGTTGATCTATGAATATCTGTGGATACTTGTGGTAAAAAATCCGAGATTTTTGTTTATAAATTTAAAACATCGCAATGGAAATAGAGTTTTAGTTAATATTAAGATTTTTCAGGAAAAGTTGATATTTTTTGGTAAGAAGACAACATTAGAGTTAAATTTTTGTTATCATAGTATGGTTAGCTAAATCAACCCTAAATTTCAGAGGAAATTATTATCGTTACAAAACAACTGATTAATCGGCAAATCAAATCCGCTCAGGTTCTTCTGATTGACCATGAGAATATCAATCGTGGTTTAACAGATACCAGTGAAGCCCTAAAACTTGCTGAGAGTGTAGATCTCGACCTGGTGATCGTCTCTGAAGGAAAAGAGATTCCAGTAGCGAAGATTTTGAACTTCGGTAAGCATCAGTACCAACAGAAAAAACGTCAACATTCTAGCGCCAGAACCACTGTTAAAGAAGTTAGGTTGCGTCCTAATATTGGTGAATCGGATTACACCTTACGTATTAATAGAGCGATCGAGTGGTTAGGAAAGGGTGATTCCGTAAAATTTCAGCTACGTTTACGAGGACGGGAACATCAAAACCGCGATCGCGCTTTAGAGTTGCTAAACCGAATAGTTACAGACCTGTCTCAAGCTGGTAAAGTCCAATCCTTAGATAAAGGGTCATTAATTGTGCAGATGATTCCCGGTTAAACTATATTTCTTAGCAATCTATTGCACAGTTGTAATAAGTTGCCACTAAAAAAGGGTCAGACAGAAATGGCTGAACCCTTTAAACTTATAATTGGTCTATCTTTGAAAGCTAATGACTAATTAACTTTAAATATTTAGTAGCGATTGGAAGAATTGTTATTTCTGCGTCCACCACCAAACGATCCACCACGTTCTTCACGAGGTTTTGCTTTATTGACCTTTAAATCACGACCCATCCATTCTGCACCGTCAAGTGCTTCAATGGCAGCTGTTTCTTCTGTATCTGCACCCATTTCCACGAAACCAAAACCGCGCTTCCGACCTGTTTCGCGGTCAGTGGGAAGCTGAACTCGCTTTACTGAACCATATTCTGTAAACACAGAAGTCAAGTCGTCTTCTGTAACGTCATAGGAAAGATTGCCTACATAAATTGACATAGATTGTCTCCAAAATTTAAGGAATGAGGAGAGTGAAATTTCGGAGAGAAGTCTGTCAATGGAAAAACGTAGAAACTAGTTAATACTAAAAACAAATGCTGCAACCGAATATTTAATTCTCTTCTGTCATAGTAGCACTTCGGAGCAGCTTTTGCACTAATTCAAGCAATAATTTTTCCCGAAGAAGGCCAACAATAACTGACGATCGATGCCCCACATTTCTAAACTGTATTCTTTGACACTAGAATACACCGATCGCCTACTGCAAAACACTTAGTTGTTTGCCGAATTGGAATTTATGCAAATAATGGATGAATTTTAAGCTTTAGCAATATTAGTAGGTTTAACCAAACTAGAAATTGCTTGCATTAATGTTTCTGGTTCTACGGGTTTAGCAATATGTTTTTGAAAGCCGCTAGAGAGTGCTTTTTGTTCATTGATTTCTCCGGCGTAGGCAGTAAGTGCGATCGCAGGAACTTCTCCACCTTTTTCTGTTGGCAAAAAACGCAATTTTTCAAGTAACATATAACCATCCATTTCTGGCATTCCAATATCACTAACTAAAATATCAGGCACGGATTCATTAAATGCTGTTAACGCTTCTTTCGCTGATGATACTACTGTCATTGTTGCGCCATATTCTTCTAAAACAAAACTCATTAATTGTCTAACATCTGCTTCATCATCTACTAATAAAATTTTCACCCCTGCCAAAGGTAAAGCGTCAATATTAATTACTAAATCGTTAAGTTTTTCCGATTTTATGATCTTATTAACCCGATTCAATAGGGGTAATTTCACAGTAAAAGTTGCGCCTTTACCTTCTCCTTTACTTGCTGCTAATACAGTTCCGCCGTGCAATTCTATCACTTGACGAACGATCGCTAATCCTAAACCTAAACCGCCGAATTTCCGAGTTGTACTACTGTCAGCTTGGCGGAAATAATCAAAAACGAATGGGAGAAATTCCGGGTTAATCCCTTTGCCATTATCAATTACTTGAATTTGCGCTTGCTGATTAACTTCTTCTAATTTCACTTCTACTTTGCCGCCAATTTGAGTAAACTTGACTGCATTAGAAAGCAAATTCCAAATTACTTGTTGTAGTCGGTTGGCATCACCTGTAACTAAGCCAACATTAGGGGAAAAATTTGTGTCGATTTGAATAGATTTGGCTGTTGCTGCTAAACGGACTGTTTCTATTGCCGCTTCAATGACATTGATTAAATTAACAGGAGCTATATTTAAACTGAGCTTTCCGCTTAAAATTCGAGAAACATCTAATAAATCTTCGACTAACTGTGCTTGTAGTTTAGCATTACGTTCAATAGTTTCTAAGGCTTGAGCGGTTTTTGTTTGATTGAATTGCCGAGTTCTTAATAATTTTGCCCAGCCTAAAATTGGATTTAAAGGCGATCGCAATTCATGAGAAAGTACTGCTAAAAATTCGTCTTTGGTGCGGTTAGCGGCTTCCGCTTCTTCTCTAGCTGCTTGCTCTCGCGCTAAAATTTGTTCTCGCTCTTTTTCTGCCTGTTTTCGATCGGTAATATCATGGAAAGTTACCACACCTGCGACAATTTTCCCAGTACGATCGCAAATTGGTGCCGAACTCACTTCAATAAAACCGTAACTACCATCACCTCGCAAAATCTTAATCTCTTCGCCTGTAACAATTTCACCTGTAGTCAGAGAACGAGCTAAAGGCCATTCTTCTGCTTGATACAATTTACCATCAGGATGAAAACCTGGATATCGATCGTATTGTTCCACATTATCAGAAGGAACAAACTGTTTTCGCCAAATTTGTTCTACTTGTTTATTACCTAAAATTAGCTTACCGGAAGGAGCTTCGGCAATGATTACTCCTCCCGGCATTTGTTGTAAAACTGCTTCCAAAAGTCCTCTTTCTGACTCTAGTTGTTTAAGTAATTCCTCAGTTCGTTGTCTGGCTAATACCTGTTCTGTAACTTCTACTCCATGAAGCAATATCCCTTCAATTTCTCCAGCAGCATTCCACAAAGGTTGGTAAACACAATTGAAAAAACCTTGATAAATAGTGCCGTCATGATAGCGATCGTACACCGCAGGCATTTCATTACCTTCAAAAGTAATTCCAGTCTGATGAACTTCATCTAATGCTTCAAAAAAACCCTGTCCCTGCAATTCAGGAAAAATTTCCTTCATTGGTTTACCAATTAATTCTGCTTCTGAACGACCTACAACTTCTTGATGAGCAGTATTCACAAATTCATAAATATGATCGCGTCCTTTAGTAACAGCAATTAATGCTGGTGCTTTACGGAAAAATTCGTGCAGTCGGGAACGTTCTACTTCGGCTTGAGTTCTTGCTTGTTCTGCTTCTTGACGTGCTGTTTGTTCAGCAGCTAAAAGTTGCGTGTGTTCTGCTTCTGCTTGTTTGCGATCGTGAATATCGATCGCACTTCCTACCCATTTAATCACATTACCGCGAGAATCATGAATCGGAGCAATCGAACCTAAAAACCAGCGATATTCTCCATTAGTTTTGCGAACTCGGTATTCTATTTCGTAGCTTTCCTTAGTTGTTGCGGCTACATTCCATCGCTGAATTAACCGTTCTACATCATCAGGATAAACAACTTTAGCCCAACCTGAATTTAAAGTTTGTTCTCTATTTAAACCTGTATATTCATACCAACATTGGTTGCAGTATTCAAGTTGACTATCAGGAGCGGAAATCCAAACAAATTGGGGCAAACCTTCAGCTAAAATACGATAGCGTTCATTACTTTCATGTAATGCTTCCTTAATACGTTGCGATTCAGTAATGTCTAATGATATACCTGCCAATAATTTTCTACCTTGAGCATTGGGAAGGGAAAATTTGAATGCAGTATAAATATGTTCTCCATCTGGTTGTAAGGCAGTTTCGATAAATTCTATCCCTTGATTTGATGCTAAAACAGCTAAATCATTACTGCGCCATTGCTGTGCTACTTCGGAGGGTAAAAAATCAAAGTCTGTTTTTCCAATAAAATCTTTAAGCTGGCGAGCGAATATTCGCTCAACTGTCTGATTAACATAAATATAACGTCCAGTTTCGTCTTTAATATATGCCGTTGTAGGGCTATGTTTCATAAAACTTTCAAACAACTGCTGAGTTTCTTGCAGTTTTTGTAAATTCCTTTCCACTCGTAACTTAGCATTTCGTAAACCTGCACTGACAAACACCAGCAACAAAGCCACTGACAACAGTATTATTAACCGAAATAGTTCTCTTCCTGAATCAATAGCTAAAGAGTAAATTGGCGGAATGAAAAAAAACTTGAAGGTAATTCCTGCTAATACTGTAGCTAATATCCCTGCTTTTTTTCCACCATAAAGGGAAGTCAGAGTAATTGAGGCATAAAATAGGGCAAAAAGCGTTGGCGTAAGTAGAGGTTGCAAAAACCATGTCAAAATTAAGACGATCGTATTAGCAACGATAGCCACAAAATAACTATGGTATTTTTGGTAACTTGTTTTGATGATGGAAACGTTTCTCAAGGCAGATCTGGCTCACGCTTGTTGAAACTATAATAACTTACATGAGATGGCAACTTTTTAACACTAACCTGGGATAGAAATTTTTTCTTTGAGCCACACCAAGACCTAAAGGTACGCGGATTGAGATTATAAAATTAAGATTAATTTTTTGCTCATTAATCACTATCTGCTTAACCGTTCCTAAATTAAACAACACTGCACGACATTAATTTTCTAACTATTTAAAATCTACTCATTATCCACAATTTCATCATCCTTGAGTCTCACGGGCTTTGCGTAATTTCTCCTCCAGTCGTGCCATCACTACTTCACCATCTACTACGTCTCCACGTTCGATAGAAGCCAGCCCAGCTGCTAGTTTTTTCTTAGTTTCTTCTTCCCATTCCTGATAACCATTCTCCCATTCCTCCAACAGTTTCAATGCTTTCACAATTACATCTTCAGCATTTTCATATCTGCCTGTAGCAATTCGAGTTTGGATAAATTGCTCGTATTCCGCTTTCAGTTGGATGTTCATAATTTTTACCTCTGGGAATAGGGACTCCTGCTATTTTCCTTATAACAAAGGGTAGAGAGCATTAGCCTGAAATTGCCAATTCTGCTCTTAAGAAATCTACAAATTGCCGTGCTGTACGTCCCGATCGACCATTATGACGAGTCGCCCATTGTAACGCCCGCTGTTCTATCTCTTCTGCGGGTAATTTGATTGCGGCTTGATTCGCTAAATGCTGCACAATTGTTAAATAAGTTTTCTGATCTGTTGGTTCAAAAGTTAAGGTTAAACCAAAGCGATCGCTAAACGAAAGTTTTTCCTGCATTGTATCCCAAGCATGAACTTCATCGTTATCACTTGGTCGGGGTCGATCGGCAAAAAATTCCCGAATTAAATGCCGCCGATTAGAAGTCGCATAAACCACCACATTTTGCGGTCTTGCGGTTAAATTTCCTTCCAAAACTACCTTTAAAGCTTTGAAAGCATCATCATCTTCTTCAAAGGAAAGGTCATCGACAAAGATAATAAATTTCTGCGGTAAATTGCGGATCTTTTCCACAATTGATGGTAAGTCTTTGAGTTCAGTTTTGCCGACTTCTATGAGCCGCAAATTGCGATCGCCATATTCATTCAACAAACTTTTCACCAAAGAAGATTTTCCCGTCCCTCGACTGCCATATAGTAACACATGAAGTGCTGGATAACCTGCTAGTAAAAATTCGGTATTTTTAATTAACGCCTCTCGTTGTAACTCATAGCCAACTAACTCTTTTAAGTTAATCGGATCGGGATATAAAATCCCCACTAATTCTCCACCTTGCCAACGAAAAGCTTGATATTCCGCAAATATACCTGTCCCAAATTCTCGATAATAATTTGCTAAATCTGCCAAAATCTCTGTCCAATCTTCTAATTCTTGCCAAGTGGCAATTAACTTTATTTCTTGAGGCGATCGCAGAATTGCTTGGTCAGATTCTAAATACCAAACAACCGGAGCTAAAGCCAGTTGTGCAGCTTCTTGTATCCAATAACTAATATCAGCACCGCTACATTCATAAAGACTTTGTAATGCTTGTAAATCTTGGCGAGCAGCCGCTACTAAAGCTGGCGGCAAATCTGCTAATTTGTGATATTGGGCTTGTTGGCTAAAAGGATTTCGATCGCGGATAATTTTGCTTAATAAATGTTCTTGCCAACTTTGATTTTTGCTAGCTAAAGCCTTTACCCATTGCCCATAAGCTTGTAAGTAACTTAGCCCATCTGCATCACGATGTCTCAAAGCTTGCAGTAAATTGAGGAAAGCTATACCAGGCGCATCATTCAAAACAGATTGGTACAGCAATAGAGAAGCCGCTTGACGTTGGAGAAATTGTACAGGAGCGATCGCAGAAGCATTCATTAATAGAATAAATAGCAAAAACCTAGTTCCATAAATTATGGTAGCAGCAAAAGTAACCTTATTCACGCTAGTAATAATCTCAACCTTTATTTTAATCATAGTCTTTTTGAGCGTCTATACTTAAAATTTGTTTATATTTTACTGTCAAAGTATATTGAAAATTGTTTAAAAATTTCTTTCATGTAGGTTTACTGTGGAGATTAAGGAAAAATAAATCTAGACTGATTAATATAGGCTTTACTAAGGAACAAAGAAATGGACGCTAATGAATTAATCGAACGTTACGCACTCGGAGAAAGAAACTTTAGTGAGATCAATCTCATCGGTGTTAATTTAGAAAAAGCTAACTTGACAAACGCCAACTTTTCTGGAGCATATTTGGGAGCCACTAACCTAAGTCGGGCGCAATTAACAGGAGTAAATTTTGCAGGAGCTTTCCTACATCGGGCGAACTTAAGCTTTGCTAAACTTAACGAAGCAGTGTTAACAAATGCCGACTTAACCAAGGCTAATTTGCAGGGAGCAACTTTAATTAAGTCAATACTTAAAGGAACCAAACTAAGTGGAGCTAGATTAACCGCAGTCAACTTTCGTTTAGCTAACTTAGAAGGCATAAATTTATGTGGAGCAGATTTACGCGGAGTTAATTTACGTTCTGCAAATCTTAGCAATGCTAATTTAAATTGGGCTAATCTCACAGGAGCTAGATTAAGTGGTGCCTTACTTCAAGGAGCATCACTTAATGGAATAAAATTATGTCAAGCTCTACTCAATGGTGTAGATTTGAGTGGCATGGAATTAGAGGGTGTTAACTTTAGTGAATCCAAATTAAGTGGTGCTAACTTAACAGCAACTAACTTATCTGCCACTAACTTAAGTAATTGCCAATTGCGAGTTTCATTATTAGCTAGAGCAAATTTGCACGCAGCAAACTTAACAGGCTCAGTACTTTCTAAAGCAGATTTGTGTGAAGCAAATTTGAGTAAAGCAGATTTAACTACTGCGAGTTTGAATGAAGCTGATTTAACAGGAGCAAAACTAAATATGGCTAATTTAAGTGAAGCCGATTTATCTAATTCCAGTTTGCGAAAAGCTTACCTGTGGGGAGCTAATTTAAAGGTAGCTGAATTGCGGGGAGCAGACTTAAGAGGAGCCAGTCTCCGGGGTGCTTATTTACATGGTGCAGACTGGCGAGAGGCAATTTTAACTGGTGCAACAATGCCAGATGGTAGTTTGCATGAATAGTTAACTTTAATTAAGAATTAGTTAATTAAAAATTCTTAACTAAGCAGTTGAAAGGATCGTATTCAAACCTTTGGTCATAATTAGTTTCACCATATAAATTAAAGCTGATTGTGGGTGTATTAGCGATCGCTTCTACATGATGAATTACCTCCGGCATTAAACAAATTATATCTCCCGTTTCTAAAATACACTCACCAATTTTTTCTATAAAATTAGGCAATTTAGCATCGTCAGAACATCGCCAAAAAGTATTTTTTTCCTGCCCACTAATCAGCGCCACAACTCCCCAAGTTCCATGATTATGAATCGGCGAAACCTTTCCTGGCAACCAACTAACAGTTTGTATTGTTAAAGCAAAATCTGGCTCATCATAAAGCATTTGCACTGACCAACCTGTGTCTGGATCGGGTTCTAAATATTCTCCTTGTAACCAAGACGAACTAATCAGCAAACGACGCACCAACGGACGAATTGCCTGAAGTCGTTGATAGTCATCAGAAATATTCTGCACGATATCTTCTACATCAGTTAAAAATCGATAAAGGCGATAAGGAGAACTTAAATCTACAGCCTCATCTGAAATTTCTTCTGCTTTATATTGCCCATCATTTCTAACTAACCAATCTCGATTCATTATCTTTTCATTGGTAATGGGTAATGGGTAGTGGGTAGTGGGTAGTAGGAATCCGATTATCGACTACCCACTACCTACTACCAGCGTCAATCTTATAAATAGCAACTTGCTTTACTACCTTATATACGTTTCTCATCCAATATTGGATTTATTTAAATCCAAATTCCCAGTTGCTTCGTATTAAGAGTAGCTACTACACAGTTGAGCTATTAAATAGGCTTGCAGACTGTAATAGCGTCCTTGCACTCCAAAACATTAATAAAACTCAAAGGCTAACTATGCGTAAACCTTCAGCATTATTACTCGGTCTATGTATCAGCAGCTTGGTTTTCAGTGCTTCTTTAGTAACTGCAACTACAGCCAGAACAGCTGTTAAAACTGATACTGCGATCGCGCAAGCAAATCCCTGTGCTGCTAAACCCAATCCTTGCGCTGGAAAATTAAAAAATGTCGGTGGGCCATTAGCTAAAGAACTGCAAGGAAAACCTGTAGTTGTAGATATTTTTGCTACTTGGTGTCCCGCGTGTAAAACTCTGGAACCTACCCTATCTCAGTTGCGTCGAGAGTACACCGGAAAAGCCAATTTTGTGGTATTAGATGTTAGCGATAAAGCTAAAACTATGCGCTCAGAAGCTAGAGCCAGACAGCTAGGACTTGAGAAATTTTTTGCTGGAAATAAATCCAAAACTGCAACAGTTGCCATTATCGATCCAGCTACAGGAAATATCTTGGTGCAACACAGCAAAAATCCCAGTAAAGCTGCTTATACCTCTGTGCTGAATTCAGCTATTGCTAAAAGGTAGTTCTTAAAAAGCTATCAGATTATTGGTTAATAAAGGCTTCTCCGTCAAAAATATTCCGCTGCATTCTACCTGATGGAGAACAACCTTTTATTGAGGGAGCAAGTTTATCAAAAACTTTCTCCTTTACAGGAGTTTTTGTCACTTTTTGAACGCACGTAATAAAGTTTCGAGAGATTCCCATGTCACAAATTGAAAAATTCGATCGCCAACCAACCACCACTAAAACTAACAGCTTTAAAATCCGCAAAACTTCGTTAATTTTTAGTGGTTTAGTACTACTCGGTTCGATCGTAGCCATGATGATTAGTGGGCCAGTTTCCCTGCAAATCGATCTTCTAGTAGCAGTCGTAGAAAACAGTTACCAACAATGGTTAAAAAGTCAAAATACAGCTAATCCATTAGTATTAGTTCCTTTAGCATTTGTCGGCGGACTGCTTGCTAGTATTTCCCCTTGTATCTTGGCACTTTTACCGATTAATCTCAGCTACATTGGCACGCGCAACATTACTTCTCGTCGAGATGCTTTCATCAAGGCAAGTTTATTTGTTTTAGGGGTTGTAACCATTCTCAGTTTGTTTGGATTAGCTTCTTCCTTCGCTGGTGCAGTGATGGTTGAGTATCGCGGTTATATCAATATAATTGTCGGATTTATCATCCTAATTATGGGGTTGAGCTTAATCGGAATTATCCGTTTACCTCTACCTCAAATAAATGTCAATGCTTCTAATTTAGGCCCTTTAGGAGTGGGTGTAACCTTTGCTTTAGTGAGTTCTCCCTGTGCTAGTCCCGTATTGTTTGCTGTGTTGGCGGCAAGTGCAGCAACTGGTTCCCAAATTTTGGGAACAATTACAATGATTAGTTATGGTTTTGGTTACACCATGATTATCTTTCTCGCCAGTGTATTGACTGGTTTAGCAAAGCAAACAAGGGTATTACTAAATTATTCCGAATTAATTGTCAGAGTTGGTAGTATTGCTTTAATAATTGCCGGAGTTTATTACTTAATTGCAGGAACGCGCTGGTTTTTTAGTTAGAAACTAAGAGGCGTTAAAGAGATTTGCGCCTCCGCATCCGGCTTATATATTGTCCGTGAATATTGACACAGTAAGGAACAATGTAAGTGAAGCCAGCAGAAATCCAGCGATCGCGATTCATCTCTCCTTTAATCACAGCAGATCCGTGATTGATTATAAATAAAAGTGTCCCAACTACAGTAGCAACTTTTACCGCTGTTGGCATTAACTCTTGATCGAGCAGGCAAAAACAGTATTGCTTTAAAGAATTCATATACTAATCCAATCAACACTACCTGAGATGCTACAATAAAACATCTAAATTGCTTTCTAATCCGTAATATAAATAACACTCTGATAATCCTGAATCAAGACGCTGTGAAATGTAAATCCGAATTAGCGTTAAAGCTTTCTGTAAGCAACTATCTAGTGAAAAATACTGACTCTAATCCCACAAATGGATTATCGAAAAATCTAGCACAAGAAACGGATGCAGCATTGTTTCATGCTTTGCAGGCGGGGGAAACTTCTGCATTAACTGTGCTTTACGATCGCTATTCCAGCCTTGTTTATGGTTTATCTTTGAGAATCTTAACTAATCCCCAAGAAGCTGAAGATCTCACCCAAGAAATTTTTTTGCTGCTCTGGCGTAATCATTCTTATAATCCGAATCGGGGGTCTTTGAGTAGCTTTTTGTCAGTGCTTACCCGATCGCGTGCCCTCGATCGACTGCGATCGCGTAGTAGCAAACTAAAACTTCTTCAGCGATCGCAACAAACTATGACAATTGGAACTGATAGTAATCCACCTTTGGAACAAATTTCTTTAAGTGAACGTCAAGAAATTGTTCGCCAAGCTTTAGAAAAACTCCCCCTTAAACAGCGTCAGGTTTTAGAATTAGCTTACTATGAAGGACATTCTCATTCAGAAATTGCTCAACAATTAAATACTCCTTTAGGTACAGTAAAAACTTGGGCACGTAAAGGCTTACTAACACTTAGACAAAACTTGAAAGAATTAATCGAATAATTAAGATGTACTATGTCTAAATATTTTCCTTCAGAACGCATTCAAGAGTTAGCCGCTGGATACGTTTTAGGCGATCTTTCCTCAGAAGAAGCCGAAGAATTTCAGCAGTTATTACGAGAATATCCTGAACTCGCTACAGAAGTTGATAGTCTCCGAGAAGTGCGAGAAATGATGGCTTATTTACCAGAAGTAGCACCACCACCGCATTTGCGAACAAAGATTTTATCAGCGGCTCAAACTGCTCATCAATCTAAAATTAAACAATTAAAACTTTCGGTTTTTCGCCGGAATAATCTAGTAACTGGGATTGCAGCATTGTTAGCGATCGCCTTCGGTTTAAATAATTACTATTTACACCAACAACTTAACACCGCCCAAACTCAACTAACTCAACAAAAACAAGTAATTGCCAAACTGCAAGAAACCGATTCTTCTGCCAATTCGACAAAACTTGTCATGGCTTCCGAAGCCTTTTTACAAAAAAATTGGCAAGGGATTGATAAAATTTTCAAAGATCATCTCCGTTCAGTTTCGCAAAAACAAAGCCCTGTAGATTTTTCCTCTTCTAATCCCATGAAGATTGTGAAAAACTTCCAAAATCAGTTAACTTTTACCTCTGATGTTCCCTACGTCAGCAACAACAAAGCCAAGCTAATGGGAGGTAGTTTTTGCGATTTTGGGGAAACTCAAGGTATTCGCTTTACCTATAAGCTAAAAGGAGGACAGATGGTGTCTCTCTATCAAATTAAAAGGGCAAATAATATGTCTGTTCCTCAGCTAAACGGAGAGCGTCTTTACATTGGACATAAAGATAGTCCAGCAATTTTAATTTGGGATGATGAACGTTTTTTCTATGTCTTAATTGCGCCATTATCTAAACATGAATTAGAGCAACTAGCTGCCAATGTTGAATATATGCAAGCCTAATTTCACGTTAAGGTTGAGCTAAATAATTTATCGGGGCGAGTTTAGCCAATATCTTGGGCTACCTGACGGCAGATAAATTGCACGATTTAGATAAAACTGAATTCCTTTCTCTAAGTTTAGCAGTAAAAGTAAAAATTCTTCATGTTATAGCAAGTAAAGTGATGGCTTACAGCAAAAAAATTAATATTTTTTTTGCTATTTATTGGGCAAGCTATAACTAGAGACTATTTTTACCACTATTAAGGAGATTAATCATAATGGATGCCCATGAATTACTGAAACGCTACGCAGCAGGGGAAAGAGATTTTACCGGAGTTAATTTAATTGGTGCTAACTTGGAAAGTGCCAATTTAACAGGAATCAACCTTTCCAATGCCTACTTAGCAGCAGCAAACTTCAAACGAGCGCATTTAACAGGAGCTAATTTAAGTGAAGCTTTTCTTCACAGAGCAGACTTAACTTTTGCCAAACTTAATGAAGCATTCTTAACAAATGCGGATTTAACAAAAGCAAATCTTCAAGGAGCTTATTTGGTTAAATCCGTACTCAAAGGAGCCAGATTAAGCGGCGCAATTCTTAGCGCAGTTAACTTCCGTTTAGCCAACTTACAAGGTGTAAATTTTTGTGGCGCAGATTTACGGGGAATTAACTTCCGAGCCGCCAATTTAGTAGATGCTAACTTGAGTTGGGCTAATCTTAACGGAGCTAAATTTAGTGGCGCAATATTGCGGGGAGCAATACTAAACGGAGTCAAATTAAGTAATGCTTGGTTAAATGGTGTAGATCTCAATAGTGTAGATTTAGAAGGAGTTAATTTAAGCGAGTCAAAACTAAGTGGCGCTAACTTAAGCGGAGCTAATTTATTAGCTAGTAATTTAAGCAATGCTCAGTTGCGCGTTTCCATGTTAACTAGAGCAAATCTTCACGCAGCTAATTTAACAGCCGCTAATTTGAGTAAAGCTGATTTGTGTGCCGCCAATTTAAGTAAAGCTGATTTGAGTGCCACAAATTTGAGTAAAGCTGACTTAACAGGCGCGAATTTAAACATGGCTAATTTGTACGATGCTATTTTAGCGGAAACTTGTTTGCGAGATGCTTACTTATGGGGAGCTAACTTTTGTGTCGCACAAATGAGTAAAGTAGATTTGCGTGGTGCTAGCCTGCGTGGTGCATTCATGGAAGCTACCAAAAATCAATGGCAAGAGGCTATGTTAACTGGAGCCACTATGCCAGATGGCAGTCGTCATTTGTAGAGTTATAAACTAGATTAAAATTTAAGGTCGTGCATTTTATAAATTATGTACGATCTGATTTTTTCTTAATTTTTTGATAACCTCATATAAGCTTCACGGCTAATTATGTCAAGAGGAGTAAATTTTCATAATCATGAGAAAGATTTATTTGAGGGGGTGTAAAATTGTGTTATGTTGAAATAGTAAACAACCAAAAGAGACAACTACGTTCTCTAAATTTACGAAGATTAAGATATCATTATTAATGAACAAAGAGGGACTTAGAATGCTAGCTTTAAATAGCGCATATCACTACAAAGATCACAAGCGTTCATTTAAAGAAGCAGAACCAATTCCAGGGGAAAAAAAAAGAGCGATCGCATACAGTATGGACGCTCTAGTTCCAGGGATCTACGCTTGGTTTGGCTCATGGAATTTTCGCATCGGTGGTAGCAGAGCAGAAAGAAGCTACCCCGGAACTATACATAGTTTCGCTGGTTTGGCGCTAGTATTACCCGGATACCGGATATACAGCACCTATCAGGGAGACTATGACCCTCGATAAACATCAAATTGACGGGATAGGTAAAATTATTAGCAAAACTTTACCTACCCATAAATTTGAAGAGATTATGCAGCAAGCTGGCTACAGACGCATTAGTAGCCAGCCAGCTGAAGGTGACAGAATTAAGGTAGATTGGTATCACTACAAATGGGCAAAAGTTGAAGCGATTTATACACCGGATCAAAAGGTAACTATTACCGCTTATCATCCAGAAAAAAAGGGTGTAGCTGGGTACTAGTTTAAAATGGCAAGGGCGATCGTATTTTAAGAAGTGGAAACAACAAGTCTCCTGAAAAGCCTTGTGATAATATATTAATACACTGTCTGGAGAAAGCAAAAATGTCAACAGTCAAAGTTGAAATTCAAATGTCTTCAGAAGAATTACTAAAAGCTGTTTCCCAACTAAGTTTACCAGATTTAGAGAAATTTGTAACTCAAGTTATTGCATTACAAGCACAGCGTAGAGCTAATAAGTTACCACAAATTGAAGCAGAATTGCTGCTAAAAATTAATCAGGTAATTCCTTCAGATATACAAAAGCAATATGATGAATTAATTGTTAAACGACAAGCTGAAACTCTAACAACAGAGGAGCATCAACAGTTATTGAAATTGACTGAACAAATAGAAAAATTGCAAGCACAAAGAATAGAATATTTAGTAGAGTTGTCACAGATTAGAAAGATTTCGCTGACGGAACTAATGGAAAATTTAGGCATTCAGGTGCCAAACTATGTCTGAGAGTCGAGTTACATTTGCTCAGAAAAAGGCTGTAGCTGAAAGGGCTTTTAATTGTTGTGAGTATTGCAAAAGTCAGGCACGTTTTGCTATTCAAGCATTTTCAATTGAACATATAATACCCATTAGTAAAAGTGGAGAGACTGCATTAGATAATTTAGCTTTGGCTTGTCAGGGATGTAACAATCACAAATACAATAAAACTGAAGGGCGCGATCGCGTAAGTAGTGAAACTGTGAAACTTTACCATCCACGCCAACAACAATGGAGCGATCATTTTGCGTTGAACGATGAATTTACTTTGATAATTGGATTAACTCCGATTGGAAGAGTGACAGTGGAAGAATTGCAACTCAATAGGGAGGGTGTTGTTAATTTGCGACGGGTACTTTATGCGATCGGAGAACATCCACCTATTGAGGTTAATTAGTAGAGTTTTTCTATTTACCCCAAAGTCAACAATCCATCGGCAAAATTCACCGTTAATGGCAGCATTTTCAACCATTGTAAACCCAATAAAGATTCAGGAATTCCATCCCCAGCTAAAACCGGAATTATGTACTCCTGTCCATCCAGTACAACTCTTCCTTCATATATGTCAAAATACTCCCAGCCTCGTGCTGTCTGCATTGTCCGATTACGTTCAATCACAGACCATCCTAAACTTTCTGCATCTTGGGTATCAAGTGCTAGCCAGCCAGTAGTAAAACCCGTATCTAGTAAAACTTCGACAGGAAATCTTTCTCCATCAGCGGTAATTAAATCAATTTCAAAAATTAGCTCTCCAATCTCACCGAACTTGCCCGAAATCATATCATGCCACAGGCTCCTGTCTCATTAATTCGGAAAGTAACAAGCCAACCACTAGGGTACTTTTGACGCGCTTTTTGAACCGCTACCTCTTCATCAGGGTCGATAAAATAACTACCACTGTTTGGTTCGATAATAATGAACCAGTTGTAATGATCATCTATCAATTGAGGGCGAACTTGTTCAAAAACTACTCTACTTCGCTGACATCGGGCATCTTTTTCGGCTTTGCGTCTGGCTAGTTCTTCTGGGGGTATTGTGAATTCTGGGAATAATCTTCCTTGACGACGGGGAATTTTTCGTGGTGTTTGAGTCATAGCTTACGTTGCTCATTCAAGTATTAGTAATTATATTTTAAATGTGAATGTAAGTAATCATTAAACCAACTTGACTAATTTAGCTGAGCTTCCACAAGCAAATCGCGCAAGAGACTTATTTGCTCATTTGTTAACCCAATTGTTTTGAGATAAGCAATTACTCCTCCATATTTATCATCTAAATATTTAAAAGTATCTAACAAAGTTTCCGCACGACATTCAAACATATAAGCATTGCCAAGTTCCCTGGCTTTTGGTAACAAAGGTGCATACAAAGGTGCAAGATAATCCCCACTTAAAACGAAATCTTCCACAATCGTATGTACTGGTACATTTGCCACACTCAGCAACAAAGCAATAGTTAAACCAGTGCGATCTTTTCCCCCAGTACAATGAATTAAAACTGGTGATGGTAAACTCTCAATAATCGTTTCTAAAATCTTCCGAAACTGTGCTTGACAGCTATCTAACCAAATATAGTAGTTTTTTGCCTGAGTTTTTAAGGGTTTTAACTGTTCTAATAGTTCATTTTCAAACAAGGGAATATTTAGATATTTTATCTGTTTTGATTCAGCAAAAACACTAGGTCTATTCTGTACTTCAGAAGCATAGCGTAAGTCAATAATTGTTTTTACACCATAATCAATTATTGCTTGTTGGCTTGCTAACGGAAGTCGATGCAAACTATCTGAACGCAGAATGGTTTTCCAGCGTGTTTGATAACCATCAACAGTAACATAACCTCCAATATCCCGAATATTATAGCTACCTTCTAATGGTAAGTGACGTTGTAAATTTGAGAAGTTTTCCATACTTTGTATTTAGTGGGCAGCCATACCACCAGCCGCCTTAACTTTTTTAAAGAATAACACAGCAATTCCACTTAATAATAAAGCACAACCAACTAAATAGAAACAATCATTAAAAGCCATTATGTAAGCTTCCCGACGCACAACATTACTAATAGCTGCTAATGCCTGATTTTGTGCTGTGGCTAAATCTGCACCTTTACTCACAAAAAACTGAGTTAATTGATTGATTCTTTCTTGAGTTTCTGGGCTATAAATTGAAACAGCTTCTCCTAAGCGATTAGAATGAAATTGTTCCCTTCTGGTGAGTAAAGTTCCTAATACGGCAATTCCTATAGAACCACCTAAATTTCGCATCATATTAAATAAACCAGAAGCAGAACCAGCTTGTTCTTTTTCAATGCCAGATGTCGCAATTGAAGTTAAAGGAAGCATAATTAAAGGTTGTCCCATTGCTCGGACAATTTGCGATATTCTTAATTGCTCATATCCAGTTAAATTGGTTAAGTTAGAATTCATAAAAGCACTAATCGCAAAGATACTGATTCCTACTCCTACCATGACGCGCACATCTATTTTTTGCTGCAATTTAGGGAGGAAAGGAATAATAAATAATTGAGGAATTCCTGCCCACATCAAAACTTCCCCTGTTTGCATAGCGTTATAGTTTTGAATTTGACCTAAATATAGGGGTAATAGATACAGCGAACCATACATTGCTGCCCCTAAAGTAACATTAACGATCGCAGATAATCCAAAATTACGCCTTCCCAATAATCTAAGATTGATAAAAGGTCGTCTACGGGTAAATTCAATAAATAGGAAAAGTGGGAAAAATATTGCTGCAATTATGGTAAACCGGACAATAAAATCTGAACTAAACCAATCTTTGCGGGTTCCTTCTTCCAAAATAACTTGTAGAGAACCTAAGCCGATCGCCATAGAAATAATTCCCCACCAATCACCACCTTTTAATAAATCCAATTTTAATTTTTGAGGGGCAATTCCATACCAAATTGCACCAATCATCAAAAGACCAGGAATTAAATTAAGATAAAAGTTATATTGCCAGCCAAAATTTTCCGTTAACCACCCTCCTAAACTTGGCCCGATTGAAGGAGCAAAAGTAGCTGTTAAACCAAACATTGCTATTCCAATTGGTTGTTTTGCTGGCGGAAGTGTAGTTAATATAGTGGTAAAAGCCATCGGAATTAAAACACCGCCAGTAAAGCCTTGCAAAGCCCGGAATAAAATCATTGAATTTAAATCCCAAGCCCAAGCACAAGCCATTGAAAATAAGATAAACAGGGCAGAATTTACCAACAAATACCAGCGAATAGAAAATACTTGTGATAGCCAAGCAGTCAGAGGAATTACGACAATTTCTGCTACTAAATAAGAAGTAGAAATCCAAGAACCTTCTTCTAAGGTTGCGCCTAAAGCTGCTTGAATTTCCCGCAAAGAAGCGTTAGTAATTTGGATATCTAAAACTGCCATGAATGCGCCTATCATTGCGCCAAAAACCCCTATCCAAACTTTTAAAGGCACCTGGTTTGATGGCACACTTTGCGGCACTTTTCCATTTGATATTTCAGTCATAGTTTTTATAATTGATTACAGATTAGAACAATTTCTCCCATAACTGCTGACTTTTCTAACAATTCATGGGCGCTTTGCGCTTCTATCAAAGGAATTATTTCAGCAATGTTAGGCTTAACTCTATTCTCTTTTAACATATTTTTTAATTTTTGGCTTGAGGAAGAATGCCCATTCTGGCATAAATAGGGTGTACTAATGGCTTGAGGCGTGGTAGTTGTCGGGCAAAATATAAGGAACCTAAAATGCAAAATATACCGCTGATTATAACTGTATTGGGCGCACCAATATAATTAGCTAATCCGCCAGCGAATAAGTTACCAAAGGGGATAACTCCGAAAAATGCCAATGTGTAAATACTGAGTACTCTGGCTCTTTTATCATCTTCGACAATGGTTTGCAATAAGGTGTTGCTGGAGGCAAATTGTAGTATAAAACCTAACCCAACTAGAAACATCATAATTAGAGAAAACCACAACACACGGGATAAGCCAAAAGCAACTAAACCTATTCCCATAATTGCTGGAGAATAGGCAATTATTTTACCCAATCCCACCACGCTTTTCCGCATACTAAGATACACTGCACCTACTAATGCACCAACTCCCGATGCTGCCATTAAAAATCCTAAAGCATCTGCGCCACCATTTAAAACTTTTGTAGCGAATATAGGAACTAAAACTGTATATTGCATTCCCATAAAACTGACTAATGCTAGTAGCAAGATGATGGCACGAATCGGGGGAAAACCGAAAGTATAAACAAATCCTTCTTTTAACCTTTGTAAGGAATTTCCTTTAGTATTTAAGCTTACAACATGAGGCTTTAGTTTCATTGCTAATAAAGCTAAAATTACTGCTATGTAGCTAAGTCCATCTATGAGAAAACAATAACCTGCTCCTACTGTTGCTAATACTATACCAGCAATAGCAGGGCCAATTAATCTGGCTCCATTAAACATAGCAGAATTGAGGGCGATCGCATTTGCCATATCATCTCTTTTTTCCACAATTTCAGGAACAAAAGCTTGACGTGCTGGCGCATCGAAAGCATTGATTGTCCCCTGAAATAAACTGAGTAAAATTAAATGCCAAATATCAATGCTTCCCGTTAAAGTTAACACAGCTAAAGCTAATGACTGAATCATTGCTAATACTTGCGTGGCAATGATGACTCGATGGAGATTCCAACGTTCTACAAATACCCCTGCAATGGGGAGAAATACCACACTAGGTATTTGGCTAGAAAATCCCACTATTCCTAATAGCCAAGGTGATGTGGATAGCTTATAAACTAACCAAATTGTAGCGACTTGAGTCATCCAACTGCCAATTAATGACAAACCTTGTCCTGCAAAGAAAAGGCGATAATTCCTCGATTTAAATGCTGGTATATTCGGGATCAACTTTTTTGTACTAAAAGCCATATTTTTTAGTTAATTAACATTTCTTCAATTATTACTGAAAATTTGGTTTTGTGGAGCAGTTGAATAATGAATTTATAACTTAAGTTAGAATATATAAAAAATTTGTAGAGACGTTATATATAACGTCTCTACATTATGTCAAATCAACCAAACATCAAATTATATCCCAGGTTAGAGGTTAACAGTTTTCAGTGACATTTCAGGGTAACGTTCTCCAGAAGCGACACCTTTAGGAGCAATGCGATCGATCATTTCCAACTCATCCAAAGTTAAAGCAACTCCTTCCGCCGCTGCCACATTTTCCTCTAAATATTTGATTCTTTTTGTACCTGGAATTGGGACAATATCTTCACCTTGAGCTAACAGCCAAGCTAAAGCTAATTGAGAAGGTTGACAACCCTTTTCTTTGGCTAATTCTTCAATCTTTTTCACTAAATCCAAATTCTTTTGAAAATTCTCCCCTTGGAAGCGAGGAGTATAACGTCGCCAATCATCTGGCGCTAAGTCATCAATACTTTTAAATTGTCCTGTTAAAAAACCTCTACCCAAAGGACTATAAGCTACAAAAGCAATCCCTAACTCGCGACAAGTTGGCAAAATTTCATCTTCAGGATCGCGAGTCCAAAGGGAATATTCTGTTTGTAAAGCCGTAATTTGATGCACTGCATTTGCTCGGCGAATTGTTCCCGGCGCAGCTTCGGAAAGTCCCAAAAACCGCACCTTTCCCGCTTGTACTAACTCCGCCATTGCGCCGACAGTTTCTTCAATTGGCACATTGGGATCGACTCGATGTTGATAATAAAGATCGATAATATCTATTCCCAAACGTTGTAAACTCGCATCACAAGCTTGGCGGACATATTCCGGTGTTCCATTCACACCTAAAAACTCACCATTAGGCGATCGAACATTGCCAAACTTAGTAGCTAAAATCACTTCTTCCCGGCGATCTTTAATTGCCTTTCCTACCAATTCTTCATTTTTTCCTACCCCATACATATCAGCAGTATCGAGGAAATTCACACCTAAATCTAAGGCACGATGAATGGTAGCAATTGACTCTTGTTCATCGCCACCTACATAAAAATCAGACATTCCCATGCACCCTAGTCCGATGGTGGAAACATTTAAAGAACTCTTGCCCAATTGATGGTATTTCATAGTTCTGGAAATCGCTACTTATTAAAGGCTAGCAGAAAGGATCGGGATTTATGGATTTACATGATGAACAGGATTAATTAGCAGGATTAATGAACGGGATTAATGAACGGGATTAATCAGCAGGATTAATGAACGGGATTAATGAACAGGATTAATCAGCAGGATTAATGAACGGGATTAATGAACGGGATTAATCAGCAGGATTAATGAACGGGATTAATGAACAGGATTAATCAAGAAATCTAGTAAATCTGTAAATCCCGATCGAATTTTCCCAGTCCCCAGTCCCCTTACTTCACATCCACAGTTACAACAGCTGACATCCCAGGAGAAATTCTTGACTCATAACCTTTGATACTTTCAGAATCAAAAATTACTTTTACAGGAATGCGTTGCACAACCTTTGTAAAGTTACCCGTCGCATTATCAGGAGGTAACAAAGCAAACTGAGCACCAGAAGCAGGAGAAAAACTATCAACTCGACCCTTAAAAGTATGATTCGGAAAAGCATCAAGCTTAATTTCTACCTCTTGTCCAGGCTTCATGTTTTCCAACTGCGTTTCCTTGAAATTAGCAGTTACCCAATAATCATTACTAACTATTGCCATTAAAGGAGTTCCGGCTTGGACTCTTTGCCCAACTTCTACCGACTTACGACCGACTTTACCATCAGCGGGAGCCGTAATATCGGTGTAAGATAATTGCAGCTGAGCATCTTTGAGGGCTGCTTCCGATTGCGAGATAGCTGCTTGTGCTGCTTCAAATTGTCTGCGATTTACTTCTGTTTGTTGACCACCCGCCGTTGCTTGTTGCAGTCCACCTTGAGATGCAGCTAATTTCGCTTGGGCTTGTACTACTTGTTCTTGGGCTTGGGCGACTTTGGCTTGGGCGCTGGCTACTCCCACTCTCGCTTCATCTAATTTGGCTTGGGCGGTGGCTACACCTTCATTTGCTTGAGCGACTCTGGCTTGGGCTTGTTGAATTCCTTGTTGGGCGGCGTTTCTTTGCGCTAAAGCTACTTGGTAAGCTGCTCTGGCAGTTTCCTGTTGTTGTCTAGAAACTGCACCTTGCTGAAACAAAGCTTGGTAACGATTATAGTCGGCTTGGGCTCGTTGTAAAGTCGCTTCTGTATTTGCTAATTGCGCTTGTGCCGATCCTACACCCGCTTCGGCTTCCTTAACTGCGGCTTGGGCACTGGGAATACCTGCTTGGGCTGCTGTAACAATGGCTTGCGATCTCGGAACTCCGGCTTGGGCTTCTTTTAATGCAGCTTGGGCGGTGGAAATAGCGGCTACAGCTGCTTGGACATCTCCTTGGGCTGTGGCTGTTTTGCCTTGGGTAGTTTGGGCAGCTAAACTGATATTGGCTTGGGCGGCGTTCGCTTGACGGCGTGCGGCTTCTAATGCGGCTTGGCTACTTTGCACTTTCACTTCAAAGTCGCGGGGATCAAGTTTGATCAATGGCTGACCTTTGCGTACTTGTTGGTTATCATCCACTAATACGTCACTGACGGTATCGTTGATCCGGCTACTGACATTAAGAATGTGTCCGGCAACGGTGGCGTTGTCTGTTTCTTCGTGAGTGGAAGCAAACTGCCAGTAGTTATAACCAAATGTGCCCGCTGTGGCGATCGCACCGATTCCCAATGCTGCCAAAATGAATTTCTTTGGCCCTTTTTTCGGCGCTTTTTGGGGAGGAAGCGGTTCTTTTATTCTTTTTTCTAATTCTTCTCTCTCCGGTGCCAGCAATTCTTGTTCTGTCACCGTTGAATCTATCGTCGGTTCTAATTCTGGTTCTACAACTGGTTTTTTTCCGTTTAGTACAGCAGTGTTTGTGCGTTTCATAATTTCAGTCTCTTGGTAAATTCGTTAAGTAATCTGGAATATTTAGTGTACTTAGCTTTAACTACGGACTTGTTTATTTAGTATGCGTACCATTTTACAAAAATTAATTAATAACAGCCTCATCCCCTAGAGATATCAACTAATCTTCCGCAAGTTGGGTTAGGAGAGATTAGCGATCGCCAAATCCAGCACTTCCGAAAGTAGTTGGCGCTGGCTGTCTGGGATACCTTGAAAAGCTTCTTCTCGTAATTCTTCAGCAATTGGCGGTAAGACGAACTTCAACTCTTTTCCGGCATCCGTTAACCAAATTCGCCAAACTCGGCGATCGCGGGTATCTCGTTCTCGGCGCACTAGTCCCCGCTGTTCCATGCGATCGAGCACTCCCGTCAAAGTACCGCCCACCTGTTGCAGCTTGTCACCTATGCTAGAAGTCGCTAAGCCGTCTTCCTGCCATAAGCAACACAACACAACCCAGTGAAAAGGCGTTAAACCGTGAGGCTCAAGTCGCTCTTGGAATTTACGTGCTAGCAGTTGAGATAGTAGCTTGATCCGGTAGCCCATACCGTGTGGCGCTAAAACCTCTTGCCACCCCCTCGATAACTTTTGTTCTACAGATGGAGCAGGCATTTAGCCTCCTAAGAATTACTTAGCGTCCTTAATTTAAGGATACGACATATTCAAGGTATCGTCAAGTAAGAAACTAACTTCAGCCGAACTAGTTAGTTCTTGATAAGAATTTGAAAGAAAACATTCTGAGTTACACAAAATAATTTAAAGTCAAAATAGATAACTTTTACACAAGTGGGACAAGGAAATGAGATTCGCTGTGGTCGCTAGTGCAGCAATATCTACTACTGTCGCATTAACATATTTTAGTTTAGCAGAATCAGTTAATGCTCAAAAGATTCTTCAGAAAGACAAGAACTTCCTGAGTTTGCCCGACCAGAGCAGCAATTCAGACTTAAGAAATAAGCAAAGATATGATTACGATAGCGATCGGTATGACCGGGATTGGAACGATCGGAACAGATACGATGGGGGACAGCGTTCCCAGTACTATGATGAGATTAACAGACTTTATCGCCAAGTATTAGGGCGAAATGCTGATTATGACGGACTAAGAACTTGGTCAAGAGAGTTACAAAGAGGTAGGTCTTTGAGCTATGTTCGGCGCGAACTGGCGTACAGTCAAGAAGCAGAAAATACAATCAACAATATTTATCGGCGAGTTTTGGGGAGAAATGTAGACCGAAATGGTTTAAGGACTTGGCAATCAGAATTAGCTAGAGGTAAAAGCTTGCGGGAAGTGGAAAGATCGATCGCACGCAGTCCAGAAGCCAGAAATAAAAGATAACAAATCAGGCAAAATTAGCCATGAAAACTAAAAGTTTGTCTAATTTCCTCATGTTTACTTCTGGTTTTTTACTAGTAAGTACTTTAGCAAACCCAGTTCAAGCACTTGACTGTGGTTGGCAAGGAATTTTTTCTCCTATATTGAGAGGAAACCCAGAAGCAGAACGTCAGAGCTATTTAGGAAAACTTTCTGACATAGAACAAATTAATGAAATTTACATAGAAGTATTGGGGAGAGAAGTTGATTATCCAGGAATAGTAACTTGGACAAAAGAATTAGATCGGTATAGGACTATTTGCGAGATTCGCCGTGATATTGCTTATAGTCGAGAAGCCGAAGCAGCGATTAATCAAATGTACCAAGAAGTGTTAGGTCGCAATGTAGATAAAAAAGGTCTAGACATTTGGAAAAATGTGTTAGCTAAAGGTACAAGTTTGTATCGCATCCGGCTATATTTAGAAAAATATCGAGAGGAAATGGAGAAAAAATTTCAACAAGAGCAATCATAATTTTCTTAAGCCAATTTCTAGGCCAAGACAAACTCCTGTAAGGAAATTTAAGTCGAGATTTTCGATGCGATCGCTAACTTGATGATAATGAGGATTTCGCATAAAAGCTGTATCGGTAATCATCATCGATCGATAACCATTATCCCAAAAAGGAGCATGATCGCTCAAGCGAGTTTGCCGCACAACTTTACCTTGATTTGGCACTGGCAACCATTCCGCAGGTGTGCCACTTTTGCGGATATTTCGACTCAGTTTAATTAGATCGGGAATAGTCGTTAAATTACCAATCAAAGCAATAAAATTACCTGTATTTGGGTAAAACCTTTCTAATCCCGCTGGGTAACGTTGAGAGTTAGGCGCATGATTACAATAACCCAACATTTCCAAAGAAATCATCAGGCGCAAACGTTGCTTTTCTTGCTTTAATTTGGCAGCATATTCCTGACTACCAAGTAAACCATATTCTTCCATATCAAAAGCAACTAATCGCACGGGATATTTCAAAGGTTTAGCGGCAAATGCTTTCGCTAATTCCAACAATACAGCAACACCTGTACCATTATCATCTGCACCCGGACAATTTGGCACAGCATCATAATGTGCGCCGATTAAAATTGGCGGATATTTTTCTTGGTTTTTAGTTAAAGGTGGTAAATTTAAAATCAAATTTTGATGAGTTTGACCTCTAACAGCAAATTCGTGAGTTTCTACATTTCCCCATTGTTGGAATTGTTCGCGGATATATTGCTGGACAAAAAAATGACCTGCTGAGGAGAGATAGGGATCGCGATCGCGCACAATTTGAGTTAGATGTTCTTGTAATCTTTCTGTTAAATTCACGGGTTGTTCCTCCTGAAGATTCCCGCAGATTGGAAATCTGGGGCTATACAAACGAAGTCCGCCTGCGCGGACTTTTTTGCTTATTTATGCCTGATGAGATTCTAACCAATTGGTTAAATCAGCATATCCAATAGAAGCAAATAAATGGTTCCAAAAAGCGCGAGAGCAAGGTTTTTTAAATAGTCCTATTTCCAGTGACTATTTAAAATTAACAGGGGTTGGATAATTGCTTTTTTTCACTCTCCTTCCTTCACCTGACTCCTCACCCATTCTCGAAACAACCGAATTAAACTTGTTTCTCCCATCGTTTTTCCTAATTCCAAAAACCGCATAATTTCTGCTGACGTTAACAGAGGTAAACTCGGAGATCGATCGCACTCTCTATACTCCCCATCTTCTAACTGCAAAATTACCAACCGCCCATTATCATAACGCCAAATTTCAGGAACACCTAAAGCTGTGTAAATGCCTAATCTATTTATTGAACTACTGGTAATATCAATTTCAATTGCTAAATCTGGTGGGGGATATTCATTCAGATCGATTTGCTCTAAACTGCGAACAATAGCTTCATTTTCAATGTAAAAACATTTATCAGGTTCAAGCCCGCGTGCCAAATCTTCGCGTTGACAGGTTCTTGAACCTAAACTGCGAATTTCTATATTCAGTTCTTCTGTTAATGCTGTAACAAAACGACCTATCACTTCCGAGTTACTTTCATGAGGATCTAATGGTGTCATAATTTCTAATTTACCTCGATCGTAGGTCAAGCGAATTCCTGGTTGTTCTGCACAATCTAGCAACAAATCTTGATATGTTTGCCAGCTAATGTTCTCCAGCACAACTCGGTTAGCACTTTTGTTCAAAGTAGTAGTCATCATAGCGATGTATTTAAAAATGTAATTGCTTAACAGTAAATTCTATAACTCTGATTTTAGCCGATCGAACTTAGTCATGCAATTGTTTATATCCACCCAAAAAAACTAACTAAACTATTACAACTAACCAATGAATAAGCCTTAATTGTTGGAAAAGTGCAAAAAGCCACAATTATTCGCCAAGCGAGCTTATGAAAAAGATTTAATAAATCTAAAAAAAACATCAAGGGAATCTCCTAGTGGTAAAGTGAAAAATAAAAATAAATTCACACCACTTATTTAATATAGATTTAATGGAAAAACAGTCATCGTCAGAAAGAGTCAGAGCTCATGTTTTCATTACTGGCACTGTTCATGGTGTCGGTTATCGCCTAGCTACTTGGGACAAAGCTAACCAATGGGGAATCGGTGGTTGGGTGGAAGAAATACCCGATGGACGGGTAGAAGCTGTGTTTGAAGGAAATAAGGAACTTGTCGAAGCTATAATTCGTTGGTGTTACCGAGGGAGTCCTGATGCAGTTGTCAAAAGTGTCACAGTCGAATATGAAGAATTAGAGGGATTGAAGGATTTTATTATCAGGCGACCCAGCGAACTTAGTATTAAAAATGAGTTAAAAAATATTAAAGTTAAAACTATTAATATCCTCTTGTTTGTACATGGTGTAATTTCCAACGATACTCATTTTTCGGAAACGAAACTATATGATTTACTTTGGGAACCAGTTAAGAAACAGCATAAACTATCGGAACGAATTGATGATATTATTTCTGTAGATTGGGGTCATTATTTGGCAGATACAGAGGAATCAAGATTAGATGAAAGGTTGGCTAAAGCAGAGGAGTTTATTGCTAAACAACTAAATTTTAGAGCGAAGCCACAAAATATTACTAATAGTTTAGCAAATAATCCTAACTTACAACCTTGGTGGCGATCGCTACTCCACCCCCTCCAAAATCTCATTTGGTCGCAGGGAATTTGTGCAGCTATTTACTATAGTGGAATTGAAGGGAAAATTGCCTTACAACTAGCCGCTTACAGCCAAATTTTAGAGTTTATAGAAAAGTACCGTCATCAAATTGAGAAAGATTTATCTAGAAAAGAAACCACAATCAAAATTAGATTACACACAATTAGTAGTGGTTTGGGTACAAATATTGTTAACGATTTCTTACATGGTTTATTTTCCCCAATTGGAACCAGAATTAAAAATGACCCGGAACAAGCGAAAGAACCGACAATTGTTAGCAGTCAGATTTTAGCCGAGGAAAAACGAGAAACAGTAGAACGCTATTTATTTTGGCGTGTTGCTGCTGGGAAAAAACATTTAGAACTGGGATCGATCGTTACTATGGCATCGCAACTTCCGGTTTTATTACTAAGTTCCCAAAGGGTAGTGAATACCTTTGCTAATCAAGAAACTTTATCGGTTGATGAAATTGGCATTTCTGAGCAAAGCAAAGAAATCATTTGGAAAGTTTTTTATGGTATAGACGACATATCGGCATTTCCGATTAGTCCTCTATTTGGTAATCATCCAGCAATTGAGGACATTGCTATAGAAATGAGTAATAATTACAGTAATTATCCCAATTATTGGGAAAATGAAGTAATTCATACTCATGTAGCTGAACTTTTGCATAGAAGAGTTGTAAGTTAAAGAATTATGACAAAAGAATCACAAACAAACTTAATTCGCGCTCATGTTTTTGTTTCTGGATTGGTTCAAGGAGTAGGTTATCGTTATTCTACCTACAATCAAGCAAAGCAATTAGGTGTTTATGGTTGGGTACGCAACTTACCCGATGGTCGTGTAGAGGCTGTTTTTGAAGGGAAAAAAGCAGAAGTTGAGCAAATAGTTAATTGGTGTCATCAAGGAAGTCGTTCAGCTGAGGTGAAAAATGTAACGATTGAATACGAACAACCTCAAGGTTTAACAAATTTTGAAATAAAAGGACGAGATTGGTAGGTAAGAATGTAACTTATTTAACTGATTTTCTAGCGCAAATTAATAATCTATTGAATAGAGTAGTTACTTCACTAATAATTAATTTAAGTTAAGGAAAATATCTGAAAATATTTTTTTGAAACTATGTCTTCAAAAATACCACTTTATTTGCAACTCACTTCAAACTAAAAATACGTGGGTCGATCGCTATTTATGAAGGGGTGGGTCAAATCCCATTGGTGATTTCTTGTCTAATTTCTCCGCCTCCCCGCCTCCCCGCGTCAGCCCCAACCAACTACTTTTGACCACACCATTTTTGGAGTGACCGTAGGGAGTCAGCAATGAATAAACTAGAGAAATACTATCAAGTACTTGAACTAGAGCCTGGAGCTTCCTTAGAAGAAATTCAACAGGGGTATAAAGATTTGGCTATGGTGTGGCATCCAGACCGTTTTCCCAATCACCCACGACTGCAACAAAAAGCTCATAAAAAGTTGCAAGAAATCAACGAAGCTCATCAACATTTACGTTCCCATACTTACACTTCTGTTTCTATCGCTCCCCCACCCAATCCTGACCTAAAAAATCCACCATCTTGCTCGATTCAGAAAAACGGTAGCAACTTTTACCAAGAGCCAAAAACTCCGCCTAAACCTGAAAATATACACCGGGATATTGATGAACATTTGCGGTTCAGTAATTTCAATCGTAAAGATATGTTTATGTGGTTAGACTAAAGATTTTTTCAGAGAATTTAGTGGGGATTTGGCGATCGCTAATATGAATCAACTTAAATACACCTCTCCAAAAAAGAATGTAGAGACGTTGTATACAACGTCTCTACAAGGGCTCCGGGTAATACACTTTTAATTTCTGGAGAAGTCTAGTTATGAATATTCTCAGTCAGTACATATCCTTTAGTAAATAATCAATCATGAATCTGGCATCTCTATTGAGATTAAATCGCGCAATTCGTGTCATTGGATTCGATGATGCACCTTTTCAACGTCGCCGAGGAAGTCGTGTAGCCATATCTGGAATTGTCTGTGCCAATACCCGTTTTGAAGGTATGGTTTGGGGGTATGTCCGACAAGATGGCTGGAACGCTACAGACACAATTTGTCAGTTACTTATTGGCAGCAAATTTTTACCACAATTACACATTTTGCTACTTGATGGGATAGCCTTTGGTGGCTTCAATATAATAGACCTGCCGCTACTTTCCCAACGACTAGCACTTCCTTGTGTTTCCGTCATGCGCCATCTCCCAAACCTTAACGCAATGGAAACTGCTTTGCGCCGTCTTCCTCAACCAGAAAAACGCTTAAAAATATTGCAACGTGCAGGTACAATTCATGCCTTTCCACCTTTTTATTTTCAAGTTTGTGGCGAAACTCCAGAAGTTATTGCTGGGGTACTGCAAAGATTAACAGACTGCGGTAATGTTCCAGAAGCGTTGCGTCTTGCACATTTAATTGGAGCAGCTGTAATACAAGGTGAAAGTGGTAGATCCGCTTAAATTTGCTAAAAAGTTGTATTTCTTAAAAGTATTTTTACAAAAATATTACAAAATATTAAATATTTTCAATATTTGCATAATTAATAACTTTTTTTGTGCATCTTAGTATCAGTTAGTTCAATATTTGAAAGGATAAAAGTAGTTGGTTCAGAAATAATAGTAGAGGGAAAGTGCGATCGCCATAATCAACAGCAAAATTAAGAAGAAAGATCTATACTTAATCTCATCATACTAGGATAAAATTTTATATCTGGAAGGAAAAATAATAATATGACAACAAGGCAAATTATCACAGCTGAAGAAGCTAGTTTAACAAACTGTGAAATGGAACCTATTCAGATTCCTGGTTCAATTCAGCCTCATGGGATTCTATTAGTATTACAAGAACCCGATTTGACTATCTTACAAGCTAGTGAAAACACTCTGGAAATTTTGGGAATAAAAGCTGAAAATTTGATTAGTAATAACTTGAGTGTATTAATTGACGAATTACAGATTAAGTGCCTCAAAGAATGTTTATCTAGTGAAGAAATTCAGTCATTTAATCCTGTTAAATTTTCCATAAAATTCAATCAAAAAACTGTGTCTTTCGATGGCATCATCCATCGTATAAATGGATTATTAATTCTAGAATTAGAGTCAGCAGTATCTATAGAATATATGCCTTTTTTTAGTTTTTATCATTATATTAGAACCGCCGCTACTAAAATTCAAGAATCGCCTAATTTACAGCAACTATGCCAAAATATAGCTACAGAAGTACGGCATCTTTCTGGTTTTGATCGAGTCATGGTATACAAATTTAGCCCCGAAGGTCATGGAGAAGTAATTGCCGAAGATAAACGAGAAGATTTAAACAGTTATTTAGGATTAAACTACCCTGCTACAGATATTCCTAAACAAGCAAGAAAACTATATTCCTTGAATTGGATAAGATTAATTGCTGATATTAACTATCAACCAGTGCCTATTACACCACTGAATAATTCTGTCACTGGTAATCCTATAGATTTAAGTTTTTCTGGATTAAGAAGCGTCTCTCCCTTACACATAGAATATCTGCAAAATATGGGTGTTGGTGCTTCTATGTCCATATCTTTAATGAAAGAGCAAAAACTTTGGGGACTTGTCGCTTGCCATCATTATTCACCAAAATATATTAGTTATGAAGCTCGCACAGCTTGCAAATTTTTAGGACAAGTAATGTCCGTTGAACTCTCTTCCAAAGCCGATCGCGAAAATTACGATTATCAAATCAAACTAAAATCCCTAATTTCAAGATTTATTGAATATATGTCTAGGGAAAAAAACGTTTCAGATGGTTTACTCAAAAATTATCCTAATCTATTAGAATTAGTCAGCGCAGAAGGAGCCGCAATTTGTTTAGACCAGGAATTAAGAGTCATTGGCAAAACCCCATCATTAAGCGAACTTAAAAGCTTAACTGAGTGGATAGGTACTCACTTTAAACAAGATGTTTTCTATACAGATTCCTTACCTAAACTTTATCCAGAAGCTGAAAAATATAAGGATGTAGCTAGTGGCTTAATTGGAATTTCCCTGTCCCAAACACAAAATCATTATGTTTTATGTTTCCGACCAGAAGTTGTGCAAACAGTGAATTGGGCAGGTAATCCTTATGAACCAGCAAAAATCACTAAAATAATGGAAGATGGCAGCTTACGTCTCTCGCCTCGCAAATCATTTGAATTGTGGAAAGAAATCGTTAAATTTAAATCCTTACCTTGGAAACAATGCGAAATAGAAGCTGTACATGAACTCAGAGATGCTATTATTAAAATTGTTCTGCGTCAAGCAGATGAACTAGCTAAATTAATTGCAGCTTTGCAAGAATCTGAAGCCAGAGAACGAGAAAAAGCTGCTCAATTAGAACAAGCACTTAAAGAACTTCAGCGTACTCAAACTCAGTTAGTGCAAAGCGAAAAAATGTCAGCTTTGGGGCAAATGGTAGCTGGTATTGCCCACGAAATTAACAACCCAATTAACTTTATTTACGGGAATTTAAGTCATGCAGATGAATATACACAAGATTTGCTAGACCTGTTGAATTTATATCAAAAGTATTTCCCTGAACCTGGAAAGGAAATTACAGAAAAGGCAGAACAGGTAGAATTAGATTTTTTGGTGGAAGACTTGCCAAAACTTTTGGCTTCTATGAAACTGGGATCAGAACGTATTCGAGAAATTGTTTTAGCATTGCGGAACTTCTCTCGGCTTGATGAAAGTGAAATGAAATTTGTCGATATTCATGAGGGAATAGATAGCACTCTGTTAATCTTGAGTAATCGCTTGAAATCCAATCCTCATCGTACTGGAATTGATGTAATTAAAGCGTATGGTAAATTGCCAAAAGTAGAGTGTTATGCTGGTCAACTCAATCAGGTATTTATGAATATTTTAGCTAATGCCATTGACGCTTTAGAAGAGGGAATGGAAAACCCTTCATTAGTAGATTGGGGAAAAGCAGATTCTCAATATTCATCACCTACGATCGAAATTTGCACCTACTTAGTTGATAATAATTATGTATGTATTCGCATTAAAGATAATGGCTGCGGTATTGCAGAAGAAATGCAAAGCCGCTTGTTTGATCCATTTTTTACTACTAAAATGGTAGGTAAAGGTACAGGCATTGGATTGGCAATTAGCTATGCTGTTGTAGTGGAAAAACACCAAGGTAAGCTCACTTGTAATTCAGTAAAAGGAAAGGGAGCAGAGTTGATTATTGAGATTCCGATAACAGCGTCTTAAATAAACTACTATGTATTTAAATTTAATATTTAGGTTGATAGGGAGATGGGGGGAGGAATTGACAGTTTTTGCCTAGCACCGAAAATATACAATTTAGGTGCTTTTTAGCCGATCGCTTCCCTTTAGTAGTCCCGTTCAAACTGGGTTCAAACCCTGGTGTACTCTTAATAATGACTATGTAAAATTTATCAAAAAAGTGATATAATTCTTCATGGTCATCTATGAATAAAGATGGCAATCAATACTGCTCAGTTTTTTGGTATAGATTTAACTAATTTGGTAAATCTATTTTTCAGTAGTTGTGGCTTTTTCTGTCGCTTTTTCGATCGCGGCTTTTTCCAAGGCGGCATTTTCCAATGCTGCGGTTGTTAGTGCTTCATCTAAAGTTTTTCTGGCAGCTTCAGCTTCCGCTATTGATTCGCGAAATTGAATGTTAACTTGGGCAAAATTTTTCAGGGATTTTAACCCTTCTTTGATTTGTTGAATTTGTTCTACGGTGACTTCTCCAGCAAATAATAAATCAATTTGCGATCGCGCTTCTTGAGCCGCTGGACGTAACTCCTCGACTCGCTGGCGTAAGCTGGCAAATTGGGTTAAAATTTGCACCGCTTGCACTACCCCAGAATCTTCACCTGTGCTTTCTTTTAGATTCACATTTCCCTCTGCTTTGGCATCTTTAATCATAATTAACTGATCGGGCCCAAAACCATCTTTTAAATCTATGTCTAATTCTCCTGAATCCATTAATTCTAGTAATTGTTCTATCGCTGCTTCCCGATTTTTTTTTGTGTCATTTTTACCTGGCACAGTCAAAACTACTGTTGGATCTTCAGCTAAAGTATATTGCGGCATATTCAATCTCCCTCTGTAGTTTATTTACTCAAAAATCTATTCTTATTCGTACTTTTATTATACTAAACAACGGGTACACTCAGATCTTGCAGCATTGCAGGCTAATAGAGAAAGTTCATTGAAATGGACTGAAGAATTATTGATAATTTTTTGGTGTTGCAGTCAGTTTTAACTGACTTTTGCTATCAGATATTGCGATCGCTTGAACTTCTTTTGAGTGCGATCGATCTATACATTTGGATCTATCCCTAACTCGCGCAATCGTTGAGCTAATTGCTCAGCACGTCGAGCTTGTTGTTCGGCGCGTTGAGCTTCCTGCGCGGCGCGTTGAGCTTCCTGCGCGGCGCGTTGAGCTTCCTGCGCGGCGCGTTGAGCCTCATATTTAACCTGTTCTTCAGGTGTCAAATAGCGTTTTTCTTCTGCGTCGTACCAATATAACCATTCTCTTGTCACGCCAGAATAATTGCCCCTTTCACACCCAATTCCTAAACCTATTTCAGGCATCCAAACAGGATTTCCTAACTGTAATTCATACTTGCCATTGACTAACTTATGGACTTCCAAACGCGGTTTGCGGCGACGACGTGACGAATAAATAACATAATAAAGTATGCCTAACCCTTCATATTCAGCTAATTTATCGCTGTATTCCTTCCGATAGTTTTGAGAAACGACTTCTAGCACAAAAATTGGTGTAACATTTTCATCCCACAATACATAACTGGGACGCAATTCTTCATCATAAAACCGTTCTACCCCTAAACTCAAGAAAGCATCTGGGACAATCGCAGGTCGATCGGGGTGATAATAAATACCCATATCGATGCCAAAAAACCAATCCATGCGTTCTGCCCAAAGAATAAGCAAAATCGCCTTTAGCAATCCTGGTATTAATTCTTGCAGTTCGTTATCCACAGGTGCCTCATCAGAGTCAGGTAGTTCTTCGGCAGAAGGTAAGTATCTCGGTAGGTTGTACTTTAACATGGCAGCTTTCCCGCAAACTCACTCGAATTATAGCGTTTCCCTGTCGTGCGATTATTGTATTTCTTGTGTCGTCAATTTTGTTAATTAATCAGATTAGATTTATACAATAAATCAAACCCTCTGCCTGTAAAGTAAACTTTAGCTTCTTCCGAATCTTATTTACCGCAGACTACGCGATACGCCTACGGCACGCTACGCGAACGCATATTCTTGATACAGAAAAGCGATCGCCTATCCTTGAGACAACATAGCAAAAGTGTTATTTCGCATTGTCATTTTATTTATTTATAGGGCAATAATCTGAACAATTAACTGCTTGTGAAGTCAGAGCAATAGAGGGATTTACAGCGCATCGTAGATAAGGATTGTTTGTAAAATAACGACAGTTTTTACAAGGAACTTGCTCCAGATTTTTAATGATGGAAATCTTATGTTTGGCAAATTTTAACAGATCCGTAGACAGAATCAAGTACATCAACCAAAAGGTAAAAAAAGTACTGGGAATTATATATAATGAAGCAGCAGAAATATCTGGCAAATTCGGTTTATTTACATAGGGTTCCGAGTTAACTGATTGAATTTCTTTTACTTCATTTATAGTTGATAGCATCGGTTCTGAAGTAGAAAAAATAAGGGAGTTTTCAACTGACATTTTGTTCGCCTCTGTTACTAAAAGTTTACACAAAAATTTCCCTTAAGAATGAAACTGGGAATTATTTTATACAACTCTCTTTCTGGAGAATGTTTAACCTCAGCACCTAGTAATGCCAAACTTAATCAAGTCTCGTCAAAAGTTTATATTAATTTCAAACCTATTATCTGTTTAACAAAAATTTGGGTTCTTTTTCACCTGTCTTAAGGATTAAGTAAAAAGTGTAAATTTGTGGTTTTTGGGATGTATTCTAAGAATAACCAGTTATTCATGCACAGCAATTCCAAACAATTGTTTAATCTGCATATCTCTAGGAGTATCTAATTTTATAGATGCTAAAATATTGCATCTATCTTAGGTTTAATTGAGGAGTAGGTAATTGACTTAATTGATAAAATTATCAAACTTTGAGTAAATATTTTGCTTGAGGAATTACTTCTCTCAAGCTATGAAACAAATATTTGGCTGATTTAAACATTAAAATCAATTACTTGCAAGCGATCGCAGTTGATAGTATCTGCCAAAATTGTAGTTACCTTAGCACTGGTATGAACTTCTAACACACCTTGGACTGGTGCTTGAAATAACAAAAGTTGTCCTGGAAAAACAACTCTCTCAAAATACCAGTTAGGGACATTTGCAATTCGCAAAATTTGTAATTTGTTAGAAGCATTTTTATAATGACACAAAGAGAGTGGTATTGAACTAGATTTATCTTCTGTAAAAGTGGAGGAACTAATCATGACAAAAAACGCCTGAATCTAAAAAACATCTTTTAAAGTATCTTGATCGAAGACTATCTCATATAAAAATAAGGATTTTGTAAGGATTAGTTAATTTTGCTAGTTTATTGTAATAACAGCCTAGTATCTTACATTATTGTTTTGATGGAATCAATGAATATGCAAGAAATTGTCAACAATACCTTAACTTGGATCGCGCAACAGGGCCCTTGGGGTGCGATCGCATTTATCCTGATATACAATCTCACCACCGTGCTATTTATCCCAGGTTCACTTCTCACATTGGGAGGAGGTGTCATTTTTGGTGTATTTTGGGGTTCCCTTTATGTATTTATTGCTGCCACAATGGGAGCAACATTTGCATTTCTTATCGGCAGATATTTAACTCGTGATTGGGTAGCCAAAAAAATTGCCGATCGTCCTCAATTTCAAGCTATTGATAATGCCGTTGCCAAAGAAGGTTTCAAAATAGTCTTACTAACTCGCCTTTCACCAGTATTTCCCTTCAATCTTTTAAACTATGCCTTTGGAATTACAAAAGTTTCCTTAAAAGACTATATTCTAGGTTCAATAGGCATGATACCCGGAACAATTATGTATGTTTATATTGGTTCCTTAGCAGGTGACATTGCCATGATTGGCGCAGGGAATGTACCCACAAATCCTCAAGCAGAAACCGCTAAATGGACAATTCGGATTGTAGGTTTTATTGCCACAGTTGCCGTCACAATTTACATTACTCACCTTGCCAAAAAAGCTCTCCGAGAAAGTGTTAATTAAGGAGTAAATTATATGTCCAAAACCGAAAATTTAACAGTTTCCCCAATGGATGTATATAATCAAAAATTATTAGCTCAAGTACATCCTCAATATTGGATAAATCCCCAACCAGCAGAACGTTATAACTTAGTTGTAATTGGTGCAGGAACAGCGGGATTAGTAGTTGCTGCTGGTGCCGCAGGTTTAGGCGCAAAAGTGGCTTTAATAGAAAAAAATTTAATGGGAGGAGACTGTTTAAATGTTGGTTGTGTACCTTCAAAAACTATAATTCGTTCTTCTCGCATTATGGCTGATATTTCTCATTCTCAAAAATTCGGGATTCACGTTCCTGATGGTATAAAAGTTGATTTTCCCGCTGTCATGGAACGGATGCGAAAAATCAGATCTGATATCAGTCATCATGACTCTGCACAACGATTTCAAAATCAATTAGGAATTGATGTTTTTCTGGGTGAAGGTCATTTTTATAGCAGCAATTCTATTGAAGTTGCTGGTAAAATTTTGCGGTTTAAAAAAGCCGTAATTGCTACAGGTGCAAGAGCGGCAACTCTGGATATTTCAGGGTTAGAAGAAGCTGGCTATCTCACAAATGAAACTGTATTTAACCTCACCGAAAAACCGCAACGTTTAGCAGTAATTGGTGGCGGGCCAATTGGTTGTGAATTAGCACAAACATTTCAACGTTTGGGTTCCCAAGTTATTTTGTTCCATAACAATGAACATATTCTCGATCGCGAAGATGCAGACGCAGCAGAAATTGTCCAAAACGCATTTATTCAAGAAGGCATTAACTTAATCCTAAATTCTAAAATTAATAGAGTAGAACAGCAAAATGGAGAAAAAGTTATTTACTATGAATCTCAAGGCAAAGAAAACTCTGTAACAGTAAATCAAATTCTGCTTGGTGTGGGAAGAAAACCAAACGTAGAAGGATTAAATTTAGAAACAGTTGGCGTTAAATATGATGCTAAAAAAGGTGTTTTTGTTAACGATCGCTTACAAACAACAAATCCCAACATTTACGCCGCAGGCGATATTTGCATGAAATGGAAATTTACTCATGCTGCTGATGCTGCGGCGAGAATAGTAATTCAAAATGCTCTGTTTTTAGGCAGAAAGAAATTAAGCACACTCACGATGCCTTGGTGTACTTATACAGATCCAGAAATTGCTCATGTTGGAATGTATGAATCTGAAGCAAAAGAACAAGGTATTAATGTAGACACATTTTTTATTCCTTTAACTCAAGTCGATCGCGCAATTGCTGATGGAGAAGAAACCGGATTTGTCAAAATTCACGTCAAAAAAGGTAGCGATAAAATTTTAGGTGCAACCATTGTAGCGCGTCATGCCGGAGACATGATTAGTGAAGTTACTTTAGCAATGGTTAACAACATTGGATTAGGAAAAATTGCTTCCGTAATTCATCCTTACCCCACTCAAGCTGAAGTAATTCGTAAAGCAGCAGACGCATATAATCGCACTCGTCTGACACCATTTGTTAAGCAATTATTTACTACTTGGTTAACTTGGACAAGATAGTGACTATTGGTATGAGGAATCCCAGTACCGTAGGACAGGCATCTTGCCTGTCATCCCCAGTCCCCAGTCCCCAAAACCCGAATGCCAACTAATCTTTAGTAATCGGTAATTTAATAGTAAAAGTTGCTCCTCTACCGGGAACACTACTAGCAGTAATAGTACCATTGTGAGCTTCGACGATTCGCTTGGCGATCGCCAAACCTAAACCTGTACCATTACCAGAACGAGAGCGATCGGCTGTATAAAACTGTTCAAAAATATGTGGCATATCGCTTTCGTTAATACCTACTCCTTGGTCACTAATTTTTACTATAATTTTGTTAGCTTCTATCTGTCCAATAATGGAAACTTCCGAATTACTCACGGAATACTTAATCGCATTATCTAAAATATTTAAAAAAGCTTGTAAAAGTCTTTCAGGATCGCCATTGACTTTCACATTAGGTAAATCTAACTTAATTCCCACATCATTAGACTGCAATCTTAATTCTACTGCTCTTACTGCACGTTCAATTAAAGATTTTAAGCGAAAATCTTTATTTTCTAGTAGAGTCACACCTGCTTCTAATCTGCCTAAATCTAGCAAATCGTGAATTAACCGAGATAAACGTTTCACCTCTTCTTGTGCAGTGCTAATAAAGCGATCGCGTATTTCTGGTTCTTCATCTGCCCCACTTGATAAGGCTTCCAAAGTCACAAAAACATTACTTACCGGAGTTCGCAATTCATGAGAAACATTAGCTAAAAAAGACCGTCTTTCACTATCCAGCGAAGCCAATCTTTCACTCATTCGATTTAATTCAATAGCTAATTGACCTAACTCATCATCTTGACGAACACTTAATTTATCTCCAAAATGACCACTACCCATTCGCACCGCAAAATTACACATTGATTGGATTGGTCTAGCCAAGCTCCGAGTCAAACATTCGCTAATAACAGCGCAGAGTAATACTGTAATAATTAATGTTAGTAAAACTGACAAAATTAATCTTTGAAACTGGCGCTGGAACTGCTCAATAGTGATTGACATTCGCAACACACCTAGTAACTGACCATTGCGAACTATAGGTTTAGCAGCATATAATCGCTCATCATTAGATAAAAGACCTTTTGCTTTGCCTTGAACAGCTTTCTTTTGCAATGCTTCTTTAACTCCAGGAACCTCCAACCAATTAGTTATATTTTTGTCAATATCAGGGGCAGAAGTTGTCAGTAAACGACCTTGAGGATCAAAAATTCGTAGTGTAATTGATTCTGGTGAACCATAACGTTTTACAATGATGTCCACCCGTTCCACATTCTTATTTTCTAATGAGTCAGCTACACTTTCACTAAGAGCTGTTGTCCAGGAATCTAAATCCGATTGCCTGGTTTTCATAAAATAATCATGAAAAGAAAGCAAAATGTAACTTGCTAAAACTGATGTACCTAAAGCAGTAAGTGCTAAATAAGTAGTAAATAATTTTGTATGAATTGAATTCCATTTAATCCGAATTAGCATCTACTTCCTAAATTTTGGGGACTGGGTACTGGTGACTGGGTACTGGGGAGGTGGGGAGGCTTCCGTGAGCGTCAGCCGAACGGTAGGGGGAGTAGAAGGAAGTAGTGAAATTATTCTCCCCATCCCCCCATCTCTATCATCCCCCCATC
>NZ_JADEWG010000276.1 GCF_015207735.1 [Phormidium] sp. LEGE 05292
CCCCAGTCCCCAGTCCCCAATCACCAGTCCCTAGTAATGAGTAGAACGTATAAAGCAACTGGTATAAATCTTAAGAGTATGCCTTTAGGTGAGACAGACCGCTTGTTAACGATTTTGACAAGGGAGTTTGGCTTAATTCAGGCAGTAGCGCCTGGGGCGCGGAAGCATCACTCAAAGCTAGGTGGTAGGAGTGAGTTGTTTGTGGTGAATGAATTATTGATTGCCAATGGTCGATCGCTAGATAAAATAACTCAAGCCGAAACTGTAGAAACCTATCCTAAGCTAGGTGATAATCTGCTGAAACTCTCAGCTAGTCAATACCTAGCAGAACTAGTACTTTGCCACGCCTTGAGCGAACAACCCCAAGAAGAACTGTTTTGTTTATTGACAGAACACCTGAGACGCATTGAGCAAATACCTAAAATTACCGTAAATCGGTCTTTAATTGTCTTAGCGTATCTTGCTCATGCGATATTTCATACTTTAGCTCTCGCTGGAATAGCTCCCCAAGTCCGCCTTTGTTGCCTAACTCAGCAACCTCTGACACCAGACTGGCAAACCTCTGAATGGCGAGTCGGTTTTAGTAATGCGGCTGGAGGTATAGTCAATTTACTAGCATTAGCTCGATTAAGGGCCCAAGGCAGAGAAAAGCAGGGGAACAGGGAAGCTCTTGAGCAGGGAAGAAATTACCCAATCCCTAGAACTGTAATTCAACAAAAGGAGATTCCTAAAATAGATGCTCAACTTTCAGCTAGCGAATTGTCTTTATTTCAGCATTTAGCGAATCCTGAACTACCGCCAGTTGCCGAAAATGCAGGTGACGGGTTTTTTCACCAACCTAACTGGCTATCTGTAGAAAAAGTTTTACGCCAGTATAGTCAATATCATTTTGGCAGGCTGATTCGTTCAGCCGTTTTGATGGATACTTATTTAAACTCCCTGTCCACTTCCTCTTGATAAATCATGGAATGGTTTGATTCTGATAGAGAAACATTAATAATGCCAAGTTATGCTACTTCGTCCCAGGCTAAACCACAATCGGGCAAGCTGGAACAGCAGAATGAAAATGGGAAACCACAGAATGGGAAAGAAGAGACTCAGATGCAAACAAAGGGAGACTTAAAGGACTTCTTAGCGTCGGAAACTCTAATTCCCGCCTCTGGTAAATCCTTAAATTCTAATCAGCAAGTTGTGGCTCCGGGAAATAATGGGTTGATTCCGTCAGCTTCTTCTGTAAGGGCGGGTTTAGCAGATAAATCTGGACTCGCAGCAGAAGATTTAACCACAAAATCCGCCCCGACAGCGGAAAAAACTACGGAAATAGAGGAAGAGGAAGAATCTTCGGTTGGTTTTATTCCTGTTCTAAAAAATCGTAATTTTTTGGCTCTTTGGAGTGGTCAAGTTTTTTCCCAACTGGCGGATAAGGTTTATTTGGTGCTGATGATTGCGCTGATAGATACTCAATTTCAAGTTGGGAGTCAGACAATCAGTGCTTGGGTATCAGCGATTATGATGGCTTTTACGATTCCCGCTGTGTTGTTTAGTTCGTTGGCGGGTGTATTTGTCGATCGCTGGTCGAAGCGTACAGTATTAGTATCCACAAATATATTTCGCGGTATCTTGGTGCTGGCTTTACCCGCTTTGCTTTGGTTATCTCAAGGTTGGATGCCGATAGCTAGTTTGCCAGCAGGTTTTTGTATCTTGTTACTGGTGACTTTCCTAGTTTCCACACTCACCCAGTTTTTTGCCCCCGCAGAACAAGCCGCCATTCCGATGATTGTCGAACGTCGCCATTTATTATCAGCCAACTCGCTGTATACAACTACAATGATGGCGCTGGTGGTGATTGGTTTTGCTGTGGGAGAACCACTGTTAGCACTGGCTGATACTTTATGGATAAACTTGGGTGGCGAGGGAAATATTGGGAAAGAATTGTTGGTTGGTGGGTCTTATGCGATCGCAGGTTTACTGCTAATCTGGTTGAAAACTCATGAAAAAGTCAACCCACAAGACCACGAAGCACCCCACGTTCTCGCAGACTTAAAGGAAGGATGGCGTTATCTGAGCCATGAAAAGCGAGTTCGGAGCGCCCTTTTACAATTAATTATCTTATTTTCTGTATTTGCCGCCCTCTCAGTTTTAGCAGTGCGCCTTGCTGAATTAATTCCTGGCTTAAAACCTTCGCAGTTCGGTTTTTTAATGTCGGCTGGCGGAGTGGGAATTGGAATAGGCTCCGCACTTTTGGGGCACTTTGGTCAAAGATTATCCCACACTCTCTTGAGTTTATGCGGTTCTTTGGGAGTCGCAGCAGCTTTAACTGGTTTGGCTTTACTTCCCCATGATTTGTGGCTGGTGTTATTACTAGTAATGATTATGGGAACCTTTGGCGCTTTAGTGGCAGTACCAATGCAAACCACGATTCAAAGGGAAACTCCCTCAGAAATGCGTGGTAAAGTATTTGGATTGCAGAACAACGCCATTAATATTGCCATGAGTTTACCCTTGGCTTTAGCTGGTGTGGCAGAAACCTTTTTCGGTTTAAAAGCAGTTTTTCTAACTTTAGCTGCCGCTGCGATCGCAGGAGGGCTATTTACCTGGTATAGTTGCAACACTAGCTCTCACACAAACACACAATTTAACAAAGAGTGCTAACAACGTCATTGGGTAACAGGTAATGGGTAATAGGTAATGGGTTCTTCCAACTACCAACTACCAACTACCAAAGTTCACAAGTCGGAATTTATAGGTCATCCCTAACAAACTCTTGACTTTTGAGTTAACAAATGTCGTAGTTAGCTTGTGGCTTTTTAGCAGTTGGCAAAACCTGAATGAGTCAGCTTCACATCGCTTGGTTGGGAAAAAAAACACCCTTTTGTGGCAATGTCACCTACAGTCGGGAAATTACTAATGCTTTAATGGGTAAACATAAGATTAGTTTCCTGCATTTTGCAGTCGAAGAATCCGACCAAGACAAATGGCCGCAATATCAAGAAGTTTCCCTGCCCTTTTTATACAAGTCCCAGGTTTACACTATCCCCACATTACAATCAAGAAAAATTTTGATTGATTCGCTGCGGGATTTAAAACCGGACATAGTACACGCATCTCTCACTCTGTCTCCTTTAGATTTTGTACTTCCAGAAATCTGTCAGGAGTTAAATTTGCCGTTAGTGGCAACTTTCCATACTCCTTATGCTCGTAAAGGAGCCAAACTTAAATCGGGAACTCAATATCTGGCTTATCAACTATATTCACCTTTTTTAGCAAACTACGATCGCGTCATAGTCTTTTCTGAGATTCAACGGGAGTTACTCGCCCGCATGGGTGTTTCCCCCTCACAGGTAGCTGTAATTCCCAACGGAGTAGATGAAACTAAATACTCTCCCGGAACTTCTAACCTGAAATCTCAGTTTAATGCTAAGCGTATTTTTCTTTATCAAGGCCGAATAGCCCCGGAAAAAAATGTCGAAGCTTTACTTAGAGCTTGGCAAAAGGCCAACATGGGGCCAGATTGCAAACTACTAATTGTCGGCGATGGGCCTTTAAGAACATCTTTAGAACCGTTTTATGATTCGGAGTCTGGCATTATTTGGTTGGGATTTGTCGCTGATGAAGAGCGCCGAATTGACATCCTGCGAGGGTCAGATGTTTTCATTCTTCCTTCCTTAGCTGAAGGTCTTTCCTTGTCTTTGTTGGAAGCGATGGCTTGTGGTGTAGCTTGTGTCGCCACAGATGTCGGCGCAGATGGCGAAGTTTTAGAAGGGGGCGCTGGCATAGTTGTTAACCCTCAACGAGTCAAAACAGAGTTACAAACTTTGTTACCTCTATTACGTGACCACAAGGATTTCACCTCTAGTTTAGGTCGAAATGCCAGAGCCAGAATCGTGGAAAGATACACTCTCAGTCGCAACATCGCTCAATTGGAAGAACTCTATGAGCAAGTGTTAAAACAGCCGATTTTTCCAATGAAACGTCGCGCTTGAGGAGATGGGAGGTAGGGAGGTGGGGAGA
>NZ_JADEWG010000277.1 GCF_015207735.1 [Phormidium] sp. LEGE 05292
GAGCAGGGGAGCAGGGGAGCAGGGGAGAAATTGAATTTAACTTTTTCCCTTTATCCTTTCAACTTTACTCCTTCGCCAATCTTTCCTTCTGACTTCTGCACTAGCACGCCTACCCAACTTCCTTTTACTACGATAACCACGGCTGCATGGGTTTTTGGAAAAGCTGGTTTAGCGATTTTGACAATGCCTCTTCAACTGGGGGCAAACAAGTAGAAGAATATCCGATCGCAGGTACAGGAGATTCGCCTAACCGTAATGGTCGCATATTTTTTTCTACCGATCGGGACATTGATTTATACGAATTAGAAGAACTCTGCGACGCAGTGGGATGGTCACGCCGTCCTCTGCGAAAGGTCAAAAAGGCTCTTCAGCACAGTTTCCTTGTGGGTTCCATGTGGGAAGTCAAAGGCAACCGCAAGCGCCTGATTGGTTTTGCTAGAGCTACATCTGACCATGCCTTTAATGCCACTATTTGGGATGTAGTGGTTCACCCTGATTTCCAAGGCAAAGGTCTCGGCAAGGCGCTGATGAAGTACATGATTAAAAAACTTCGCAGTGAGGATATTAGCAACATTACTTTATTTGCCGATCCTCATGTGCTCGATTTCTATCATGGCTTAGGTTTTATTTCCGACCCGGAAGGGATTAAGGGGATGTTTTGGTATCCCAATTAAACTACCGACCGAATAGAAAAGCTAGCAAATCAGCGCCTAATACTATTTTCGCTTGAATCTGCTACACCTGGCAGAAGCGTCAGCGAAATGCGAAAAGCTGCCGCTAAAATAATGTGTAGCAAATTTCTAGAAAAATGGTATACTAAAAAAGTTGCCAACCGGGATGTAGCGCAGCTTGGTAGCGCGCCTGCTTTGGGAGCAGGATGCCGGAGGTTCAAATCCTCTCATCCCGATCGCATTATCAAGTAACTCCACTTAGGAGCCACGGACACTGATGGTATTAATAACTTTCAGTTGTCCGTTTTTATCGATCGTCCAAATATCATAATTCCCTGTCACATCTCCTTGGGAATCAAAGTCTAAATTTCCACTAGCACCTTGATAGTTGATCTCTTTACCTTGGCGAATCAGGGAAAGTGCTTGACAAACATCAGAAACATTCTGTCCTGGGGGATTAGCTACTTCGCGGATTTTGTTTTTAATCGCAGCACCAGAAGTGGATTTAGCAGCTTCGGCAGCTAATACTAAGACTGCTGCTGCATCCCAAGAGTTAGGCCCATAGACAACAGGTTGACGATTATTGTAAGCGGTTTTGTAGCGATCGTTAAACTGTTTTAAAGCCGCACCCCCAGAACTAGCAGCAGTACCAATCATCCCTGTAGCAATATATCTTCCTTGGGAATTTTTGCCCACCAATTCGGCAATCTTCAAATCTTTCATCCCATCGCTAAGCATGATTTGGGTTTTTTTCCCTAACAAACCCTGCTGATATGCTGCTTTCAGGATTAAACTCCCAGTTTCTGGATAAGCAACTAATAAAACCGCATCAGGATTACCTTGAAAAGCTGCTGCTACCTCTGATTCAAAACTAGAAGCATCAGGGGGATAGTAAGTAGGTTTTGCCTGATTTAGAACTTTGCCACCCAAAGGCGTAAAAGCTGAAGTAAAGGAATTTACCAAACCTCTGCCATAGTCATTATTGAGCGCCAACACCGAGACAGTTTTAAAACCCCTAGCCTGTGCTAATTTGGCTAAAGCTTCACCTTGGAAGCTATCTGGCGGCGCAGTACGGAACCAAAAACCGCGAAAATCACCTTTTTTTGCTCTTTCAGTAAAAACAGGACTAGTGCTAGAAGGAGAAATTTGTACTACTTGATTCCGCACCGCAATATCCACCGCCGCACTAGAAACACCACTCCCCGCTGCGCCTACTACTCCCCCAACGCGATCGACCTCTGCTAACTTAGTCATAGCAGCAGCACCAGCAGCAGGGTTAGTTTGGTCATTTTCCGAAATTAATTGTACTGGTTGACCTAAAACACCACCACATTGATTCACTGTTTTCACCAGTAGGCTAGCACTATCCTGCATCGAAGCGCCAAATTGCGATAAATCTCCCGTTATGGGAAGGAGAGTGCCAATTTTGAGTCCAGAACCTGAAGAAGTGGTATTTTGACAAGCAGCAACGAGTAAGAGCAGAGTTATTGCTCCTCCACAACCCAGCAACTTTGCCACTTTGGTAAACTGTAGTTGAGTTCTATTTGGGTGATTCATATAATTTCTCTCTATTTCTGCAATACTATCAACGTAGTTAACTTGATTCTCTCATGGAGGTATTTTCTTTACAGCCAAGTTAGAATCAGTACAATTTAAACAATGAAATGCTGTAATATCTTCCAATGTTCTATTGACAGAGGCCGGATTAATCAATATTGTGCGATAAACAAACTGGTCGCAGATTGCGTCAACAAAACTATCAGATACGATACCTAGTTAAGTGTCTGAAGGTCTAAGTTTTTTCTGCTGAGATTGTTTTAGGAGAAGTTTATGAAATCAATTTTTCGCAAAGGCGCATCTCTGGCTATTGTTGGTGCTACCTTGTTAAGTTCTTTGGTTATTGGTAGTTTAGAGGCGCTGGCTCTGACTCAAGAACAAATTTTGCAAAAATTAGCACCAGTGCTAGTGTTTACCATTAATAACGAAAATGGTCAGACAGTAATTCGGGAAATTCGCAATCAACAGCAAAATAGGACGGCAAAAGTTGCCGGAATTTTCATCAGTCAAAAGGATGCTCAGGCTTTTCTAGACAAAATGAAAACTGAAAATCCCCAACTGGCAAATAATATGCAGGTTGTACCCAGGTCTTTAGCAGAAGTTTATCAGCTGGAAGAAGCAAATAAAAATAAACCAGAGGCGCTGAATTTTGCTTATGTACCTACTCAACAACAGGTTGATTCGGCGTTGACAGTGTTGCGACAAAGTGGAAAAAATGTGAATGAATTTGATGGTGTACCTTTGTTTGTCCTTAGCGGTGGGCCAGATAAAAGTTATTTAGCTGCTCAACGGGGAGATCAACAAATTATTCCTTTCTTTTTCAGCAAAGAAGAAGTGCAAGAGGAAGTAGAACGAATTAAAAAACAACAACCAAATTTAGCTTCTTCACTACAAATAGATGTCGTACCTTTGGAAGGTTTGCTAGATGCTTGGAAGAATCGTAAAGAGGAATGGTTGAGCAAAATTGAGTTGATTCCATCTAAGGAATCAAGGGATTTATTGCGGACTTTGTTAACTGAAATGCAGCGAAATAATCCCAATCGTCCGGCTTCAGGAACTCAAGCAGCACCAACACAAGCTTCACCACAAAATAATCAATCACGCCCAACAAATACTCCGGCTAATAATCAGAAACGTTAATAATTGATTGGGAAAAGAAACTAGGAAAAAGGTAAAAAGTATAGTGTAATAAGACAAAAATTTTTGAGCGGTTTATTTTAGTTTTTTACCTGTTTTCAACTGCTCAATCATTTCTACTGCGCTGCACTAGATTCAATCCTTTACCCTTTCGCTTAGTTTCTTTTATTCTCGATGTTAATAGTGAAGAAATGTCTCAAGAAAAAATTGTTTCTGGGTTAGAACTTTGGCGGTGGCGAATTGTTGCTATTAATGGGGCAAAGTTGGCTGATATTTTGCCAATGGAAGTGGATTGGATTTTGCAGGAAGTGGCAGGGTTAGATACTTTATCTCTGCGTTTGGAGTCGTTTAAAGATCGATCGCAAATCCCCCTAACTATGCCACTATCAAAACTAAATGAATTGTGGCAAAAGCGACTAACAGAAAGATTGCCAGTACAGTATATTACTGGCATTACTCCTTGGCGAAATTTCTCTTTATTTGTTTCCCCCGCAGTGCTGATTCCCCGCCCAGAAACGGAGTTGTTGATTGATTTGGCAGTAGAGGCAGTGCAGAGGAGATGGGGAAATGGGGAGATGGGGAGATGGGGAGATGGGGAG
>NZ_JADEWG010000278.1 GCF_015207735.1 [Phormidium] sp. LEGE 05292
TTAATAATAGAATTAAGCTCATTATTCGACAAAGCTATGGCTTTAAAAGCTTTGAATCTTTGCGAGAAAAGCTGTTAGCTTGTTTATTTAAATAAGATTTACTTATCCCCACAGGTACGGGAGAGCCCTTTTGTGGAGTCTAACACGGGTAAACATTTCACGAATTTGCTCTCTGACATCTGGCTCAAGAGCATAGAGTTTTTCTGTTATTTGCCGATCATTATAGTCGGTAACATCTTTGGTTAAATACTCTTTCATTCCTTGTTTGTAAAGGTCTGAAAGTCTTTTTTGTAATTCTTCATCTGTGTCCAACTCTAGCCACTGAAACTTTAATTCCTCATCTGGTTTGCGGTCTTCATCAACAATTTTGCAAAGGAATAGATTAAAAATTTTGTTGAATGCGTTTGGCTTATCGGAAACAACATTGTGACGAAGAATCTCGGCAAACTGATTAAAAATACGTCTACTGTCCTCTTCAGTTAATTCTTTTAATCTACCCCTTGTGAGTGCTTTTATCTCGATATCGTAAGCGTTTGCCCAATCATCAAAAATCCCGTTATCCTTAAAGTTTTTGTTCCAATGATAGAATACTTCTTTATCATTGTCTAATTCTTTCCAATGTTCATCAACTTTTACTATATCGTTTAAATATTCAATAACCCCGTTTGAAACCCTTGAAGCGTATAGACAAAGATATCTGGATGCTCGCCCTTTTGCATAATATGAAAACAGTTGCCCGCCGTATTTGAGCATATTTCGTTTCTCTTTCTCGTATTCTTCGCCCCAAGTTTTGCATTCAATCATTAAATAGGCTTTGCCCTCTTTATCACTAATAAGAATGTCCAGCTTGCCTTTCTCTTTTTTTCCCAATTGCCACTTGGTTTCTAATGAAAGTTTATCGGGCGGATAACCTTTTTCTAAAACTCTGTCTACACACTCCAATACAACAAAATTCTCGCTGTTTTTAAAGTTGCTAGTTGTCAGGTCGCCAACTTCTATTTTTGTTCCGTACTCAATTTTTTCTTGTTCAAAATTAACCTTCAGAACATAATCGTTATGCTTTGGATAATTTTTGTAATAAATATTATTTTCACCTTCTTGGGGCTTAAACCCTAGAAGGGTAATTAATTCTTCAATAACTTTCTTGTCGATTTTCATCGATTTCTACAAACCATTACTTGTTTGCCCAATTTTATAGAGTTGAAGTGCTAATATGGTTCTTTTTTCACTATATAAGGACTGATTAACCTTGAAGTATATGATGTAAGGTTTTTAAAACCCAGTTACTCAGATATACTCTATAACCTACTAGCTACGTGCTGATGAATTGTATCTAACCACACGGGAATCACAGGCTGACCAGATTTTAAGGAAATAATCGCTTTCTCCAAATCAAACTCTACCAGTTGGAGCGATCGCTCTTGCCGATTCCACGACAACATAAACCGCTCTTGTGAAGCCGGATTAGTAAACTTTGGCTGCTTTTCCTGCAACTGCTTCAAAGTCGTCGCCGCCGTTTCAAAACTCAACCCCGCAGACAAACAATATTCCATCGCCGCCAACGCCGCCAAATCAGAACGCGAGTAATAAACACTCCGCCCCGTACCCGTCCCACTAATCGTAGGCACAACAACCCCCTTCTCCCGCCAATACTGTAACTGACGAAGGGTACAACCCGTGATTTCAGCCGCTTGCTTACTAGTAAAGAACGTTTCTTGCATGAAACGATTCTATACACGGCTTTTTATTAGTCGTTCATGTTATTATTAGACATATTTGTTTAATACGGCTATGAGCATTATCACGATCCAGTGCCGTTTAGTTGCCAGTGAATCTACCCGCCGCCAACTCTGGGAGTTGATGGCAGAGAAAAACACGCCCCTAATCAACGAACTACTCGAACAGATTGGTCATCATCCCGACTTCGAGACTTGGCGAGAAAAAGGTAAACTTCCCGCTGATGTAGTTAAACAACTAGCTGAACCGCTTAAAACTGACCCTCGCTTTATTGGTCAACCAGGAAGGTTTTATACCAGTGCGATCGCGCTAGTGAAATACATTTATAAATCCTGGTTTGCTGTAATGATGCAGTTACAGTACCAACTGAAAGGGAAAATTCGCTGGTTAGAAATGCTCAAAAGCGATGATGAATTAGTAGAAACAAGCGGTGTTACTTTAGAAAATCTCCGCATAAAAGCTGCTGAAATATTAGCTCAGTGTACTCCCCAGCCTGACTCAATTGAATCTCAACAAAAGAAAACTAAAAAAGGGAAAAAAGCGAAAAAATCTAAAACATCAGATTCTCAGCCCAGTCTATTTACAAACTTATTTGACACTTATAACAGCACAGAAGAGATTATTAGCAAATCTGCGATCGTTTACTTACTTAAAAACGGTTGTAAATTGACTGATAAAGAAGAAGATCCTAAAGAATTTGCTAAACGTCGCCGGGAATCAGAAATTCAAATTCAACGCTTAACAGAACAGTTGTCTGATAGAATTCCCAAAGGACGGGATTTAACTAATACTAAATGGTTAGAGATATTAGCGATCGCTACTGAAAATGCCCCTGAAAATGAAACAGAAGCAAAGTCATGGCAAAACAAACTTTTAAGAAAATCTGCCACTGTACCATTTCCAGTCAATTACGAAACTAACGAAGATCTGACTTGGCTTAAAAATACCAAAGGTCGTCTCTGTGTCTACTTCAATGGTTTAAGTGAACATATTTTTCAAATATATTGCGACTCTCAACAGTTGCATTGGTTTCAAAGATTTTTAACAGACCAAGAAGTTAAAAGCAACAGCAAAGATCAACACTCCGCCAGCTTATTCACCCTTCGTTCAGGTAGAATAGCTTGGCAGGAAGGAGAAGGCAAAGGCGAACCTTGGAATATTCACCATTTAACTCTTTACTGTTCTGTAGACACTCGCCTTTGGACTGCCGAAGGTACACAACAAGTCCGAAAACAAAAAGAAGAAGAAATTGTCAAAATTCTCAGTAAATCTAAAGAAAAAAGTGACTTAACCAAAAACCAAAAAGCTTTTATACAAGGAAAAAACTCTACACTAGCGCGAATTAATAATCCCTTTCCTCGCCCTAGCCAACCTGTATATCAAGGTCAAACTCAGATTCTAGTTGGAGTTAGTATAGGTTTAGAAAGCCCAGCAACATTAGCAGTAGTAGATCCGATTACAAAAAAAGTTCTCACCTATCGTAGTATCCGTCAATTACTAGGCAAGAATTACAGATTACTCAACAGACAACAGCGACAAAAGCAGTCTTTATCGCATCAACGTCAAAAAGCACAAAGATTAGCATCTGGCAATCAATTCGGAGAATCAGAATTAGGACAGTATATCGATAGATTATTAGCTAAAGAGATTATTGCGATCGCTGTCACTTATAAAGCAGGTAGCATCGTCATACCGATATTAAGCAATAAGCGGGAGATAATCCAAAGTGAAATGCAAGCTTTAGCCGAACAAAAATGCCTAGAATATCAAGAAGGTCAGAAAAAATACGCTAAACAATATCGAGTTAGCATCCACCAATGGAGTCACGGCAGATTAATTGAATGCGTTAAGACTCAGGCAGCGAAATTTGGAATTGTAATTGAAAAAGCAAAACAATCAATTCGAGGTAGTCCCCAGGAAAAAGCAAGGGAATTGGCGATCGCCGCTTACAATTCTCGTAGCAGCGACTAAGTACTAGAAAAATTCGCACCTTGATAATAGAATAATTAATACACAATAGCGCCGCAGTTCATGCTTACTAAAGTCTGCTCCGAAAAACTTACCCAAATCTAACTAAACTTGTTAATTTGACATGGTGTTTCCTTCCTGCTTCAACCAAGGGTGTCGGCACCAACTTGTCCACAAGCGTTAATAAGTTCAGGTCGAGCCGA
>NZ_JADEWG010000029.1 GCF_015207735.1 [Phormidium] sp. LEGE 05292
GGGGGAAGTTAATTAACTCAAAATTCTGTAAGGGCGGGTTTTGCTGTCAACTCTTCTGTTGTGTTCGCAGAATTTTCTGCTCTCACTCGCCCCTACAAACTCAAAACTTTCCTTCTACTGCCTGAACTGAGATTATCTTAAGATTGGTGAACTTATTAGAATTAGACTTTTAGAAAAATGGCAACAAGTGATTTATCTAACTCGCAAGTAAATACAGGCAATCAGCCTCTTCCCAAACTTAATTTGCTGACTATGTTTCGGTTGGCATTATTTCAAATGGGATTGGGTATTTTGGCTGTTTTAACACTGGGAGTTCTCAATCGAGTCATGATTGATGAGTTAGCAATTCCGGCAACAATTACGGCAGGAATATTAGCAATTTCTCAGTTTATGTCACCAACCAGGGTTTGGTTTGGTCAAATGTCTGACAGCAAAACTATTTTTGGTTTTCATCGGACAGGTTATGTTTGGATTGGTGCTGCTTTATTTTCGTTGATATTATCTTTAGCGGTGCAGGTTATTTGGCAATTAAGTGGTTTAGTACAAGCTACTGGACAATGGACTTGGACAACTCAAACTATTGGTTGGACTGCGTTAGCTGGGTTAGTTTTTGCTTTGTATGGTATTGCAACTAGTATCAGTTCTACTCCTTTTTTCGCTCTTTTGGTAGATGTTTCTGATGAAGACGATCGCGGAAAGTTAATCGGGATTGTCTGGTCAATGATGACTGTGGGAATCGCTGTAGGTGGTATTACCAGCAAAATTTTACTGAGAAGATTAGAAAATAATGCTTCTTTGGATGTTGTGCGATCGTCAATTAGCTGGTTTTTTATTGTTGTTCCGGCGATCGTTTTTCTGCTAGCACTAATCGCAACTTTTGGAGTTGAGAAAAAGTATTCTCGCTATACTTCTCGATCGCATTTAATCGCTAGGGAAGATAGCATTACTTTAGGAAAATCGCTGAAAATTTTAACAGCGAGTCGGCAAACAGGTTTGTTTTTTACCTTTTTGCTGGTGATGACAATTAGCTTATTTATGCAAGAAGCTGTTTTAGAACCTTACGGTGGCGAGGTGTTTGGTTTATCAATTCCGCAAACTTCTTTGTTAAATACTTTTTGGGGAATTGGAATGTTAATGAGTTTGGGTGCTACAGGGTTTTTTATTGTGCCTCGCATCGGTAAGCAAAGAACTACTAAACTTGGTTGTTTATTAGTGGCAGTTTGCTTTATTTTGATTATTGCATCTGGATTTACTGGTAATGCCAAAGTCTTTCAAGGTACATTAGTTTTGTTTGGTTTGTCTGCTGGAATTGCTACTACTGGGGCATTGAGTTTAATGTTAGACTTAACCGCAGCAGAGACGGCTGGAACTTTTGTGGGTGCTTGGGGATTGTCTCAAGCAATGGCAAGGGGAACAGCAACGATAACTGGTGGCGCAGTTTTGGATATAGGTCGGACTTTGTTTCAAGTACCAGTGTTAGCTTATGGATTGGTGTTTGCTTTGCAAGCGGTGGGAATGTTGCTGGCAATTGGATTGTTAAGTCGAGTCAATGTCCAAGAATTTCGTACTAGTGCTCGGGAAGCGATCGCAACTCTCATGGAAAACGACCTAGACTAAATATAAGTTTTGATCCAAAATTGTCTTAAACTATTTGGTGATTGGTAAAGTAAATGAACAATTACCATTAACCAATACCAATCACCAAGTTCCCAGATTTATCTAGGAAAAAATCCCAAATCCCAAATCTAAAATCTAAAATCGAATGGCTGACTTTTGGACGGAAATATATAATTTTGCTCAAACAACAACCGCGAGAATTGGTACTAAATTGTTAGCAGATTATGGTCAACTCAAACCAGATTTCAAAGCTGATGGTAGCTTAGTAACGCAAGCTGATAAATGGGCAGATCAAGAAATTCAAAATGCAATTTATGACCATTTTCCCAGTCACGATGTCTTAACTGAAGAAGGAACTCACGTCTTTTCTGGTGCGGAATGGTGTTGGGTAATAGATCCGATCGATGGCACAACTAATTTTACTAGAGGAATTCCGATTTGGGGAATCTCTTTAGGTTTACTTTACCAAGGAATGCCCATTTTTGGTTATGTACATTTCCCCAACATTAATCAATCTTTTCACGGTTATTGGTATGGTAATTCTCAAAGTAATGAATCTAATGGCGCATTTTTGAATAATATCCCGATTCATACTAGTAAAGATGATCCGAGTAATCATCACTGTTTTAATCTTTGTTCCCGCAGTACAGCAGCTTTGCAAAATAATATCCCTTGTAAAATAAGGATGTTAGGTGTGACAACTTATGATTTTCTTTCTGTTGCTACTGGTGCAGCTTTAGGTGGAGTGGAAACTACCCCAAAAGTGTGGGATTTAGCAGGAATTTGGCCTATTGTTCAAGCTGCTGGAGGTGTTTTTGTTAATTTAGGAGAGGATACACCTTTTCCGTTACAAGAGGGGGAAGATTATGGCGATCGATCTTTTCCCACCTTAGTAGTCAGTCGCCCAGAATTAATCCCAACCTTTAAACCTTTGGTAGAATTTTTAGGGAAAAGGTGATTGGGGACTGGAAGTTTATTATCACTAATTTATTGAAAGGAAATAGTTATGGATAATAAGTTAAAAACTAGGTTAGAATATCCCTTAAAAGAAGCTTTACTCAGATTATCAATATCTCCGGTAAAAGCAGATAGAGAAGCTATTGCTAGATTAGAAAGAGAAACAGGTAAGGATATTCAAAAAATTATTCAAGATTTGGATAGTATTGATATTACTCTGCAAGCTGTAGAAGAAAAATTGCAGTTTTCTTCCCATAAAATGAGACTACTTTTTTGGGGTTTATCCTTTGGTTCATTGGTGGGAATTGTGGCTTTGTTTGTGCTACCTTGGGAAAAATTAGCAGTAGCGATCGCACTAGGTTCTATTCTCGGTATTTCTGTCGCCTTTCGCCGTTCTTAATAGGTGATAAATTATGGAAATGCAAACTCTCAAACGTTACTACACCCCCGAAGAATATTTAGAATTAGAAGCAAAAGCAGAATATAAAAATGAATATCGAGATGGGAAAATTGTACCAATGACGGGTGGAACTACTAATCATAATAAAATTGCCCTCAATGTAGCCGCTTTTTTAAAATACGCTTTGAAAGGGCGAAAATATGACATTTATATGAGTGATATTCGTTTGTGGATACCTCGGTATCGACAATACACTTATCCTGATGTAATGGTAATTGAAGGCGAACCTATTTACACAGGAACAAATACAACTACTGTGACAAATCCCTCATTAATTGTTGAAGTTTTATCTAAAAGTACTAAAAATTACGACCAAGGAGATAAGTTTCTTTATTATCGATCGATTCCTGAATTTAAAGAGTATATTTTAATTGACCAAACAAGATATTATGCGATGCAATATAGTAAAACAGTTGATGGAAGATGGTTATTAAGTGAGTATGAATTAGAAAATGCAACTATACAATTAACTTCAATTGATTTAAAAATAAATTTCACCGACATCTACGAACAAGTAAACTTTAATGATAGTGAAGAATAAGTCCGTTGTTCCCACTTCAGTGGGAAAAGCGCTCAAGCACTTACAACAGACATAGAAAAAGGTCTGTTGTTCCCACTTCAGTGGGAAAAGCGCTCAAGCGCTTACAACAGACATAGAGATACATAGTCCGTTGTTCCCACTTCAGTGGGAAAAGTGCTTCAGCACTTACAACAGACATAGAAAAAGGTCTGTTGTTCCCACTTCAGTGGGAAAAGCGCTCAAGCGCTTACAACAGACATAGAGATACATAGTCCGTTGTTCCCACTTCAGTGGGAAAAGTGCTAAAGCACTTACAACAGACAGTTAATTTGACCAAAAGAAATCAGCGATGGGTTGATCCTTTTTTAAAGGCAACTCAGAATCAAAATTTAGTAATATACTTTTCTGCACTAAACTATTACCTAAACGTCTAGCAACGCGACTCGGAATACCATAACCATACACCAAATGTCCTTGTCCAGCCAATACAATTACTGTATGATTTGGATTATTTTTGACAAATTCAGCAATGCTTTCCGCCATTGTTTCGTCCCAAAGAACTTGTGCAGAAAAGAATCTTTCAAAACTTGCACTTGCACCATGTCCACCTTTTTGATGTTGATTAAAAGCATCTGACAACATTTGGCGATACTCGGCGTTATCAGTGCGAATTTCAGAAATAGGAGGAATGTATTTTTTCTCTTCTGGCGTGAGACTTTCTAATCCTTGACTTGAAACTTTTCGGGTGACTTCGCTGGGAGTATTTAAAGCTAAAACTGGGATGCGATTTTCTTTAGCAAAACGCAGAATGGGGGCGTAATATTCCCAAGGAAAACCCCAACGTTTTTGATATTCAGTTTGGGTTAAAAGTTCTTGTTCGGTGATTCTTCCAGCTAGGTATCGATCGATCGCCCCCTGATAAGGACGCTGAAACATTTCCATTGCGATCGCAATTTTCGGCTTTTTCCCATAAATCTGCTGAATAATCTCTAATTGTGCTTTGTGATCTGCTTCGCTAGTATGAGTTTCTCCTAAATAAATCACATTTGTTTTAGTAAGATTCTGGAAAAATTCTTGCGGCGTGTAATTTTGCTGAAATAGAGGACTAGATATTTTTTGGGCGTTTGCTATTGGGATACACAATAAGTTCATTCCTAAGAAACAGGCGCAAAATAAGGCTAGTTTGTTTTGTTTCATAATCTTTTTTAGTACGCAGATTAAAGCAGATAAACGCAGATGAACGCAGATTAATTTAAGGAAATATTTAGATGTTTGCTAAATATCTAATGAGTTTTAAACATACCCCGGTTCCCTTATTTACTCATAGACTGTTTCATCTTCTTTGCGCCATGCAGGATCTACCATGCAAACAAAAATTAATGGTTCGTTGCCACAATTATGAATAAACTGTTTAGCATTGGGAGGAATATAAACAGCATCTCCCGGTTCTACTATTTGTGTTTCTTCATTAATGTGCATTTCACCTTTACCACTGATAATGTAGTAAACTTCGGAAGTTGTTAAAGAGTGAAGTGTAGAAGTTTTTCCTACTGGTAAAGTGGCGTGTGCTAAACTATAACGTAATGCCAAAGGTTGTTTATCAGGATGCAATAATTCGCGGAGAATCGTATTATCTCCAGCAATAAATTCCTCACACTCACTTAGTTTTCTGACTAACATAAATTTACTTTTTTGCTTGATAGTCGTTACAATGTATTGCATCTTCGGTGTTAGCAATTGAAGGATGCACTGTACATTTCAGGCGATAGTCAGCTGTGAAAAACTGACAACCTGTACAGGGTATTTGGTGCATTTTTTTCGCTCTAGAGACGCTATCAGCAAAAGCTGAGAACAAACTCCAAGCAATCATAAATACTAATGACCATGCTAAAACAAAGCAGATCGGTACTAAAAATGGTTGAATTGCATTAACTAGGGGATAAAGCAGTTTAAACACGATTACTTACTGCTGACTAATGGTGAATCTGTACTATCACACATTTTATCTATTTAGCTAGAAATGAAGCATCGTTCGTTGTAAAGACTTTAGTCTTACTCAGGACTAAAGTCCTTACAACGAAAGTTTTTTATACTCCTGCGTGACCTAAAGCTAAACCAGCTACCAACATTCCTAACACTAAGAAAGGTTGAGCACTTGCTTGATACTTTACGTCATTTTTTAGTGGATCGCGCAGGAAATACATATCTTGGAAAGTGATTTGCGGTATTACTAACAACATCAAAATTGTGGCGTACAAATTCTGATGAATATACACGAGATAGCCAGCAATTCCAATTTGGAAAATGTCAATCATTAACACGCAAATCCAAGCAGCGGTGGTGATTCCGAACATTACAGGCAGAGATTGTAGACCTAATTTTCTGTCACCTTCCACACTTTTGAAATCATTAACAACTGCAATTCCTAAACCTGCTAAACTATAGAATAGCGTGAGAATTACAATTGTGGAATTCAGGTCGCCAAATAATGCGTGACCTGCCCACCAAGGCAAAGCAATGTAACTGGCACCGAGAGCATAATTGCCCAACCAACCATTTTTCTTTAACTTTAAAGGTGGCGCAGAATAAATGTAAGAAATGAAAGAACCACCGATCGCTAAAACCGTAATTGTCGGGAAAGTATGACCAGCCCACAAGTCTAACAAATAAGCAACTCCAATTCCTCCTAATAACAAAACCCAAACTTGAGTGATTACTTGAGGAATGGAAATCGCCCCGGAAGGAATGGGACGATATGGTTCATTGATTGCGTCAATTTCGCGATCGTAAAAATCATTTATGGTTTGCGTGTAACCTGCTAACAACGGCCCCGACATTAACATACAAGCAGCCGCAATTAAGACATTTTCTAACGTCCAGGTGTAGTTACCAGAAGAAGCCGCACCACAAACGACTCCCCAAATTAAGGGAATCCAGGTAATCGGCTTCATCAGTTGCAGGCGAATTTTCCAAATATTAGTTTCCCCAGATGCCGCACCTTTCATTCCCAGCATTTGCCGAGTTTTAGCACTGCGACTCGGCGCTAGTTCCGCCTCAATGTTGGGTTGAACATCTACTGGGATTTGTTCGGTTTTTTCTTGAGTAAACTCAGGTTCTGTGAGGTCAGACATTGCTGTTACTAGATTTTCTAGTTAGAAGGAAAGAATTAAATAACTGTTTTGGAATTTTGCGCCCCTCACTGATTGTCCACTCAGTTGGGGAGGTAATTCAATATTGTGGCGTTGATCTCCCGCTTCCAAAGTAACTTCCGGGCCATGTTGGGTGAGTTTAACGTGCTTTTTGTCAAACCCTGGCAAGAATAATTTTACTTGCCTTGCTGCCAAGTCAATTTCCATTGGTTTGGGAACCATTGCCGCTTGGCGGAAATCAGGCATTGCATCTATTAAAGGTTGCCAGTCTTCACCCACACGGTTAGGAATATTACTAATTTGTAGGGGAGCAAATTCAGAAGTTACAGTATTAGTAATGGCAGATTCGCGATCGAACTTTTCGTAAACTTGTTCTAGGTTTTCTGCAATTTCCGCAACCACCGTATCCGGCAAAATCGCTTGATTGAGAATTACCCCACCAACAGTTAAACCCACTTGTTGAGCACTACCCCAAAAATATTTAGCTGTGGCAATGCTGCTTGGGTCGCCTGTAGTTACTAAGTAAACCGCTACTCGATGCGGGTCGGCAATTGCTTTCTTACCTTCCTCTAAAAGATTAGTGGCTTTGTTAGTTTGGGACAAGTTCTCAGGGGTCAGGTTAATATTTAGAACTGTACTAGCAATTGGTTGTAGAAAGGGCAAAAGAGTTTTACCCAAATCAGAATTGCTAAAAATAGTTTGGAAGCGACGCAGATACCAACTGAGAATTTCTGGCATTCCGAACATTCGCAGCGTGTTTTGATCGCCGATGCCATCGTAGACGATCGCATCGTACTTGCCGCTTTTATCATACTCGCGGATCTCATTGAGAGCCAAAGCGCTATCCATTCCTGGTAGGACTCCCAATTCTTGACCGTAGACTTCTTTAATTAAAGGCATCCGCAAGTATTGCGCTTCCAGGTTTTTCACATCTTCCCAACTGCGTTCTAGCAGCAAGGAAGTCTGAAACTGAACCCCATATAAATTGGGACTCAGTTCCTGTGGATCTGAGCTTAAGGTAGCACCCAAAAGCAGACCAAAAGCTGGACTTGTGTCCTGTGTTGCCAGAAGAACTCTTTTCCCCTGACTAGCTAGCTTTTTCGCTGCTGCGATCGCAACTGTTGTCCGACCTGTACCACCTTTGCCCAAAAAAGTCAAAATTAACGACATTTGTCTTCCTTATGCGGTTACACGGGCTTTAATTCATCCTCAAAGAACCAAGTGGTAAAATTGTCCTCAAACTGGACAACTACACCAACTCCGCTGCCATCTACCATTTTGAATGCTTTGATTGTCCCGATCTTACCTAAACGACTAATCACGTTTGCTGGGGCTCTATCCCTAAGACGGCGTACCTGCACTTTTTGACCGATTTCCATTCCAACTCCAATCTATTAACCATACACAGTCTAAAGGTACTCTGGCACTTGGGCAATGGGTTTTGTTGACAAGGAGGGCTGTTTAAGTCTTTTCTATCCATTGATTTTATGCCAGTAGACTTCACAATCCTGATTAACCTGGCTAAAATGTCCTTACCTACAAGAGCCAATGACCCTTACCTTTGTGGTGAAAAGCCAGCTAGCTGCGGTTTGATCCTATAGTCCTAGCAAGCAGGTATTGGTAAGGCGAGGTATTCAAACATAGTGGGCAAAGGTGAAAAGCAATCTCAACCGCTTGAAGGCAATGGGATAGAGGGTGTGTAGTTCACCCAGTAGGAGTAAAACCCTGCAAAGTAAAACCTGAAATCTTTATCTGTGGTTTTATAAGCTATACTGTCTAACTTTAGTAGGAAAAACCAATTTAGTGGCTGGGAACAAAAGCCCAAAGCAACTAATCAGGTTTTCGCGGAGTGTGGTGTGTTGATTGTGAGTGAGGAAACAGGCATTGCTGAGGTCAATGAGAGGAGTTGCCCAAAAAGCAGAAAGGTTGAGCAATAAGCTACCGATTAATGCTTTATGGCGGGCTAAATTAGATCTACTCAGGGCGCTGGTAATCAGAGACTTGGAGGCGCGGCACAAAGGGTCTGTTTTGGGCAATTTGTGGCCTTTACTCAACCAGTTGTCACAATTGCTGATTTACACTTACGTTTTTTCTATTGTTTTAAAAGTCAAATTGCCCTTGCATGGACTACCAGAAAACAACCTTTCTTTTGGATTATGGATCTTCGCTGGATTAATTCCTTGGAATGCGTTTGTAGGTGGGTTATTTCCAGCCGCTAGTTCGGTAATTAATCAACCTAATTTAGTTAAGAAGGTAGTATTTCCTTTGGCTTTGTTGCCATTGGTGCCAGTTTTTTCTGCCTTTGTGGAAAGTACGCTAGGAACGATGTCTTTAATCATTTTAGTCGCACTGACAACAAAGACAATTCATCTTACCCTTTGGCTATTACCACTAATTTGGATTCCCCAGTTACTTTTCACTGCGGGTTTAAGTTATTTAGTGGCAGGATTAACAGTATTTTTGCGTGATATACCGCAAACTTTGGGAGTTTTAACTAATTTATGGTTTTATTTGACTCCTATCGTTTATCCGATTACTGTGATTCCTGAAAAGTTTCGACAATGGGTATTTTGGCTGAATCCATTGACAACGATCGCAGAAATTTATCGAGAGTTAATTTTAAGCGGCACAGTCAAGCATTTAGGAGAATGGGGAATTGTTTTTCTGTTCTCTTTAATTGTATTTTATGGCGGTTTATCGGTCTATCGGCGCTTGCGTCCAGCATTCGCTGATGTTCTCTAACGTTAAATCAAAAACTCCATAATAAATTTCGCTTGTCCACTGAAAAATTAGTTTTTAATAATAGCGGCAATTCCATGACTGAAATCGTAATTTCTCTGCAAAACGTCTCTAAATGCTTCAAGCGTTATGCTCGTCCTGTCGATCGCTTAAAAGAGTTATTATTACCAGGGAGAACTCAAGGTCAAGAATTTTGGGCACTGCGAAATTTGAATTTAGAAATTCCCAAAGGGCAAACATTGGGAATCGTCGGGCGCAATGGTTCTGGTAAAAGTACATTATTACAAATTATTGTCGGTACTCTCACCCCCACCAAAGGTCAAGTTCATATTAACGGCAGAGTCGCCGCACTATTAGAATTAGGTAGTGGTTTTAACCCAGAATTCACTGGCAGACAAAATGTGTTTTTTAACGGTCAATTGATGGGATTAAGCCAACAAGAAATAGCCGAAAAATTCGATGAAATCGCAGCTTTTGCAGATATCGGAGATTTTATCGACCACCCTGTAAAAACCTATTCAAGTGGAATGTTTGTCCGGCTAGCTTTTGCGGTCGCTACTAGCGTCGAACCGGATATTTTAATAGTAGATGAAGCCCTATCAGTTGGTGACGAAGCTTTTCAGCGCAAATGCTATTCGAGAATTCAATCACTTCGCGCCAGAGGTGGTACAATTCTCTTTGTGTCTCACTCAGCAAGTGCCGTAATCGATATTTGTGATGCAGCAATTTTAATGGATAGAGGTGAAAAGTTACTATTCCATCACCCGAAATTTGTCCTTGATAAATATCACAAATTAATGTATGCCCCCGAAGATAAAATTACCACATTACGAGAAGAAATTCGGGAATTACAACACGCTGTTAGCTACGATTCATTTAAACAGCACATTTCGGTAGTTGAGAACAAAACAATTGTTGATGCTACCTGTGAAAGTGTGCCGGAAAATGTTGTAGAGACGGAAATTCGGGAATTTTTAGATCCAGAATTAGTGCCGGAAAATACTATTTCTTATGTACCACGAGGAGCGAAAATAATTAACCCTCACATTACCATGCTCGATGGTACAGTTGTCAACAATTTGGTAGGCAGAAAAGAATACATTTACACCTACTCGGTCGCTTTTTTAAAGCCTGCCGAACAAGTACGCTTTGGAATGTTAATTAAAACTGTCAGCGGTTTAGAACTGGGAGGTTCTTCTTTTACTGCTTCTTCTCAAGAAATTTATCAAGTAGAACCGGAAACAATAGTGATAATTAAGTTCCATTTCAAGTGTTTATTAAACCCTGGAGTGTACTTCTTAAATGCGGGTGTTACAGGTTTAGTTGATGGGCATTTTACCTTTTTGTCGAGACATATAGATGCGGCAATGTTTAGGGTACAACCAGAAGTTGATTCTTACAGTACTGGCATTGTTGACTTAATGATTAAACCGAGTTTAACTATCAACTCGGATTTAACTGAAAAACATCGTGAAGAAATTGAAATTGCCTTGAGCGAACATTTGTAAATAAGTTGTCTTTAGCTAGTTGAAATGGAACCGGAAATTATTAAGCTTAAACAACAGGAAATAATTGCTGAATATGGTGAATGGACTAATCATAACATTCACCTTGGCAATGGAATTTATACAATCAGCGATCGAGGTAATAATTCAGAAATTAAGGTAAGAAGATTCTTACAAATGATAGCTGACACTGTTAATAAACCTTGGGAAAAACTGCGGGTTTTGGATTTAGCTTGCTTGGAAGGTTTATATGCAATAGAACTAGCATTACAAGGGGCGCAAGTAGTAGGTATAGAAGGCAGAAAAGCGAATATAGCTAAGGCAATATTCGCTAAGGATATCTTAGGTTTAGATAACCTTCAGTTCGTCCAAGACGATGTAAGAAATCTCAGTAAAGCAAAGTATGGCAGTTTTGATGTAGTATTATGCTTGGGCATTTTTTACCATTTGGATTTGCCCGATGCTTTTTATTTTATGGAAAGTATAGCCGAGGTTTGTGAGAAATTGGCGATCGCAGACACCCACATAAGCACCAACGCCGAAAAATGCTATCTTTATAAAGATCAGAAATACTGGGGTAGCAGCTATGTCGAACACAGCGATAAAGCAACGCCGGAGGAGAAAGAAAAATCATTGTGGGCATCATTAGATAATCCAACAAGTTTTTGGTTTACCCGCTATTCTTTGTATAACTTGCTAGCATCGGTTGGCTTTACCTCAGTTTATGAATGTCACAATCCCCCAATCATTAATTATGAAAGAAAAAGATTAAACCAAGAAGCAGACCGCAACACATTTTTAGCAATTAAAGGCAAACAAGTCACCTTGAAAGCAACAGCAGTAGAAACCGCGTTAAATGCCCCAAAATGGCCTGAAAAAGCCGATTTAATTCAAACAAAAGCAGGAAATTAACAATGTCTCTGACGTTGATAGTAACAGGAATGCACCGTTCAGGCACGTCGTTGGTAGCTTCATTTATTCAAGCGATCGGAGTAAACTTAGGTGATAGATTGTTCCCATCTGACTATTTAAATCTCAAAGGGTATTTTGAAGACTTAGACTTTTTAGAATTCCAAAGAGAAATTCTAAAAAAATCTTGCCGTAATGAAGAAATCGGTTGGCATGATTGGGGATGGACAGTTAGCGAATTTTTGGATTACAGTAATTTTCATAAATATGTAGAAGCTGCTAGAGAGTTAATTAAAAGTCGCCAGGAAAATTTAAGCGTTTGGGGGTGGAAAGATCCGCGTACAACTTTAATGCTTGATTTTTGGAACGAGTTACTCCCCGATGCGAAATACCTGTTTGTTTATAGACTTCCTTGGGATGTGGAAAATTCTACGCTTCGTCTTAATTGCAGTCTATTTTCTGAACGACAGGATTATGCCCTGAAAATTTGGGCTTATTATAATCGCCATCTTCTCAAATTTTACAAGCAAAATTCAGAACGCTGCATACTTTTTAATGTAAATTCTTGGTTAAATGAACCAAATAAACTGGTTGAATTATTGGAAAATAAATTAGAAATTAACCTGACAAGTTCCTGGAATGAAGATAAATTTCAACAATTATACGACCACACAATATTTAACTGTTTAAATTGGTCAGATCATGCAACGGAATTTTGGTGTTACAACCATCCAGAGTATTTTTCGGTACTATCAGAATTAGATAAAGCTGCCGATATACCGAGTAGACTATTCGGAAAAGATATCAAAATTAATTCAGGGAACGCCAAACCTACGATCGCAAATGACCCGCTCAAACAACCATTGACAAAAGCCAAAGCTACTGGAAAACAAATGCCAATAATAGTAACAGGAATGCACCGTTCAGGCACTTCGTTGGTAGCTTCATTTATTCAAGCGATCGGAGTAAACTTAGGAGAAAGATTTTTCCCATCTGACTATTTAAATGTTAAAGGCTATTTTGAAGACCTAGACTTTTTAGAATTCCAGCGAGAAGTCTTGATAAACTCTTGTCGTACCGAAGAAATCGGTTGGCATGATTGGGGATGGACAACCAGCGAATTCCTAAATTATAGCAAATTTTCCGAATACACAGAACCAGCCAAAGCATTAATCAAAAGTCGTCAAGAAGAAGGGGAAATTTGGGGTTGGAAAGACCCCCGCACTACTCTAATGTTAGACTTTTGGCATCAGTTATTACCAGGGGTAAAATACTTATTTGTTTATCGCTACCCTTGGGATGTATTAAATTCAATTGTTCGGCCCAATTCTTTGATTTTTGCCGAACGTCCTGACTATGCACTGAAAGCTTGGGCGTTTTATAATCGGCATTTGTTAAAGTTTTATCAGGAACATTCAGAACAGAGTATTTTAGTCAATGTTAGTGCCATTATTGAACAACCAGAACGGTTAGTGAAGCTATTAAAAAGTAAGTTTGATTTGCACATTGACGGTAGCGACTGGGAAGCAAAATTTAAACAAATTTACGACTGGCGGATATTTAGCAATTTACCTTGGCAGAGTTCAGTTGTAGAACATATCTATCATAAATATCCAGAATGTTTCAGCCTTTTGGCAGAATTAGAAGCAGCAGCAGATTTACCCGATAATTTTTCTTTGGAATTAGCAGGATTGATAGAAGTGAAGCACACTCAAGTAACAACTACATCAACAGATGAATTAGAAACTGAAATAGCAGAATTGACAAATGAAGAAAACTCAGAAATTCCTGTTTCAGTGGTGATTCCTTGCTATAACCAAGGAGAATTTATCTTAGAAGCAATTTCTAGCGTGGAAAGTTGCCAAGACGCTGTTTATGAAATCATCATTGTCAATGACGGTTCGACGGAACCGTTAACCAAAAAAGTTTTACAATATTTGAAAGATCATGGTTATTTGGTGATAGATCAAAATAACCAAGGATTAGCTAGAGCGAGAAATAAAGGGATTAGCAAAGCTAGAGGGCGCTACATCTTACCTTTAGACAGCGATAATAAGATTAGACCAGAATATCTCACAAAAAGCATCGAAATTCTCGATAAATTTCCCGAAGTGGGCGTTGTTTACGGAGACGTGCAATTCTTTGAGCGAAGAAAAGATATTTTGCCCGTGCCAGATTTTGATATAAATAAACTGGCAATGGGTAACTATATTGATGCCTGTGCCGTGTTGCGGAAACAAGTTTGGATAGATTGTGGCGGTTATGATGATAAGATACCCGATAAATTAGGTTATGAAGACTGGGATTTATGGTTAGGTGCAGCAACTAAAGGCTGGAAGTTCTATCATATTCCTGAAGTCATGTTTGATTATCGAGTCAGAGAAGATTCGATGGTTACTTATTGTCGCATTCCCGAAAATCACGAAAAGTTAGTGCGTTACATATCTACTAAACACTTGGATATTTACAAGAGTAATTTCGCCAACATTTTGGCCCAAAAAGACGCTGCTTTGTTACGAGAAAGACTGCGTAGCGAAGACATGGAATTTCGCTTACAAAAAGCTCAAGCTGCTTGGGAGGAAGCGCGAGAAAAATTAGAACAAATTCAAGTAGCTTGGCAAGAAGCACAAGTCGAAGTTCAGAAAATTCACACAGCTTGGGAAGCAGCAGAATCTGAAGTTAAAAAAGTGCAATCTTTTGGGGAATTTTCTCATCAAGAGTTGCAAAAAATTCACACAGCTTGGGAAGCAGCACAAAAAGAACTGCGATTAACTCATTCTGAATGGGAAAAAGCAGAATCTCATCTGCAAAAAATACAAGCTGAATGGGAACAGGTGCAAGTAGTAGGAAAAGAATCTCAGGCGCAAGTGCAACGCATCCAAACAGCTTGGGAGGAAGCACAAGCACAACTGCGACAAACTAATACCCAATGGCAAAAATCTCAATCTCAAACGGTACAAGTTCATACAGAATGGGAACAAGCACAATTAGAAATTAAAAAAATTTATGAGGAATGGGAAAAATCCCAATCTCAGTTACAACAAACTCATCTAGCTTGGGAACAAGCGCAGGAACAAACAAAATTGATTTACGCTGAATGGGAAAAAGTGCAGTTGCAGTTGCAGCAAATGCAGGGAGAATGGCAAAAAACTAAAGCAGAATTGCAAGAGGCGCAAGCAATTATTAGTCAAAACCAAAGCGGTATATTCGGAAAAATAAAAAAAGCATTGCTAAGGCTGAAGTAAGGAATAATTTCACCAAAAACAATTGAGCAAAGATGAACAAAATTGTCGGTGTAGTTGATACGATTCTGCAAAGTACGAAGTCTACCCTGCAACTGGGGAAACAGACAGATATTTCGGTTAAAAAATCACCTTTTATTGAAGTAACTCCCAGTGGCGAATTTTTGGGTTGTTTGGATGCTCCAACTACTCATGAAGTTAATCTTAACAGCACTTTGGTGGTAGCTGGTTGGCTTTGTAGCCGCAATACACCGATTCGATCGCTATTGTTAGCTACAGATGAAGTGGGAGAGGAACCTATTACTTATGGTGTACCTCGTCCAGATGTAGCACAGGTGTTTGCCGATGTGCCAAATGCTGCTTTGTCGGGTTTTCGCTGGAACATTTTTTTAGGCCCTAATTTTTCGGGAACCGTTAAGATTAAAATTGATGCGGTTTTGGAAAATGGGGAAAGAATTTGTTGTTTTACGCGCCTGGTAACAGTTATTCTCCCTACGCCGCCAAAACCTTCACGCTTAAATCCAGTTCTGTTTATTTACGGTGCAGGAAAAAAAGCTGTAGCTGCACTTAAACACGGACGTTTATCTGCTTCACCAATGCAATGGGTGCGGAAATTGCAGCGTTATTATCTACAGTTAAAAGCTAATCCTGATGCAGCGATCGCAAATTTCAATATTACTTATCCTTGGCAATTGCAAGATCCATATCAACGATGGATCGATCGCAATCGTCTAACGCCAAAATTATTGGCAAAGATGAAAGAAGATGCCCAAAAACTGAAACTTACTGGCGCAAAAATTAGCATCGTTGTTCCTATTTATAACACCGATGAAGTCTTTCTCAAAGAGATGATTCAGTCGGTAACTTCCCAAATTTATCCTAACTGGGAATTGTGCTTGGCTGACGATGCTTCTACTAAACCTCACGTTAAAGAAATTCTCAAAAAAGCAGCGAAATCAGACTCCCGCATTAAAGTGGTTTTTCGCTCGGAAAATGGTCACATTGTTGAGTCTACTAATTCAGCGATCGAACTAGCTACTGGTGAATATATAGGCTTTTTAGATCACGACGATCTGTTATCGCCAGATGCCTTGTTGCACGTTGCTGAATGTATTAGCAAAAATCCAGATGTGGATTGGATTTATACGGATGAAGATAAGATAGACAATGAGCGTTATTACGACCCTCAATTTAAGGGGGATTGGAGTCCAGAAATGATGCTCACTCATAATTTTACTCAACATTTTACGGTAATTCGCAAAAGTTTAATTGACCAAGTTGGACGGATGCGAAAAGGATATGCAGGAGCACAGGATCTCGATTTATTTTTAAGAGTAAACGAACAAACAACACCAGCAAAAGTTAAGCATATTTCTCAAGTTTGTTATCACTGGCGATGCCATGCGGAAAGTACTGCTTCTCACGGTATGCAAAAACGGTATATTTTTGATAGTGCTTATCAAGGAATATCAGATGCGATCGCACGTCGAGGATTAAAAGCTAAACCTTTTTTACCAGCAATTGCCGAAAAAAATGGTTGGTGTTTGTACCAAATAAAATGGGATGATTCTTTGCTGGCAGAGAATCCGGTAACTATTGTAATTCCCACGCGAGATAAAGTTCAATTATTAGAAAAATGCGTTGAAAGTTTAAAAAGAACTGTCGATCGCCGTTACGTTAAATTAATCATAGTTGATGATGGTTCCCAAGAGCCAAAAACTATCGAATACTTTCAGAAATTAGAACGAGAACAAGTTTTTCAATGCCGAATAATTCCTTCGGGAAGAACTACTGAACCTTTCAATTATGCGCGGTTAATGAATATTGGGGCAAGCCATGTTGATACCCCTTTAATGTTGCATTTAAATAATGATATAGAAGCCGTCGCACCCGGTTGGTTAGAAGATATGGTAGGGTGGATGTCGGTGGAAGGAGTCGCTATAGTTGGGGCGAAACTTTATTATCCCGATCGCACTATACAACACGCCGGAGTAATTGTTGGCCCCCATCATGGATTAGCGGATCATTTGTTCGATCGCTTACCTAAAGAAGAGGCAGGTTATAATGGTTTACCCCACGCCGCCCGCAACGTTGTCGCCGTCACAGGTGCTTGTCTGTTAACCTCTACAAATTTATACCGAGAATTAGGTGGATTTGATGAAGAAAAATTCGCCGTTCAATACAACGATGTCGATTACTGTTTGCGCGTTTTTCAATCAGGCAAAAGAGTTGTTGTTACACCCCAAGCAACCTTAATTCATGTTACCAGCGCCTCAAGAGGTAAAGAATATAACTATCAAGAACACTTGAATTTCTTAGAAAGATATCCTAATTTTCACGACCCCTATATCAACGAAAATTTAAATATAGACGACCTCTGGATGGCAGTGAATCCTTATCATTATTGCCACACAGAACGAGTCGGAAAATTAAAAATTCTCGTGGTTAGTCACAACTTAAATCTCGAAGGTGCGCCCTTAATTGTTTACAATTATGCTCGTTATTTTGCTACTGTTGGGGGATATCAAATAAATGTAATTTCTCCCGTAGATGGAGTTTTACGGGAGTTTTATGAAGAATTAAATATCCCAGTAAAAATCGTTCCCAAACATTTACCCCAAGCTGATGAATTGTTAGAAGAATATCGTCATCGGTTGAAAAAGTTAGGCAACAGTCTTGATTTAGCTTCCTTCGATCTTGTGGTATGTAACACTTTGACAACTGCTTGGGGTGTAGAATTAGCCAGATTATTTAATGTGCCAAGTATTTGGCATATTCACGAAAGTGTTGCACCCGAAAAAAGCTTGACAGTTTGTTTTGGAGAAGCCGATCAATTATCAATGAGACAAGTGTTGAATGATTGTTTTGTCAACGCCACGAGAATAGTTTTTCAATCGCAAACAACCGCTAATATATTCCAATACTTGAATACTCAAGATAATTTCCGCACTTTACCTGGTGCAGTGGCGATCGAAAAAATCAATCAATTCCGCCAATCCCATAGTAAAACTGAACTCAGGGAAAAATACGGGATCGATCGAAATGCCATCTTCCTGCTGATGGTAGGAACGATTTGCGAACGCAAAGGACAGCATATTTTAATCGAGGCGATCAAAGAGTTAACAAATCAATATCCAGAGTTACAGAGTAAGTTATATTGTGCGATCGTTGGTGGTAGCGTACCCAGTTACCTCAATTTTGTCAAACATCAAATTAAAAAATTAAATTTGCCAAACGTGCATATCTTTCACGAAACAAAGGAAATTTATGACTTTTTCGCCATGAGCGATCTTTTTGTATTTTCCACCTTTGAGGAGTCTTTTCCTAGAGTCATCCTAGAAGCAATGGCATTTGAATTAAAAATTGTCAGCACCAATGTATTTGGTATTCCCGAAATGGTAGCCAATGAACATGACGCTTATTTAGTCGATCCTGGTAATCCTAAAGCTTTAGCTAATGCGATTCATCAGTGCTTGGAAAATACCGAAAAGTCAGCAAAAATGGCTAGCAAAGCATACGCTAAAGTTTGCCGTTTATTCGATGAAAAAGACCTCCTTCATAATCATCTGTTGTTAACTAAAGAAGTAGTGCTAGAAGAGATAAAATAAATATGACCAATTATCAGCAATCCCAGCCTGATTTTATTATTATTGGCGCACAAAAAAGCGGCACTACATCTTTGTATCAATACCTAATTCAACATCCGCAAATTGTACCAGCAAGCGAAAAAGAAGTACATTTTTTTGATTTTAATTTTGCTAAAGGGGTAGATTGGTATCGCCAAAAGTTTAAACCTGTTTCTCAAAATTTCATCACTGGGGAAGCTAGTCCTTATTATATTTTTCATCCCTTGGTAGCACAGCGAATTTACAAATTGTTTCCCCAAGTCAAATTGATTGTGTTGTTAAGAAATCCGGTAGAAAGGGCGATTTCACATTACTATCATGAAGTGCGGTTGGGATTTGAAAACTTGGGGTTGGAGGATGCGATCGCACAAGAATCCGCTAGACTAAAAGGAGAAACTGCCAAAATGCTAGCAGATGAAACTTATTACAGCTACAATCATCAACATCACACCTATTTATCTAGAGGAATTTATGTAGAACAACTCAAACATTGGATGCAGTTTTTTCCCAAAGAACAGTTTCTGATTTTGCCCAGTGAAGAGTTATATAATCAACCAAATATGGTACTAAATCAAGTCTTAGAATTTTTGCAGTTACCGAATTATCAACTTTCTCAATACGACAAATATAACTCCGGGGAATACCCAGCAGTTACCCCAGAAATTCGCCAACAACTGCAAGCTTATTTTCAGCCATATAATCAACAACTTGCAGAACTTTTGGGAGGAAAATTTAATTGGGAATCAGGCGCAACATTGTAGAGACGTTTCATGAAACGTCTCTACTCTTAGCCCCCCTTATCAAGGGGGGTTGGGGGGATCAAAACCATACTAATCATAGCGTTAGATCCCCCCTGCGTCATTTAAGAAAAGCACCTGCGTAAAGCATAGAGGACTGAAGTCCTCACAACGAACCGGGGCATGACACATTGAAGATTAAAATTGATTAGGTAGAACTGACTCCAGCAATGAAAATACTGATCCTGCATCCTAACTTTCCTGCTCAATTTCGCCATGTAGCAGCAGCCTTAGCTAAAGATCCTAACAATGAAGTGCTGTTTGGCACAAAATTTGAAAATCCAGAATGGCAAATTCCCGGTGTTCGGAAAGTATTGTTTAAGCCCAGTCGGGAATCCCGTCCCGAAACCCATCATTATGTGAGATTCTTGGAAAATGGGGTTTTGCATGGACAAGCAGTATTTCGGATAGCAGAACAACTGAAAGCAGAGGGATTTGTCCCTGATATAGTTTACGGTCATTCCGGTTGGGGGCCAACATTATTTATTAAAGATGCCTTTCCCAATGCCAAACTAATGTGTTACTTTGAATGGTTTTATCATTCTATTGGGTCTGATGCAGATTTTGACCCAGCAGACCCTTTGAGTATAGATGATATGGCGCGGATTCGGATTAAAAATACGCCGATTTTAGTAGATTTATATAGTTGTGATTGGGGAATATCGCCCACATATTGGCAAAGGTCGCAGTTTCCCAAAGAATTTCACAATAAAATTAGCGTCTTACATGATGGTGTAGACACAGAATACTTTAAACCTAATCCAGGGGCAAAATTAATCTTACCCAATGTAGATTTGTCAGAGATTGATGAAATTGTCACTTATGTAGCAAGAGGAATGGAACCTTACCGGGGGTTTCCTGAGTTTATCGAATCCATTGCTTACTTACAAGAACGCCGCCCTAACTGTCATGTAGTAATTGTAGGGTCAGACCGAGTTTGTTACGGTAAAGCTTTACCCAATGGGGAAACTTATAAAAACTATATGCTCAAAAAAGTGCCTCTAGATTTATCCAGAGTACATTTTGTCGGATCATTACCTTATGGACTCTACTTAAAAGTAATTCAAGCTTCCCAAGTTCATATCTATTTAACTCGCCCCTTTGTCCTATCTTGGTCAATGATTGAATCCATGTCTACTGGCTGCTTAGTATTAGGTTCAGATACCCCACCAGTCAAAGAAGTGATCCAAGATGGAGAAAACGGATTATTAGCAGATTTCTTTTCTCCCAAACAAATCGCTGATAGAATCAGTGAAGTTTTGGATCATCCGACGCGCATGGCCCAACTGCGCCAAAAAGCTAGAGAAACAGCCTTAGAAAGATATTCCCTGGAAAAATTGCTCCCGCATCACGTCCAACTCATAAAAGATGTAGCAAATGCTTCTCTACCACCCCAAATTACCCAAACTGCTACTAACGTAGAATGTAAAGTTTAGGAACGAGGTGCTGATAAGAGCAATTCATGAATTGCCCCTACAGGGAATTATCCAGAATCACCTAACCTAGTTGTGTAGAAGCATTACAGTGCGTTAAAACACACAACAAAGTTACCCTTACAGGATGTAAGTTCGGCTAATTTGGAAAAAGACCGTTGCCAAAATGAGATTCCTTAGCTACAAGTGTAATTTTATCCCCAAGCTAGGGAACTATATAAACGGTGCGATGGTCAGATGGTAGTAAAGACCATTAAGAAACCATTAACAAATTTACTGTTTAGGTAATTGGAGAAAATTATTGTGCAAGTTATACTACTGAAGGCAAAGGAGATAGAATTAGGGAGCGAATTTGGGTGTACAAAAGAATTAGCCCCAAATGTAGCGAATCTATGTAATATCTCTATTAAAGATCCAGTTCAGTTTTTTGGAATGAGGAGTGTAGCTTAGATGGCAACAACAATATCTGGAACAAGTGGACCTGATACTATTATTTCCCAGACTGGTGATACAGTATTTGGTAATGGGGGTAACGACTTTATTACGGCGACCGGAGACGGTGGGTTAATTTATGGAAATACAGGCAGTGATACCCTGCTCAGTCTTGGTGCTAACACCCTGTTCGGCGGTCAAGGTGATGACTCCCTGAAGAGTGGTGCCGGAAAAAGTGTATTGTACGGCGATAAAGGTGCTGACATCCTAATCGCCACCTTTCAGGATACTTTAATTGGCGGTGATAGTCTTGGTACCGATACTAGTAACGATACCTTAATTGCACAGGCACAATCAGTACTGTATGGCAATAAGGGCAGCGATAGCTTAGTCGGTGCTGCTACTGCCACTCTTTACGGAGGTCAGGGTGATGACATCCTAATAGGGCAAGGTTCTGGTTACTTGTCCGGGGACGATGGTAATGACTCGCTCCTTGGTAAAGCTGGTGATACCCTAATAGGTGCAAACGACGCTGATACTCTGGTTTCTCAAGGAGCAACTCTTCTCTACGGGAACAAAGGAAAGGACATATTGACCATTGAAGGTGCAACAACAGCAAATGTCACCATGTATGGTGGTCAAGATGATGACATTCTTTATGGCAATGGTAAATCTGGTGTCCTCTATGGCGATCTTGGCAATGATACCATAATAGCTACAGTGCCTGGTTCTACTGATACTGTCTACGGCGGAAAGGGTGGAGATTCTATTCTGGGTTCTGACACAGCAGATTTTCTAGTTGGTGGTAGTAACACAGAAGGAACAGAGACATTAGACAGTGGAATCGATACTATTGATGCAAAAGCCGGTAACGACACCATCTATGCTGGCAGTGGCGGCAGTAGCATCTCAGGCGGAGCAGGCACCGACAAGATTTTCGGTGGAGCAGGTGCTGACTTAATTTATGGCGGCACTGACAATGATACTATATATGCTGGTGCTGGCACAGATAGCATAGTAGGTGGTCTAGGCGATGACAGCATAGTGTTAGAAAAAGATGGTGTGTCCGATCAGATTTGGTTTATTCCGAGTAAAGTTGCTGTTGGTACTCCTGACCCGTTAGGTCTACCTCAAGCTGTTGCTGAGTTTCCATTTTACCCTCAAGGAGCGACTCCAGCAGGTGACACCATCATAGGCTTTGAGGTAGGAGTTGACAAAATTGTTCTTGATGGTACTGCTACCACGTACACAGGAAATTTTGTCATATTCCCTGCCTTATCTTCTACAGCACCAGTCTCTCTGTCAATAGTTACCAGTACCGATGCAAATCTAATTAACGCGGCTCAAGGTTCCTTGATCTACTGCAGTCCAACAGGTGAACTATTCTATAATCCAGATGGTCCAGCTCCGGGACTTGGTGGAGGTGGCAAATTTGCTACTCTCGACAAGAATTTAGCTCTCTCACCAACAGACTTCCTAATTGTCTAAAAACGGTTGAAACAAATTAAGCTTGCTACAATTTAGCAGCTTTTTTACCCGCCTAAAAAGGCGGGTTTTTTGTTTATTTGTGATTGGCCATTTGTTAATGAAATTGGAGAACATGAAATTCAAACAACTCATGGCGATGATAATTTTTCCGAAGTTTTTCGATTTAATCAAAGGGTGGCGATGAATATAACCAATTTAGTGGTTAAGTTCTACAACAAAAAAACAGTTGAACTACCAGCAGATGTGAGTAATTTTGTAACTCCTGAAGCAGCTGTTGCGAAGCTGAAAACATTGTTTAATTCATTACCCATCATGTAGAGACGTTATATATAACGTCTCTACAAGGTTTTTCTGAGATCTTTCTTACACCTGCGCTGCGCCGCCCGCCCGGAAATCAATTTCCGGGCTAATAGCTCAATTCCATTAAAATGGACTGAAAACATAAGAATTGAAAGTATTTAGGGCTTGCTGAAAAAGTCTGTTGGTGGGAGTAGGGACACGGCATCATTAATATTTGCAACTTCTACTTTATCTCTTTCATGCCGTGTCCCTACAATTTCCTCGAAAAAGGCAAGGATTTGGCGCTAAAATCTCTGAAAAACTGGCACTTGTTTTGTTGAGTATGGGTTGATAAATTCCAGGTTCAACTTGAAATATTCGCTGTCAAAACAGCAGATTCAATAACGTTTGCTGTTGGTGCAGGTGATGAAGCTTCTGCATCCAGCAATTCTTTGACTTTCTCAAAAATTAAAACTTCTTCCTCATTTTGATCGGTTAATTTATCGTAAAAATAAGGATCGGAAAACCACTGTTCAAATGCCACTTCTAACAAACCGTTGGGAGAAAGTTGCAACCTCCAATAGGCAGACATTCTGTTATCAACAACCTCAAATAATGGTGCAGGACTCCGCATGGGATAATACATATAGTTATCTTCGCAGATGTAATACCAAATCTGTCCTTGTTTAGCAGAGAAAGCATAAACTATATATTCCTTCCCTATTGTTAAAGGAAACTCTAATTGTTTTGTGTAACCTTGTTGAGGAGAGAGATAATTTTCAGGAAGGAAGTCTCCTTTATTGGCAATACAACGAATTTTCATAATGATACTTTCTAGAGGTTTTTAGGTGCTGTTTTGGGATACTGGCGTTTAAATTTAAATTCAAAATCTTGAAGAGTTTGACTGTTACGAAACCAATGAACTTGTACAGAAGCTCCATTAATTTCAAAAGCTTGATTACTTGTCATTTTATCCCAATCTTCAGGATTACCACCATAATTAGCTACCAGTCGTGGTGCATCCATCAGGAGTTTATCTGTACCGACTTGAATTGGTCTGCAATTGCCTGCTTTAGCATCTTGTAGGAGGAGTTGTTCTTGTAAGTTACTGGGAATTTCATCGTGAATTCTGCCTGTAGTCACGATAAGTTTAGTTTCAGGAAAAGCAGGAAATATTAATGAAGTTGTAAATTAATTGGTTATCGGCATTCAACAATTAACCAATAACCAATGACAAATGACCAATTTACCTATAAAATAAATACCGAGCTCCGATGAGTAACAAAAAGATGCCGTAAAGCTTTTTCATTAAGGCACTACTAATATATGGTTGATTGGCAAATATTGCGCCAAACAAATTACCAATTACTAATCCAGCAGCAATCATTAGTGCGTGTTTAATATTTAAGTTGCCGTTGCGCTGATAGACGATCGCACCCAGAATACCGATCGGCAAAATTTGTGCTGCAATAGATGTACCAGTAGCGAACTTCTGATCCATCCCCATTAATAACACCATTGCAGGCACCATGATTGCACCGCCACCGATGCCAAACATCCCACCTGCCACACCTGCGGCTAAACCGATCAGCAATAATTGAAATAGTACAGACATAAAATTATGAACGAAAACTTAGACAAATAGTAGAATAATTTTTAACTATCAGCCACTCTGATGAGCAAAACCCACCATCGCCATAAATTACCTCATGTTGTGAGTCGCGGCAGCCGAAACCTCCTGCGTAAAGGTTCATCCCACCTCCATTGGCGCGATAGTTACCATTGGTTACTGACCCTTTCTTGGGGTAAATTTGTCATTGTAATTATTGTTGCTTATACGATCGCCAATAGTTTATTTGCCTTAGCATATTTAGCCGGAGGAGATAGTATCGCCAATGCGCGTCCGAGGTCTTTTGCTGATGCTTTTTTCTTCAGTGTGCAAACAATGGCTTCTATTGGTTATGGGGCGATGTTTCCCAAAACTGACTATGCGAATTTGGTGGTTGCGATCGAAGCATTATTTGGTTTAATGGGTTTAGCAATGGGAACCGGGTTAATGTTCGCCCGCTTTTCTCGTCCCACTGCTAGAGTTTTGTTCAGCAAGGTAGCAGTAATTACCACCTACAATGGTAAACCAACCTTAATGTTTCGCGCCGCTAACGAACGACATAACCAAATCTATGAAGCCGAAATGCACGTTAATTTAGTGCGCGACGAAGTGAGTATCGAAGGTTCAGTAATGCGGCGATTTTATGATTTAGAATTAGTCCGTAACAAATCACCTCTTTTCGTCCTAACTTGGACAGCAATGCACATCATTGACGAAACCAGTCCTTTGTATGGCGAAACCGAAGAAACCTTGCATCATTCCAACATAGAAATCATCGTTATTCTCACCGGAATGGATGAAACTGTTGCCCAAACAATTCACACTCGCCACTCCTATTTAACCGAAGAAATTCACTGGAATCATCGTTTTGTAGATATTTTAGTTACCATGCCCGATGGCAAAAGATTAATTGATTATACTCGCTTCCACGATGTAGTCAAATTGTAGGGTATTTGATAGGGATTAGGGACTGGGGACTGGGAGATGGGGAGATGGGGAGATGGGGAGATGGGGAGAATTAGATTTTACCTTCCCCTCTGCCCCTGTGCCCCCCTGCTCCTCTGCTTTCAACAAGCAACTAACGCATCTGAACGACGCAAAACCCTTAAATCTTCCTCATCTAATTCTACTGGCGTACCACTGCGAATTAGTTCCACAAAGTCTTCATTAGGAACCATAAAACACAAAGCATACAATCGTTCTGTGCCTGTATTTTCTATCAGATGGATTCCTGTTGGTGGGACTAAAATACTGTCTCCAGCACGAATAGAAACAGTTTTACCATCACAGCTTGCCCTACCTTCTCCTTTAAGTACAAAAAACATTTCTACAGCTAAATTATGTCGATTCGGAGGAGTTTTCCCCCCAATATCAAAGATTTCTACACATAACGTTAAAGAAAAGTTAGCTGTTGTTGGATCGAAGACAATTGCTAAACGATTAGTATCATGAGGACTAATGCGAAAAGCTTGATAATCTCTAGGAGACTTAACAACAGGAATTACGCAACAGTTGTTCATTTTTCTAAATCCCTTTGTCACTTGTGATTTATTAACTGTGATTTAATAACCAGTAATCGATCGCAAGAAAAATTGTTTCTTGCTACCTACTACCCACTGCCTACTACCCACTACCCACTACCACTTACCCATTATTAATTGCTTTTAAGATAGCTTGAGAATCTGTAACAAAACCAAAACATTGTTTCACATTGTAAAGAGTTGCTAACCAGCAGTACTCAGGAGAAGTAGTAGCGGTGCAATCTTTCACTAAAATGCAATCGTAACCTAAAAAATTAGCGTCTTGTAATGTTGCCATTACACATTGGTCGGCGTTGACTCCGGCAAATAATAAAGTTGTTTTGCCCAAGTTGCGTAAAATACTATCTAATGCTGTATCCCAAAAACCGCTCATTCTGTACTTATCAACCAAAATATCTTCCGGTTTTTGTTCTAATTCATCTACTACCGCAGCTGCCCAACTTCCTGCCATTAAAACTTTAGCGTTATTTTTCGGCAAAGGGTCGCCCAAACCTACAGCATCGCCTGTGGAATTGTAAACGTGGCGCAGTCCGGCGCTAATATTTAATAAGTCGGGACGATTTCCCCAGTTCAGCCAAATTATCGGCACGTTGACTTTTCTTAACTCTGGTAAAAAGCTTTTTAAAGGGTTAATTGGAGTCCTCGCAGGTGTGACATCTACGCCGATATGCGCCAACCAACCGTCTGGATGACAGAAGTCATTTTGCATATCAATTACTAATATGGCGGTTTTTGCTAAGTCGAGGCGCAAAGTTTTAGTTTCGGTCGCTAAAATGATAGGTTTGGGTTCTAAAGGTGGACGGGTAATATCGGCAATTTCGGCATTGACCGCCCAAGCATTAGGCGCTACACCCAAGGTACGGAAATTTTGCATAATTAATGTTAATTGTTGGTTTTGAGTTAGATTCGATGATAGAGTGCAAACAAATTTCACTGTTATAGTGAATACTGTTGACTGTTTTACTGCCAAAACTCATAAAATTTCTAAATTCTTAATGTTAAGGACAAATTCGTGACTTTTACTCTTCAACAAGCTTTAATTCCCGTAGACCAAGGTTACACAACTGTAGATTTGCAAGTTGTGGGAGATACAATTACGGCAATTTCTCCCAACTTAGAAGTTGTCGGCACAGTAGTTAATTGTCAAAACAAGTTATTGTTGCCTGGTTTTTTTAATGCCCATACTCACTCTCCAGAAATGTGGCAACGAGGTGCTATTCCTCCTTTACCTTTAGAATTGTGGTTGGCAGAACTTTATGATTTCATACCTTTAGAGCTAGAAAAAGTTTATTTGAGTGCTTTGGGTACGGCTGTAGAAACTTTATTATCAGGTGGTACTAGTGTTGTCGATCATTTGGTGCTAATTCCCGGACAAGAAATTGAAACAATTGCTACGGCGGTTAGTGCTTATCAAGAAGTGGGAATTCGCGCTTTTATTGCGCCTTTAATTTGGGATCAACCTTTGATTTCTGGGATTCCCAGTGGGGAAAATCAACCGGAAAATCCAACTAAGGGGCGTTCTGCAACAGAAATTTTAGAAATGTTGCAGGAGGCTATAAATAAGTTTCATCAACCAGAGGCGGGAGTTTATATTTTAACTGCGCCTACGGGAATTCAATTGTGTTCTGATGAGTTATTTGTTGGGTGTGCGGAATTGAGCGATCGCTACAATCTTTGTCGTCATTCTCACCTTTTAGAAACCAAAGCACAGCAGTTACTCGCTCAAGAAAAATATGGTTGTAGTGCAGTAGAACATTTAAACAAACTTGGTTATTTAAGTTCGCGCACTTCTTTAGCTCATTGCGTCCATTTAACTGATGATGATATCACAATCTTAGCGGAAACTCAGTCAACTGTTGTCCATAATCCTCTCAGTAACCTGCGTTTAGGTAGCGGAATTGCGCCTATTTTAAAATATCGCCAAGCGGGAGTTAATGTTACTTTTGGTTGTGATGGTTCTGCGAGTAATGATTCTCAAGATTTGCTAGAAGCAATTAAAATTGGTTCGATTCTGCACAATGTCACAGATTTAGATTATCAACATTGGATTACCCCGCGTCAATCAGTGGAGATGGCAGCTTTGGGAGGGGCTAAAGGTTTGAATATGGGAGACAAGCTTGGTTCTTTGACGGTGGGAAAAAAGGCTGATTTAGTACTTTATGATTTAACTGATTTGTCTTTGTTACCTCGGACCGATCCCATTGGTTTATTAATTTTAGGTCGTCCAACTCAGGTAGTTGATAGTGTTTGGGTAAATGGTAAAATAATTGTGGAAAATGGTCGAGTAACTACAACTAATGTAGCTAATTTAAAACAGGAATTGTTTGCCAAAAGTCAATGGGTAACAAATCGACAATCAAAAACTGTGACCCAGTTTGAAGCACATTATCGCAGTGTGATGGGGTTGTCTGAGGGGGAGATTAAGGGTTATTCTTAGAGAGTTATAAAGTGGAAAAGTGCCACTATTGTTATTATCTGGTTTGAAACAATGGATATCAATATTCCTGAAGTGGTAGCTGAAGTTAAGGTGGTATTTGAGCGTTACGAAAAAGCTTTAATTAGTAATGATGTGGCTGTACTCGATGAATTATTTTGGCAAAGTCCCCACACTTTACGCTTTGGAGTAACGGAAAATCTTTATGGTTATGATGAGATTGCTAATTTTCGCAGTAAACGTTCTGCTGTTAATTTGGAACGAGTTTTAATCAATACTATTATTACTACTTACGGACGAGATTTTGCCACAGTAAATACTGAATTTAAACGTCCACCATCATCAGATAAAATTGGCAGGCAAAGTCAAACTTGGATGCGGACAAATGAAGGTTGGCGTGTTGTTTGTGCTCATGTTTCTTTTTTGATGACTTCTGAAGGAAAATGAATATAAAAAAAGACGTTGTTGCGCTTCAACGCAAATCTAGTGCTAAAGCTCAACAACGTACCTATACTCAGCTCTTGCACCACAAGGCAGAGCCTCTATTTTTCGTTCCCAGGTTGAACCTGGGAACGAGGTCTTCGGAGGTTCTACCTCCATTGCTGCAATATCTGAGTAGTAGCACTTTCTAACATTTGAATTGTGCCGTTACTCGCATCAATTTCTACGTTTATTCCTATTGGTAAGGTGAATTTGTTGGGAATATGACCAATAGCTGCACCATACCAAGCGGGAATTTTTAATGGTTGAATATGGTCTTGTAAAACTTGCATTAATGTTAAAGATTGCTCTGGTTTTTCGGGATCGCATCTGGTACATTGACCGAAAATAAACCCGGAGATGCGATCGAGTATTCCGGCAAGTTTTAATTGGGTTAACATTCGATCGACTCGATAAACTTCTTCCCCAATGTCTTCAATAAATAAGATAGTCCCTTGCCAATTTGGTAAGTAAGCAGAACCGATCATTGCTGATAAAACTGATAAGTTACCACCGACTAATTTACCTCGCGCTTTTCCGGGGGTTATTGTTTCTATTTGAATGGGACTAGAATTAAAATTTTCCCCAGTATTCGGGGGATTTTGCATAGTAACAGCTTCTTCATTAAACAAAATTCGCTGCACATAATTCACTGTAAATTGATTCCAAGTAGATGTGGCGACTGGCCCGTGAAAAGTTACAATTCCACTTAGGGCATAAATTGCTAAAAGTAAGGAAGTAATATCACTATAACCAATGATAATTTTGGGATTTTTTCTAATTAATTGGTAGTTTATTAAGGGTAAAATTCGATTACAACCCCAACCACCGCGCAGGGTGAGAATTGCTTTAATTGATGGATCAACAAACATGGCATTAATATCAGCAGCACGATCGATATCTCTACCTGCTAAGTAACCGTATTTGTCTAAAATATGCGCCCCTAATTTGTAATTTAATCCTAAGTTTTTCAGGGTTTGTTTAACTTCTTCTAGTTCTTCGGAAGTAATGAAACTAGCAGGATTAACTAAACCAATTGTATCACCAACTTTCAGGCTAGGTGGCTTTAAAATTGGCTGAGAAAATGAGTTAGCTTGAGCAATTTTTGGTAATTGACTGGTGAAGGCGGCGAGTCCCAAAGCTTGTAGAAGTTGGCGGCGATCGAAATTCATGTATCTATCCAAACTGTCACCGCCGCTACAGCGATTAACATTTCATCATTTTTATCATTAAGAGATGCGATCGCTCTCCCTTCAACTACCATTCCTCCAGCTTCTACAGTTAAAGTTTTTTGCCCAAAAGGTAGCACTGCTAATACTTCCTCTTGGCGCACTTGTTCGGGGTAAGGAACAGCAACTTTTACTTCAACAATCATCTGATTTGGGTCGTTTAAACCTGCAACTTCCCAAACTCCGGGTAACGCATTGTGTGCGATCGCATTTCGCACCGCCCTAGCCGCCGCTACAGTTGGTTCTTGTCCGTGCTGATCCACACCCATTCCCATTTCAATAACCAAACGTTTCCGAGTCATTTTTACCTCTTAATTTGCTGATTACTTAACCAAATCAGTTTCCTTTTTCAGTTCTATGACAAACTGCACTATTTGCAGATTATTATCCTTCCAATTTAAGCGTTGTTCCCGAATTATTTTTAAGTGAGCTTCTATATTGTTCGGACTAATTAATTTGCCAAAATTCGGCGGAACTTTTTCAGTTTGATAATTATATATCCGCCGCATAATTAAGTTACCAACTTCCTCTTGATAATGTACGCTATCCACGAAATTTTTCATATTATCACCGATCGGTTCTATAGTTAGATTGCTGTAACTAGAGAAGTCCCAAACCGGAGTTATGGTAGCAATTTTACGTTTCCAATCTTCAAATTGTGACCAAATACCAGCCCTATTAATTACTTCTAATTGGGCGGCGTGTACTGGAGCAATAAATACTTTCAGTTTAATATTACGCTGTTTACAAGTATCAACAATTGATTGAAAAGCAACTAACTCTTCTTCCGAAAGATTATAGTCTTTATAGAGACTTTTTTCCATCAAATACATTTTCATTACTCTCTTAAAATTTCTATATCTTTCGCTATCTTTATCGACACCTTTTGGTTGTTTGACGACAGCTTGCACCGCCAAAGGATTAACTTTAGGATTGGCTACAGGAGTTTTCTTTTCCTGCTCAGCCGCACCAAGTTTGGACTTTTTCACATCTTTTTCCACCTTTTGATTAGGCTTGGTGGTTTGTTTTTCCTTTTGTTTGGCTTTTGATGTGTTCTTTTCTTTAGCTTCTTTAGCTTTCTCTATACTCTTTTTCTTGCTATTTTTTTTATTTTTTGCTTTGAGACGAGCAGAGGATTTGCGATCGATTCGTGCTGCTAAAACCTTCGATTTTTTTTGCCCCTCTGATTTTGGTTGTTGTTCACCTGGCTGCGGTAGAGCTACAGCAGGCAAAGTAACTTTTCTTAAGCTAGCAGCGAAAGTATCCAAAGAGAAATTAATTTTAATCAACTCAGGAATAGTTACACTGTATTTATTTGTTCTGACTAAAGTTACTTCTTGGGGCTTTTCTGGCTGATTTTCTGGAGTTGCTTTTCCTGGTTTTTTTTGTCCGCCAAAAGCGAAGAAATCCAGGCTCAGTACTACTTCTTGTAAATCAGGATGATTAGCCAAAGTATCATCAAAATAACTTTTAATATCCCGCATTTTCGCCCCAGGCAAAGCCAAGTTATAAACTGGGTGTGCAGTTAAAGCTGGGTGTTCTGTAGATAATTTTAAAGCTGTAGACGTACCTAAAAACACTGTTTTAGGCTGAATCTTCGTAATACTGAGGGTGGCTAAATTTATTTTAAATCGCTCGGCTCTATATTTATTTCTCTGCTCTAAAGTTGTCTGTTTAGATTGATTTTTACTCTCTACGTTTTGCTGCTTTGGTAGAGCTACTGGCACTGAAGAATCACCAGCTACATTAGGTTGGTTTTCCTCTGGCGCAGTCAGATTTTTGATTACGCCATAAGGATCGACAACTAAATTAAAAATAGCGATCGAAGCTACATTCAATCCTACCAAAGGCAGAAACAACAAGTTAAACAGGCGATAACTTCTGCTATGAATCATTGCTAAAACTGGAAATAAAGGAACTCAGAAACTCGATTTAAAGATAATAGGCAAAGAGCAGCCAGAGTAGTCAGAGATATTACCCATAATAAATTGGGTTTAAACAATTGCAGCATTTGATTAGTATTTGGTAAAACTGTCACACCTACTAGTAATGCTGCTAAAACAATTAAACTTTCTCCTCCTCCTTTTAAGTAGGGAAAACTTTGGCTAAACTTCACTCCGATGGGGGACAACCAACCGAACAAACTTTCATAATTGCTAGCAATAACAACACCTTTTGCACCAATCATTGTTTGTAAAATTTGCCAAGCGTCAGTAGCATTCCGCGCCCGGAAAAACACCCAGCTCACTACTACAGCTAAAAATGTAATTGTCCATCCTACTGATTTAGGTAAAGTTTTACCATGTAATTTCCACGAATGATTAATTGATAGGTAAATTCCATGTAAAGCACCCCAAATTACAAAAGTCCAACCAGCACCATGCCACAATCCACCTAATAACATAGTAATTATTAAGTTAGCATAGCGGCGAATTTCTCCTTGACGACTACCACCTAAAGGAATGTATAAATAGTCTCTTAAAAAATTAGAAAGAGTGATGTGCCAGCGTCGCCAAAAATCACTAATAGAAAAGGCTTTATAAGGTGAATTAAAGTTGATTGGTAGCTTAATATTAAGCATCAAACCTAACCCTACTGCCATATCAGAGTAACCAGAAAAATCAAAATATAGCTGCAAGGTGTAGCTCAATGCTCCCACCCAAGCTTCAATAAAGCTGACTTGAAAAGCGTTGTCAAATACAGGCGCAACCCAAGATGCTATATGATCGCCAATCAAAACTTTTTTGGCGAGTCCTAAAATAAATAGGGCTAAACCTCTAGCCATGTTTTTATGAGAAAAAACATAAGTTTTTAATTTCTGAAATTGCGGAATTACCTGTTTATTATCTGATATTGGCCCTGCAATTACGTGAGGAAAAAATGCCACAAAAAGGCTGTGAGTGAGGAAATCAGATTGTTTAGCTTTACCGTTATAAGTATCTACTAAATAAGCGATTTGAATAAAGGTATAAAATGAAATTCCCAATGGCAGAATAATTCCAGTGATTTGCCAGTTTGTGTGAATTAATTCACTTAAATTTTTAATAAAAAAGTTGGCGTATTTATAATAGCCCAGTAAAGCTAAATTGAAACAAATGCCCAGCCATAAAAATAATTTTGCTTTTTCAATGTTTGGTTGGGCTTGTTCGATGTACTTGCCAATTAAATAATTACAACTGATGGATATTAGTAACAGTGGCAAATAGGAAACGTTCCAGTTAGCGTAGAACACTAAAGAAGCGATAAGTAACCAAGTTCTAGCAATGGAAATTAAACGAAACTTGGTTAAAGTGAAAAAGACTATTAAGGTAATCGGCAAAAAGCCAAAGATAAAACTATAAGAGTTGAACAGCACAGTTCTATATTAAGAAAGGAAACAAATTGCGATCGCTGTTAATTATATAATACTTGTCAACTTTTTTGACTATTATTACTGTAATAGGTAATATCAGCCAGCATAAATTAATTTACATAATTTTTGATAATTTCTTTCCATACTGCATAGCCTTCTCCATTTAAATGAATACCATCATTTGTGTAACGGTAAGATAGTTCGTTGTCGATCGTAAAAAATGAATATAGGTCTATATACTGATAGTTAAATTCTCCTGCTAAAACTTGTAATTCTTGGTTTAGCCGAAAGATTAGGTTATTATCTACTGGTTTGTTAAAGCGACTGTTCACTGGCAAAACGCTTTGAATATATACTTCGGTGCTGGGACTTGATTGTTTAATGTTACTTAGTACCATTCTATATTTTTTCACTATTTCCTCTAATTTTTGCTCGCTAATTACGTCATTTATCCCAATCATCAAAAATATTTTTTTCGGACGATTTACCGTTACTTGATCTAATCTTTTCAGTATTCCATATAAATTATCCCCAGCAATACCTCTATTTTTAACATTAGAATTTTCTAAAATTTCTGACCATTCACATCGTTCGATCAAACTATCTCCTAAAAATACAATATTATTTGGAGTTTGAGGGATTATCTCAAATAAACTTCTCCGATCTAAATAATAAGAAGAAAATTCTGATGGTCGGAAATTATCCTGAGAAGTATTATTAAAGTATCTCCCCAATAACTGCTGACTCATCAAATAAGTTGTTAAGCCTTTTTTAGGAATAAAAACTATTACATAAGTCAAAAATATAATATTTAGGGTTATGGAAAAGACCATTCCCCAGTTTTTTTTCTTTGATTTAGGTGAGAGAAGCATTTTACTGATGAAAAATCAAAAATAAAACTAACAATATACTAGGGTAGTGTTGCTGTCAAGTAGATTAAGTCTAGAAGAGCCATAAAATCAACTCAATCTGGCGGTACATTCTAAAATTAATTTTTGATTGATTAAAGCATGAGGCTGAATTTCTAATGCTTGGTGAAAAGCTTGGATTGCCTCACGATATTCGCCTATTGCGGCGTGACATAATCCTAAACCGTGAAGTGCTCCAAAATGAATCGGATTGAGCTTAATTACCATTTTGCAGTCGGCAATTGCTTTTTTGTATTCGCCAATTGAATAGTATAAAACTGCGCGGCGATTCCAAGCTTCTGCAAAGTCTGGTAAGTCAGAAATTAGTTGGGTAAGTGTTATTTCTGCATCTTTAATTTTTCCAGCTTCTAGTGACATTTGAGCCTGACGAATGATTTCAAATCCGATCGCGCCTTTTTGCTCAAACCATATACGCCAAAGTTCTGCTGTTGCGCGATCGCGTATTTCCTCATCAGCATTTTTTAAATCATTTAATAGTTGGTTTATGCGGTACTCATTCATAATGTATTAACCAGAAAAAACGATTAAATAAACACGCTAAGATTCAGGGAATTAGTGAATTTTTCTAAGAAGAATATTCCAGCTTTAGAATTACCTATATAATCGAGAGCGGGACTATAACAAGCGATCGCACCTGCTGAAGGTACAATAGATAATAAAGCGCCACTCACCCCCGATTTAGTTGGTAAACCTACTTTTACAGCAAAACTAGCTGATGCTTCATACAATCCACAATTCATCATTAAAGCATTCACAATGCGTCGATGTTCTCTAGAAATTCCCGCTTTTTCTTGTGCCAATAACATTCCCAATTTGGCTAAATCACTGATATTTCCTGCCAAACAACATATATGATTGTAAGTGTCGATCGCAATTTCTGGAGCATTCAGAAACCCAAATTCAAACATTACTTTAGCGATCGAGCGATTCCGTCCTCCACCAGCCGCAACTACAGAATTGAGCATCGCTTTATCTAACACTAAATTAGCTCCAGCACGTTTATTTAACCATTGACGTAAGTTTTCGCAACGAGAAAAACCATCTGCGCCAGGTAATAAAGAAGCGAGTGCGATCGCACCACTATTAATCATTGGATTTCTGGGCCAACCTTTGTCAGCTTCTAACTGTTCGATCGAGAAAAAAGGCTGGTCAGAAGGCTGCATTCCCACATGAGAAAACACCGCCTCTCTCCCCATTTCCTCTAACAAACATAGCAACACAAAAGGCTTAATTACACTCATTAAAACGAAAGGTATTTCAGTTTCCCCAACCCTAAAAATTTGCCCATTAGTGCAATTAATTTGTACCGCAAACCATTCAGGATTAACTTGAGCCAACAGGGGAATATAATCAGGTAATCTACCCCCTTGACTGTAACTTCTTGCTTGGACAGCCAAACCCTCTAATTGCTCTTGAGTTAAATTAGATAATTTTGCTGAATTCATCATCTACTAGCCAACACTACAGAATAGGATTCAGCCGCTTTAATCAAAGCATTAACATCTTCCTCTTTAGTATTATACGCTGTAACTAATCTTAAGGTTGTCGAATCTTCCCCTTCCCAACGATAAAGCTGAAAACCTTCAGCAAAAAGACCTTGAATCACAACTTCCGGCAATTGAATAAAAATTTCATTCGCGTCTACCGGATGACAAAGTTTCGCACCAGGTAAATTAATTAAACCCGCAACTAATTTAGCTGCCATCTGATTAGCATTAATCGCATTTTTTAACCACAAATCATCTTTAATATATGCTTCTAATTGCACTGATAAAAAACGCATTTTTGAAAATAAATGTCCCCCACGTTTGCGCCGAAAAGCGAAACTTTCTGCTAATTTACGGTTGAAAAATACCACTGCCTCTGCCGCCATTGCGCCATTTTTAGTAGCACCGAAAGATAAGATATCAACACCAGCACGCCAAGTCATTTCTGCGGGAGTACAACCTAAAGAAACGACAGCATTAGCAAACCTTGCTCCATCAAGATGTAAACTGAGATTATGCGCGTGAGTGACTTCTGCAATTTGGCGAATTTCATCTACAGTATAAACTGTTCCGGCTTCAGTTGCCTGGGTAATACTAACAGCAGCAGGTTGGATATGATGCACAATTCCTGCACCTGCATTTTTTAATTTTAATGCCAAATCATCAGAGGTAAATTTGCCATGTTCTCCAGGAATTGCTACTAATTTAGCACCACCAGTATAGAATTCTGGAGCACCACATTCATCAAGATTAATATGGGATTCATTGTGGCAATAAATCGCACCATAAGGAGGGGTGATTACTGATAAAGCCAGAGAGTTAGCAGCAGAACCTGTGGCTACCGGAAAAACGATGACATCAGTTTCAAATAATTCGGAAAAAAGAGTTTGTAATTTTTGGGTGTATTCATCGTTACCATAAGGCATAGCTGTGCCTTGATTAGCAGCAATTAATGCTGCCATGATTTCCGGTGCTACGCCTGTGACATTATCGCTACAGAAATTCATTAACTTCAGAGGTTAGTTGCAACTGTTCTATTGGAATGATAGAGAAAAAAACGAAAATCTTCCACTTTAAACAGTGACAACTTATTTTACCAGGCGATCGCCTCTCTATCCCGGAAAAATCCCCCCGTAGGCCCATCATCCGGCAAAGTTGCCAACCAAACAATTGTATCAGCCCCTTGCTCAGTCGTCCGAGGTGCATTTGGCCCCCCCATATCCGTTTTTACCCACCCAGGACAAACCGAATTTACCAAAATATTCGTCCCTTGCAACTCATAAGCAAACATTTTAGTAAGGGAATTCAACGCAGTTTTTGACATCCGATAAGCAGCGTATCCACTTCTCATTTCTTGCAATTGTCCCGCACCAGAAGAAACATTTACCACCCGTCCGTAATTATTGATTTGCATTAAGGGAATTAACGGCTGACAAATTAACAATGGCCCATATACATTGGTTTCGATAGTTTGCTGGATAGTGCTGATTTTCGCTTTAAAAATACTTGAACCATCAGCGGAAAAATCCAATGCAATCGCAGCATTATTTACCAAAATATCTAATTTACCAAACCGATCGCGAATGAACTGAGCCAGATGTTCAATACTTTCGGCATTAGTCACATCAAGAGGGTAACTACTAACATCTAAATCTTCTGATTGTAGTTGTTCTGCGGCAGCTTTCCCTTTAGTTTCATCACGACTGGTGAGAATAACTTGAATGTCATTTTTTGCCAATTGGCGACAAGTTTCAAAACCGATTCCGCGATTTGCACCTGTGACGATGGCTAGTTTTTTGGTGGTAGTCATTTGGGATTCTATCCTATTGATATTAAAATAATTATTAACTATTTTAGTTAATTTGTTTTTTAGTAGTGATATATAAATGTTTAATCTTATTCTTTACTCAAATCTTCTGAAAGACGTTGGATACAATTATTATATTCCTGTACTCGTTCATTAAGTTCCATTAACTGACAAAGCAAATAAGCATTTTCATAAGCAGTAATTGCTTCTGACTTTTTGCCTATTTCTTCTAACGCAAGTGCCAAATTAGACCAACCATTAGCTTCAAATAGGCGATCGCCATTCTGTTTAGCAATATAAATCCCTTGTTCAAGATACGGTATTGCTCGATCATATTGCTCCAGACAACGATAAGCATCTCCCAAATTAATTAGAGATGCTGCATCGTCTAGGAGACCAATATCTTGTTTAATTGTCTGAGATCTTTCGTAATATCCAATTGCTAGATAATATTCATTATTTTCAAAGAAAATAATACCTAAATTATTCAATCCGTTAGCTATAAAATGGGTATGATCAATTAGTTCTGCAAACTTAATTCCTTTACGGGTATACTGAAAAGCTCGACGGTAATCCTTTAAATCTTTATAGGCAAGACCTATATTAATTAAAGAGCCAGCCACACCTTCAATATAATCAATCTGCCATGCAATTTTCAAGGCTTCGCGATGATGCTTAATTGCCAATGCGTGTTTACCCAAGCAATATAAAGCATCTCCCAAGCGAGTAAAAGCCAACTGTAACTCCCACATCTCTGACTCGTTAGGTTGCCATGACTGCACTAACTGTTCATACAGACTAGCTCGTACATAGTTGTAGCCACTTAACCTCAAAAAATTCTCGCAATCTTCATCATCATTGCTGTGGAAGATAGTATAGAACGCTTGGGCATATTCTTTGAGTTCGCAGTATTGATAGAAAATTTCTATATATAGTGTTAAGTCTTCGAGTGTTTCCCAAGTGCTGCTATCTAAGGCAACACTTTGGTAATAAGATATGATTTTCTTTCGTAAAGCTTCAGGTTGATTACCAACCTTTTGCTTCGCATACTGCAACACAAATGGATGAAACTGATATTGCCTTCGCTCTCCTTGAATTTCATCTAATAGAGAACGGCTTATCAGTTCATCTAGCGTTTGTTGAGTTTCCCATGCACTCGCTGATTCTTCGTTATCAGCTAAAATTACTACTGCTGCATCTCGATCAAATGGAAGACGATAGAGGCTGAGATTCAGAAAAAAACTTTGCATCTCTTGGCTTAATCCGCTAAAGGTTTCTTCCAAAATAGAGATAAATAAGACTTTTTCCCGATTCCTATAAGGCATGGGTATTTTATTTAACAAAAGGTCAAGTTGCCTGAAGCGCAGTTCATCTGCTTCACGGATGTGAGTGCCTGATTTTAACTTAGATGCTACTAGACGCAACATTTTTGGGTGTCCGTTGAGATACTTAGAGAAATCTTGTAGTTCACTATTAGAACCAACAATTCCCAATTCCTGTAATAAGGTAGCTCCATCAGTAGCTTCAAGTCCTTGTAAAGCTAACCAACAGCAATGTCCTTCCATAATCGCTGGTTGGGTTTGAGTTGTTATAAGCAATTTACTGGTTGTTCCATGCTCGATCCAGCGTCTGAAGAATTCTTTGTAGCTCGCTATAAAGTGCCGATCTTGATCGAGTAAGGTTTCTAGGTTATCGATTACTAGTAAGCACGAACGCTGTTTCAAAGTGTTGAGCAAAGCAATAATTAATTCCTCTGGTTCCCGACGTTCTAATAACTCTTCTGGAGATTTATCAGTTAATTTGAGCAAGACGTTTTGGGCAAAGACTGTAAAATCCGTACCTTGTCTGACATCAGCCCAAAATTTTAGCTCCCGATCGATAGATTCATAAAGATACGCTGCTAACCAAGATTTACCCACACCGCTCAATCCTTGAATGCCAATAGTCCTTATTTTGGCATCTGCTAACCACGTTCGCAGGTCTTGAATTTCTTTATCACGACCTTTCCAATTGTCTCTTGTTGGTCGATCGGTGATTAGGTTAGCTGAAGAAATTTTAATAGTCTCTTTTTTTTGAATTCCCTGGATAATTCTTAAAATTTCAGCAATACTCGCGTCTGAAGCGTTAGAGGTAACAGAAAGTGAACAACTATATATCTGATATTCTTTTGCAAGAAGTGAACGCAGTTTATCAAGTTTGCCTGGGCCTCTCCCTTCAATTCCAAACTGGTCATAAATTATGTTTAGGTGACTCTTAAGTGTGTTAGGGCTGATATGGAGGCTATCTGGAAGTTCCTCTTGTGTTTTATCTTTATGAAAAATTTCGACAAGAACCTCTGTTTGTCTTTTAGTAAGCCCCTTTTCTTTAGCCTGTTGCTCCAGAAACTCTATTGATAGCATCAATTAGCCTCTCAATTACCTAAAATTACGATCTGCATTCTCCACATGGTTAGCTGTCAAACTTACTTTTGCTTTAATTTCAAACTTAAGTTTGATGCTTTTCAAATTTAACTCTGATGCTTACAAAAGCCATTCCGCGTACCTTACAGATATGCTCACTTAAAGATAGGAGTTAATCATGGTGCTAAGTAATTTTCCCTCCTGGGAATCCTCAGAACCATCTGGCTTAAGGGGCTTTAGAGCAGAATTACAAGCAGAGGTAATCTCTATTATGAAAGAGTTAGCTGACTTGCGGGAGCGTTCGGAGCAGGTAATGTGCTCAGTTGCATCACTCTACAACACGGTCGATCGCAAAGTCGCCAAAGTTTATCAGCGACTACTGACAGCCCAAGCTCACGATTCAAGAGTAGTAGTTGGTCATTCCAATCATCGAACTCAGTGGCTAAAAGGCTTGAAGCAAGCTAAAAAGCACGTAATCATAGTCAATCCCTGGATTACTCGACGGGGTATAGATGCTGAAATGGCTCAAGCAATGACAGATTGCCTACAGCGAGGAGTTAGTATTAGTCTGGGATGGGGTTATCAACGAGATATCGGCAACTTAATTAAGCTGGGAAATGGATGCTGGAGTTTCAGTACACCAAATCCTTGGCAGTACAACGCAATCAATGAATTGCAAAAGTTACGTAAAACCTACCCAGATAGATTTAGTCTCAAACTAATTGGTACTCATGCAAAAGTGTTTCTCTGCGAGGAATTTGCTTTAATAGGCAGTTGTAATGTTCTCTGCTCTAAACCTCGTCAGTCAGATGATTCTCGTGAAGAAATCGGACTTATAACTACTGATCGTGGTGATATTACTACAGTTACAGATTGGTTTGATAAAGCACCAAACTTGATAGCACGGAAACCAAATACAAATGTGAAGTGCCAATGAGTTTTGATTGGTCGGAATATCTCCGTCAATTCATATCTTGCATCAGTCCCAAAATCCGCCTGCGAATCAATTCGCAGGCTAATAGCGAAAGTCCTCTTAAGAGGACTAAATAAGAGGAATAAGTACTTACAATTCTTATGCTTCCAGTCCATTTTAATGGACTTAAGCTATTAGCCCGGAAATTGATTTCCGGGCGGGTTAAAACCGCAGCTACAAGATCTCAGTTTTACACTAACTGACTGGCAATTGACGATTTAACAATTGCATCTCCCGTCTGCACATCAAACCAATGAATTGACTCATTAGGCAATGCCAAAGTTATCTCTTCTCCACTCCATTTTTGATGAATTGGCACCAAAGCCCGTACTATTATTTCTTCTTTCTCTGAACCAGCAACCCGCACACTAATTAAATAGTGCATTCCTAAATTCTCTACCAAAAATATCCTACCTTTAATTGTGTTTCTATCTTCCGATTCTGCCAAAGTTACATTTTCTGGGCGAATTCCTAAAACAATGCTATTTGGAGGAGTCTGCATATCTGGAATTGGGATTCTAAAATCACCCAACATCGCGTAACGTCCCTGACAAAGAAGCGTTAGTAAATTCATTTGAGGACTACCCACAAAACCCGCGACAAATACATTAGCTGGATTGTTATAAATCCGTTCTGGCGCATCAAGTTGTTGCACATCTCCTTTATTCAGAACCGCAACTTTTGAAGAAAGGGTCATTGCTTCAGTTTGATCGTGAGTGACATACACAACGGGAACTTTTTGCTCAGCAAATAATTGTTTAATTTCTGCCCGTACTTTTTCTCGTAAAAGTGCATCTAAATTGCTTAAAGGTTCATCTAATAAAAATACATCTGGACGACGAACTAAAGCGCGGGCAAGGGCAACTCTTTGCCTTTGTCCGCCTGACATTTGACCGGGTTTTCGGTTCATTAAATCTTCTAAACCTAAGACACTTGCTGCTTCTGCTACTCGTTGTTTAATTTCTTGAGAAGGTGTTTTTTTCAGCTTTAAACCGGAAGCAATGTTATCGTAAACTGTTAAGTGAGGGTAAAGGGCGTAACTTTGAAAAACCATTGCAATATTACGATCGCCCGGACGAACACCAGTCACATCTTTTTCCCCAATCAAAACTTGACCGCGAGTAGGTTCTTCTAACCCAGCAATTAACCTTAAAATTGTCGATTTCCCACAACCAGAAGGGCCTAGTAATGTGAGAAATTCCCCATCTTCTACAGTCAAATTCACATTTTTTACGGGAATAACTTTAGGAGTATAAGTCTTATTTAAATTTTTTATTTCTAGTTTAGCCATTGTTTTATTTTTCCTTAAATTGCAAACAATTTATCCCTTAACAGCGCCAGCAGTTAAACCTTGTACAATCTTGCGTTGGAAGAACAAAACCAACAATACTAAAGGTAATGTTCCTAAAACTGTTGCAGCTGCGATCGGTCCATAAGGTATTTCAAAAGCTGAAGCACCACCTAATTGGGCAGCAGCAACCGGAATAGTTTTCATATTTTCTTGTGTCATGAAAGTGAGGGCAAAAATAAACTCATTCCAAGCAGCAATAAAGGTAAGAATTCCTGTGGTTACTAACGCCGGAACTGTCATCGGCAACAAAATTTGGATTAGCATCTGCCAGGTGTTATAACCATCAACTTTGGCAGCATCTTCCAAGTCTTTTGGTAATTGTTCAAAAAAGCTTCGTAACACCAAAATTGTTAAAGGTAAATTGATTGCAGTATAAGGAATTATTAGTGCCAAATAGTTGTTCGCTAATCCTAATTTTTGGATGATTTCTAACAATCCTAGAAACAACAAAATTCCCGGAAACAAGGTGACTATGAGGACACTTGCTAAAATTGGTCTTTCACCCCTAATATTTAACCGGGCTAAAGTATAAGCAGCAGGTGCGCCAATTGCTAAAGCTAAAAGTGTGGAAGTAATTGATACGAAAGCACTATTAAAAATGTAGCGTAAAAAGGGACGGCGATCGAATAATTCAATGTAATGGGCAAGAGTAAAACGAGTGGGAAAATAAACTGTGGGAACAGCAGAAATATCTTCATTAACTTTAAATGAAGTCAGCAATTGCCATAAAACTGGTGCTAAACAGAAAAGTAACACTAAAATAATTGCGATAAACAAGAAGATTTTTTTCCAGCTTATTTTTATTTCTTTTTTTGGTCTTTCTTGAGTAATTACAGTCATAGTTTAAGCAACTCCTGACAATCTTTTCCGTATCTTGCTGAGTAAGAAACTGGCGATCGCAACTGCTAAAATTAGTAACAAAAAAGTAACTACCACCAAAGCTGAACCATAGCCAAAATCTAAATAACGCATCACCGTTGCGTAGATATAAAGTGACACCACTTCCGTCGCCCCACCAGGCCCACCTCCAGTCATTACACTAATTAAATCGAACACTCCAAAAGATTGGGCAAACCGAAATAATAGCGCAATTAAAATTTGCGGCATCAGCAAAGGTAAAGTAATTTTATAAAAGCTTTGCCAAGGAGTTGCGCCATCAATTGCGTGTGCTTCGTAAAGGTCGGGCGAAATAGATTGCAACCCTGCTAATAACAAAATGCTAATAAAAGGAGTGGTTTTCCAAACATCAGCAATTATTACTGATACCATTGCCAAATTCGGATCTCCTAACCAGTTAATTCCGGTTTTAATTAAACCCAAACGCAACAAAATATCGTTGACAATACCAAACTGATCGTTAAAAATCCAAGCCCAAGCTAAAGCGATTAAAGCTGTTGGTAAAGCCCAAGGTATAATTGCCGCAGTTCTCACTAAAGAACGTCCGCGAAATCGTTCATTTAAAACTAAGGCAATTCCCAAACCTAATAATAATTCCAGTAATACAGCTACAACTGTAAAAACTGAAGTTATCCAAAAACTTTGCCAAAAGCGACCATCTCCAGCCATGCGGATATAGTTATCTAAACCGGAGAAAACAGGCTTTAATTCTGTACCTAAATTCTGCGTAAATAAACTCAACCATAAAGCGCGGGCGATCGGATATCCATAAACAAACAACAGCAGTATTAAAGCTGGTAGAATTAATATCCAACCCGTGCGTTGTTCTCGACTTTTAATTGTATCCAATTTGGTCATTTTTTATGTTTTTTAGAAGTGAACAAACAACTTTATGCTGGCTTTTTCGCTTGACCTGCTTTGAGTAATCGGCGGGTTTCATCAGCAGCAGATTTCATAGCATTTTCGGGAGTCATTCGACCTGTTAATGCCGCACTAAGATAACGTTGTAAAATATCCGATGTTTGTGCATATTGGGCGATCGGCGGACGTAAAACTGCACTATCTACTACCTTAAGCAGTTGCGGAAAATGTGGGTATTTTGCCACAATTTCTGGGTCGGTAAATAACTCTCTGCGACTGGGTACATAGCCAGCTTTTAAAATAAATTGCCGTTGTGCTTCTCGACTGCTGAAATACTTAATTGCTTTCCAAGCTTCTTGAGGATGTTTGGTAGATTTAGAAATACCTAAACCCCAACCTCCTAAGCAAGCAGCCGAACTTTGACCAGGCGCATGAACCATTGGTTTAATGCCTATTTTCCCGTTAATTTTGGAACTTTTTTGATTAGCTAAAGGCCAAACATAAGGCCAACTTCTTAAAAATACAGCTTGTCCACTTTGGAAAATTCGTCTGGTTTCTTCTTCTTGATATGTTGTTACTCCAGGTGGCGAAACTCCTTGTTTAACTGTGTTTTGTAAAAAGGCGATCGCTTTTAAAGTTTCCGGTCTATCTAATCCCACTTCTAAAGTATCAGGATTCACCCAAAACCCACCAAAACCTTCTAGAACTTCCATAAACATTGCCACCAATCCTTCATATTGGCGACCCTGCCAAATGTAACCCCATCTAACCTTGTCGTTCCTTTGCAAATATTTGGAAATATTCATTAATTGTTCAAAGGTTTCTGGTGGTTTTAACCCCACTTGTTTGAGTAAATCTTCTCGGTAATAAAGCATTCCGGCATCAGAACGTAGTGGAATACGATACAATTTACCTTCGTAAGTTCCCCCTTCCACATCTTTAGGTGAAAATGCGGCTAACTCCTGGGGAGTCATCCGATTTGTTAAATCCAACAACCACCCAGCAGCAGCAAATTTTGATGTCCAAATTACATCCATATTCACTAAATCGTAGGGTGAATCGCCTAAAATAAAAGCCGAAGTATAAAGGTCTTCGATTAAATTTGTCGCATTTGGCCCTTCGATAATATTAATCCGAATTCCGGGATTCTTCGACTCAAAATCTTTTACTAAACCTTGTCGCCAAGGGTCAGCATCAGGCGCAGTCATGAGTAAATTAAGAGTGACTGGCTGTTGCGCGATCGCTATCTTAATTAATAAAATTATGCTCAAAAAAAGAGCAGTAAAAATTCCAGTACTGCGCCAAAATCCCAGGTTATGAAAAAACTTTCTCAGTCGATTTAGTGGCTGAATGTAAAACATTGTACTTGGTTGAATCGTAAAATACGTTAATTTTTTGAATGGCAAAAATATAGCTATATTTCTGAGTTAACGCTATTTTTGAGTTAAGCTCAGATTATACCTAAAACTGATGATAGAGAAAATACAAGTATATATAATTTAATTCACTTTTAAAGTTTAAGCAACTTCTAAAGATATAGTTTTTTGTTTAAAAAAATACTCCTTTTAGAAGTAGAAAAATTTCTCATGAAAGTGCTATGAATCTGGCAATTATAAAGTTATATTAATTAGATAAACTAACTTAATACTAGTTCCGATCGATCTCACGAAACAATCAGTTAATAAGCAGTTTATTTTAAAAAAAATCATAAAGTTTTATAAAGACCGCAGATAGAAATAAATTACATCTGTGTGCATCTGCGGTTAAATTTATTTACTTATTTTTTCGGCTGATGATGTTCATGCCAATGACGGGCAATATCAATGCGGCGACACAACCACACCCGTTCATGTTGCTGCACATAATCAAGAAAACGTGCCAAAGCTGCTGCACGTCCAGGTCTTCCAACTAAGCGACAATGTAAGCCAATACTCATCATTTTTGGTGCAGTTTCACCCTCAGCATAAAGCACATCAAAAGCATCTCTAAGATAAGCAAAAAATTGCTCGCCAGAATTAAAACCTTGGTTAGTGGCAAAGCGCATATCATTATTATCTAAAGTGTAGGGAATTATTAAATGTGGTTTGCCATAATCATAATTCCAGTAGGGTAAATCATCGGCGTAACTATCAGCATCGTAGAGAAAACCGCCTTCTTCAACTATTAATTTACGGGAGTTTGGACTAACTCTTCCGATGTAACAACCTAAAGGACGACTACCAGTAACTTGGGTGTGAATGGCGATCGCTAATTTCAAATGTTCCCTCTCCGCCTCCTCGCCAAAATATTGATAATCAATCCACCGATAACCGTGACTCGCAATTTCCCAATCAGCTTCTAACATCGCCGCTACTGCTTCCGGGTTTCTTTGCAAAGCCATCGCCACACCGTACACTGTTACCGGAATATTTCTTTGGCTAAAAATTCGATGTAATCGCCAAAAACCTGCCCGACTTCCATATTCATAAATTGATTCCATATTGATATTTCGCACCCCTGACAAAGGAACAGCCCCCACAATTTCTGACAGGAATGCTTCCGAAGCTACATCACCGTGAAGAATAGAATTTTCCCCACCTTCCTCATAATTAATCACAAATTGCACCGCCACCCGCGCTTGATTCGGCCATTTAGGATCTGGAGTATTCCGTCCATAGCCAACCATATCTCGTGGATATTCCTTAGTCATTTTATGACCTCTTTTGACTGCCAACTTTCTATCAGTTATTGAAAATATCACAATAGGACAAAAAATCCACATCTACATCTGTGTGCATCTGTGGATAACTGTGGTAAAAAAACTTAAATTTACTGTTCTTTTAGCTTACGCTTTAATTTCATATACCGAATTCGCATCACTAACCCCAAAGTAATTTGCTTCATAATCCAATAAACCACTGTTAACACAAGAAAAGTGATAAAGATTACTAACAACGGACCCTTACCAGTCAATTCGTTAATTGTCGTAATGAGTATGTTATCTGGATCGGTAATTAAATCCCAACTATTAAACCGGAGAAATCTTCCCAGATAAATTCCCACAGCACAGAAGGCATGAGTAATTAACTCAGACCATACCACAAACTTTTCTGCGGCTTGTCGTTTTAAATAATTCCCTTGATTAATTAAAGACACCACATACGCTTCCATTCCGGCAACAATGGCAAATAAATGCAACGGAATAAAAACTAAGGTAATAATCCAAGCCGAATATCCTTCACGAATGCCGCGAATTAGGTGGATAATATCTGTTAACAGATAAGGTGCATTGGGCAAGAAAGCAGCATAAACCAGGAAAACTACCCACCACAACCACGATCGCGCATTAGTTCTCCGCCGAAATAACCAAAAGCTAAGAACTAAGGGAATAAAAGCCAGAAACAGATTCCAAGCAATCCAACCGCTATATATACCCCCGGAAAGTGCTTCTTTTGTCTGGTAAATTTGGGAATTCATAGGCATCTTTGTTTTGTTATGCTTACCTTTACCTACGTTAACTTCTGAATTCCTCAATTGGTAAATAGCAATTTCCTGATTAATATCCTACAAATCCTTTCTTTACTCCTATTATCTTCCTAAGAAAAGGTTTGCGGCTAACTGCGAAAATATTTGCCGCTGTTGTACATTAGGCGTTAATAGTATTAATTAGCACTTATTTTGCTCATGGTTAGTTCCTCTGGCGATCGCACCACTCAGTCTTCCTCTACCCGCCTCACCCGCAGCCTGAGTGCCGCTGAAACCTGGGGTTTTGGGTTAAGTGGGCATCTTGCATGGCCTAGTGTCGCGACCGCTATTCATGCCGCATTGGGTTCAGCAGCAATTTTTGTCTGGTTTCCGGCAATACTAGTAGCAATGCTCACGATTCGTCAAGTTAAGCAACTGGGCAGTCATTGGATCGATGTCGCCGGGGGAACGCCAAGCTATACTACTAAACTTCTCAAACATTATCCCGGCATTGCTCGCTACGCCGCCTTGGGATATTTCTTCAGTTGGGTTTCCACTTTGCCAATCAGTGCGATCGTCCTCACTGACCTGATCCGAGTTAATTTGGAAGCAATGCACCTACCCTGCCCTGAACTGCCCCTCAAAGTAGGATTCACTCTGATCGCCTTTGTCTTGGCATTCAGCGGCACCAGGGCTTTGAGCATTCTACATTTGTTTTTTATCCTACCTGCGATCGCCGTTCTCCTAGCCTTTTGCCTGCAAGGAATCAGTTGGTTAACCTTTTCTCCCATCACTCCAGGCTTTTTCCCCAGCAGTTGGTCACACTTGAGCTTTACAGATTGGGCAAAATGGTATTTCTTTGTCAGCTATGCCGTTTACGCCTGCGAAACAGTCTCCGCTTATGTTGCTGATAGTCGTAGTCCACAAAAGACATTGAGATTTTTGCCTGTTTCTGCTGGGTTAATGCCACCAATATTTTTGGGCGGTGCTTGGGTGTTAACCCGTCTAGCAACTGAGGGCAATAGCGATCTCTTTCTAAGTTTCGTTGCAGCTGCTAACCCATTTTGGGGTTCATTCACCCCACTAATAGTCACTTTTTTAATTGCCTCAGTCAGTCTGCTGTGTTGTGCCACCGTTGTTTCTAACTGCCCTCGTGTCTTGTATCAAATGGCTTTGGATGGACATCTTTCTCCCGTTTTTTCCGTAGTTTCCCAACGAGGCGTTTTTGGGCCAGGTTTGTTACTAATCCTCTTACTTAGTCTCCTCTGTTTAGTTTGGGGAGATATCGCTCAAATCGTGGCTGTGAGCTCTGTGGGCTGGTTTACCTCCTTCATGGCACTGCGCTTAGGAATGTGGCTGCAACGTGACAAACCACAGGTTTTGTTCCCGCGACTTTCACTGGGCATTTTGTTATGCGAAGTAGTGATTCTTTTTGTGGGAGGGATTTCTTGGGGTTGGCGAGAGTTTCTGATTGGATTTCTGTTTCCCATTGGAATTTTGCTTATCGATCGAGTTATTCGCCGCATTCCCTTTGCACCTTTCCATAAAAATTGGTGGATTCAACTTTATCGAAAACGTCCTTCGGCAATAGTTCAAGACTCGATTTTGTTACAAGTTATTGTCTTGATTGTCCTATTGTGTGCCGCAGTTTTTACGGGTTGGAGTTTCCAGCTCTTCTTAAATCACGAGTCTCTCATGCAGGCTAATGTTCTGGTCGTCGTGTTATTACAGGTGGTTGTTTTTGTGGGGGTAGCGATCGCCTGTTGGACAACTTTACCGCAAGTTGTGGCACTGGGGGAAGCACGGGACGCAGCAGAACATCTGTTTAATATTGCTCAGGATGCGATCGTTGTCGTTGATGAAATGGGAACAATTCAAAAAGTTAATCCGGCTGCTGAATCGCTTTTTCAACTTAAACAAAATCAATTGATGAAATGTCACTTGAATCAACTGCTTCCCGACTTAGGAACTTATCCGCAAGACTGGATCGATCGCAGTGAATACAAGTTAACTCGTACTAATAATACCGAACAAATTACAGTTGAGGTTTCTATTTCCGATCGTTCTCATCAAGACTGCCAAGAATATGTTGTGATTTTGCGAGATATTAGCGATCGAAAACTTGCAGAAATCAAAATTAGAGACAGTTACAACCTTTTATATGGAGTGATCGACGGCACAAGTGATGTGATTTTTGTCAAGAATTTGCAGGGGCAATATCTCTTGATTAATTCGGCTTATATTAAAGTAGTGGGCAAGTCAGCTGAAGAAGTTAATGGTCAGACAGATTTAGCAATTTTTCCACCTGACGTAGCCCGTGAAATTATGGAACTTGACCGCAGCATCATGAGCAGTGGGATTCCAACAACCTTTGAAGAATGCGTCCCAATACAGGGGGAAATGCGAACCTTCTTGACGACAAAAACCCCTTTACAGGATGCCCAAAGAAACGTGATTGGGTTAATCGGAATTACGCGAGATATTAGCGATCGAAAACTTGCCGAAGAAGCCTTGCGAGAATCAGAAGCACGCTTGAGACAACAAGCGCAGCAACTTCAACAAACTCTACAAGAACTCCAACAAACCCAAGCCCAACTTGTGCAAACTGAGAAAATGTCAAGTTTAGGACAACTCGTAGCTGGAGTCGCCCATGAAATCAATAATCCAGTCAACTTTATCTATGGCAACATCATCCACGCCAGCGACTACATTCAAGACCTGCTAGATTTGCTGGAAACTTACCAAAAACACTATCCCACCCCAGCTTCAGAAATACAAGACATAAAAGAAGAGATCGATTTTGAGTTTTTAAAAGAAGATTTGCCGAAACTTCTCTCTTCCATGAAAGTAGGGGCAGACCGAATTCAAAAAATTGTCTTAGCACTGCGGAACTTCTCACGCATGGATGAAGCAGAAGTCAAAGAAGTAGACATTCATGAAGGTATCGACAGCACCTTAATGATTATGCAAAATCGCTTTAAGGAAAAGGCAGGACATCCCGGAATTACTGTAATTAAAGAATATGGTGATTTGCCCTTAATTGAATGTTATGCGGGACAACTTAACCAAGTATTTATAAACATTATTAGCAATGCAATTGATGCACTGGAAAGTATGAATTGTCAGAAACAATTAGCCGAACCTTTAACAATTCGGATTGGCACTAAGAGAGCAGGAAACGATCGCATCTTAATTCAGATTGCCGACAATGGCCCAGGTATGTCCGAAACAGTCAAAAATAGATTGTTTGATCCATTTTTCACCACCAAACCTATTGGTAAAGGTACGGGATTAGGAATGTCGATTAGCTATCAAATTGTCACTGAAAAACACCTTGGTTCTTTACATTGCAACTCAGCACTCGGTCAAGGGGCAGAATTTTTAATTCAAATTCCGATTCGGCAATCCAAAATAGGAAATATGTCAACAAAATGCTGAGATTTACGAAAATTAAACAACTTTGGTGACTATAACAGGTAAAATATAAAGATTAGGCTGTTAAATAACAACTCATAAATAACAAATCAAAATATTAGCGATCTATGACGAATTCTGATTTAACTGGTGGTTTGCAGTGGAGTGCTGAAGCTAAGACAAAGCTGAAAAATATTCCCTTTTTTGTGCGAAGTCAGGCGAGAAGGCGAATTGAACAATTGGCGCGAGAAGCTGAGTTAGAGGAGGTTACGCCGGAGATTGTTGAACAGGCAAGGTTAGAGTTTGGACAGTAGGAAAAGTGCGATCGATCTGACTTTTATCAAATAGAAAACAGAATACAACTAATCGGAGATCCCCCATTATCCCCCTTACCAAGGGGGACTTAAAAACTCCTCTGGTTCCCCCCTTGTTAAGGGGGGTTAGGGGGGATCAACCATCTTTAGCGAAGTTGTACGTAATTGAAAGTACCCATTCTTGGGTAATTCCTCTGTTTCCTAGTGGTAGCCAGATTAGAGAAAATAGTGTTAACTAGCTAGGATAATTAATATGAATGACCAACAACTTAATCTAGTATCACTGTTTTCGAGAATTGAACAACTCGAACAACACCTTCTTATTGTTAGAAAATATTCTACAGGGCTAAAACGTCAATTAGATTGTGTGACGGAACAGTTTAATAATCGACCTGAGTTACAAGAATGGGAACTTTTAAAAAGGGAGTTTGCTGAACTAAAAAAGCAGCACAATTTAATGTTGAGTTTAAGCGATCGCACTTTCAACTCCCAAACTCTGAATTCGCCTCATAACAATGATACAAAAGAAGATGCGGAAATAGTTAAGGAGTTTTTTGCAAGGGTCGATCGACAATTACAGCAAGATTCCCTCACCCCAACAGTTGAAGAATCTCAAGAATTGGCGAGTAATGATGAGCAGATTGTAAGTTTTCACCATGAAGAAATTGATGCTGTTGAACAGGAAACAAAATTTTCTGTCTTTACTGATGAAGAATTCAAAATTGAAAGAATGTTGCTGTTGTTGATGAGAGATGAGACAGAAGAAGAAGATTATCAGGAAGCAGATATCAGTGCTGAAGAGTTTTTGACAAAGTGTAATGAGGGAGAAAGAGATTTTACTGGCATCAACTTAGCCGGAGTTGATTTAAATGAAAAATCTTTTTCAAGTTATGGCAATCTGAATCTTAGCCAAGCTAATTTAAGCAGAGCTAAACTAAGTAAAGGAAAGCTATCTTCTGTAAACCTATATCAAGCAAATCTCCAACGTGCTGTACTTTGTGAAACAGAGTTAAATTACATAAATTTGAACAATGCAAATTTAACTAATGCAGATCTTCGTAAAACGCAAATGTATGAAGCTAAGTTAGGTAAGGCAAACCTTAGAAATGCAAACCTAAGCTTAGCGAATTTACAAAAAGCAAATTTATGTGAAGCTAATTTGATTCAAGCAAATCTTAGCGGTGCGGATTTGACCTTGCAAGCAAACCTTAATGATGCAAACTTAAGTCATGCAAACTTGAGTGGTGCAAAATTGAGGAAAGCACAATTGATAAATGCAGACCTAAGTAATGCCAATCTTAGTAATGCTAATCTCTTAGAAGCAAATTTGGAAGGAGCAAACCTGCGGGGAGTAAAGCTTCAAGAAGCAGTTTATAACGAGGCGACTATCTTTCCCAAAGATTTCGATCCTGTTAAAGCAGGTGCTTACTTAATTGCTCCTAACTCGTCACTGCGAAATGCTAACTTAGCTGGCATTGATTTAAGTCAAGTAAACCTAAGTGGAGCATATTTGGAAGGTGCAAACTTAAATTCAGCCAACCTTCTTCACGCAAACTTAAGTCAAATAAATTTGTGTCGAGCGAACTTAAACAAGGCAAATTTGAATAGTGCAAAACTCCTTCAAGCAAATCTTTGCCACGCCAACTTAAGTAATGCAGATTTGGGTAGTGCTAACCTAACTGCTGTCGATCTTAGAGCAGCAAAGCTGATTCAATCAAATTTATCGTCAACCAACTTAGCTGGTGCAGATATAAGTCAAACAGACCTGAAAAACGCAATAAATATTCACTGGGCAAACTTAAGTGGTGCTAATCTGACAGGAACCAATCTTTTGGGAATAAGCTTAACTAATATTAACCTAAGTGGGGCAAACTTAAGCGGAGCAAATCTTTGTGGAACCCAGTTGAGTGGGGCAAATTTAAGCGGAGCAAACCTTACTTCAGCAGACTTACGTGGAGCACGCTTGACAAGGGCAAACCTAGAAAAAGCTAACTTGAAAGGAGCCAACATAAATGGAGCGATTTTAGAGGAAAACAATAATGATAAAGCAAAACTCACTGGTGCAATTATGCCTGATGGAACGACTCACGAGTAAAGATTATCAATGTTTTGAAACAGGGAAATTGAGGAAAGATCGATCGCACTTAGTAGGTTAGGGTAAAAAGTGCGATCGATCCCCCATTATTTTAACTCTAACAACTTATTCTCCCGCCATCATTGCTGAGATAATCGCTTGTTGACTAACCGCCTTATAAACTGAATCTAAATACTGCATTACTGCATCAGATGTAGCTGCTGTTTGAGGTTTTTCCGTTTCATCATTACCTAAAGGAATTTTTCCCAAAACATCTAAAATTGTTTCGCTAACTGGTGATGGTGCGATTACAACTAAACCTGATTCTAAAGGTCGATCGTACTGCCAAAACTCCTCAATTTTCAAAGGATATTGTACCTTTTGATTTACCGGAATATCAGTTTCTTTGTCTCCCTGTTCCTCTTTTCCCTTGCTACGAAACTTGCGTAAAGCTTCAATAATTTGTGCTTTGCTACGTCCTCTTAATTGAAACAACACAAAAGGATCTTCGCCAAAGCGATCGCCCAATAAATAATAAACCGCCCCAATATGTTTACAAGGATTAGCTTTATCAGGACAACTGCAACGACTCCGCACATCTTCCAAAGTAAAAGGAAACAAACTTAAACCATTTGCCGTAAATACTTCCTCAATATTTTTCGGCATTTCTCCAGCTAATAACTTAGCCGAAAAAATTGCCCTTTCCGACATACTTTCAATCACATAATTCCACTGTTCATCGGTAAAAGGTTCCAAAAATATTGAAAGTTGATAAGGTTCTGGTTCTGTTCCTTGAACTTTAGCAAAAACCTTTTGATCTTGAAAATCAATACTCAAAACATTGCCTTCTCTAGCATAAATTCGCGCCCGTTCCAAACGCTTTTTAAACCGATACTTATCCAACAATTCTAACCACCGTTCCACCCACCATTCCCGACCAGAAATAGCAGTATTATCTTCTTTCGTAATTCTTTGCATCCCAGGATCGTAATCTCTCATCTTCTTTGCGTCCTTTGCGGTTTAAAAAATTAAAAATCCGAACTATCAATTACTGCATTGCGATCGAGCAATAATAAATTCCTTAATTGGTCAGTATCCAACTCAGTTAACCAATTTTCACCACCACCTACAACTTGTTCCGCCAGTGCTTTTTTACTTTCAATTAGATCGTGAATTTTCTCTTCTAAAGTACCTTGACAGACAAACTTATGTACCTGAACATTGCGCGTTTGACCAATCCGAAATACTCTATCAGTTGCTTGATTTTCCACAGCAGGATTCCACCATCGATCGAAGTGAAAAACATGATTAGCGCGAGTTAAATTCAACCCAGTACCGCCAGCTTTTAAAGACAAAATCATCACTCTTGGTGCTTGTGGATCGTTTTGGAAGCGATCGATCATTTCCTCCCGTTGATTCTTGGAAGTACTACCATATAAAAACAGCATTTCTCGATTAAATTGCTTTTCTAAATAGGGTTTTAACAGTTTTCCCCATTCAGCAAATTGAGTGAAAATTAAAGCGCGATCACCCTCCGAAATCACTTCTTCCAACATCTCTTCTAAACGCAAAAGTTTTGCCGATCGCTTCTGATTTCCTAAACTTACTTCCTTCAAAAATTGCGCTGGATGATTGCAAATTTGCTTCAATTTAACTAACAAAGCTAAAATTTGACCGCGCCGTTGAATCCCTTCAGAACTTTCAATTTCTGCCAAAGATTCTTCGACTAATTTTTGATACAATTCTGCTTGTTCCGCAGTTAAACCGCAAAATACATTCATCTCCTGCTTTTCGGGCAAATCTTGAATAATATTGCGGTCAGTTTTTAAGCGGCGAAGGATGAAAGGTTGGACAAGCGATCGTAAAGTTTTTAACGAAGAAGTATCCCCATACTTTTCCACAGGAATGGCAAAACGCCGTTGAAAGAAATTTTTTGACCCTAAATAACCAGGATTGATAAAATCCAAAATTGACCAAAGTTCCGCTAACCTATTTTCTACCGGAGTTCCTGTTAACGCAATCCGAAAATTCGCCTCTAAATCCCTTACTGCTTGCGACTGTTTCGCCTCTGGATTTTTAATATTTTGCGCTTCATCTAACACCACGCCTTGCCAAGAAACAGTTTGTAAATCCTTCACATCTCGGAAAACTAATTGATAACTAGTAATTACCAAATCTTTATCCTGAACTGCTTTAGCAAACGCTTTTCCTTTGGGACGTTTATCACCGTGATGCACTACAACTTTTAAGCTAGGGCCAAATTTTTTAACTTCCCTTTCCCAGTTACCTAAAACTGAAGTTGGACAAACTAAAAGAGTCGGTTTTTCCAGTGCGTTCTCTTCTTTTAAATGTAAGAGAAAAGCAATGAACTGGATCGTTTTTCCTAATCCCATGTCGTCCGCTAAACAAGCACCTAATCCCCAGCGTTCTAAAAATGCTAACCAACCTACACCTCGCGCTTGATAAGGGCGCAATTCTCCTTTGAAAGATTGGGGAGGATCGATCGCCTCCACCGCCCGATTACTTGTTAAAGCATTCAACAAATCTTGCAAAACTCCCGAAGCTTCAAAACTCACCACAGGCAATTTTTCCACCATTTGCGTATCGCCTGTACTAAGACGCAAAGCATCTTCTAAAGACAAAGACATTTCCTCTTTTCGAGAAACAAAGAAATTCTTCGCTGACTTTACATCTTGCGGGCGTAATTCCACCCATTCCCCATTAATTTCTACCAGAGGACTATTCTGTGCTGCTAATTTGTCAAACTCTTTTTTAGAAATAGTTTGCCCACCAATAGACAACTGCCATTTAAAATTTAATAAACTTTGCAAACCTAAGCGTTGATTCGGTTTTAACTCAGGAGTTTGGGCGCGAATACTTAAACCCAAACGACTCGCCCAACCATCCCGATTTGCCAAACTTGGTGGTAAAATTACTCCTAAACCGCTATCTTGAAAACGCCAAGCACCTCCTTTAATAAACTCATAAGCTTCTAACGGATTCAAGCGACAAAATAACGGGGTAGCAGTTTCTAAACTTGCTTCAATTACTGGCATTAATCGAGAAGCTAAACCTAACCCTTGCAGAAAAGTTTCTTGGGGACGTTCTATGGTTCTTCCTTGATAAATAAAACGTTCAACTGCATTCTGCCAAATTGTTGCAGCATCAACAATAAATTCAGGATCGTCAACAGCTTGCAAACAATATTCTAAACTCCAATCTTTCGCATTTTCTGCCGGAGGATGGACTTTAAAACAAGTGCGAAATAAACTTTGTCCTGTTAAAAATGGTTGTACTGGTGCAATCCAAGAATTTAAAATTGCTGCTAAACGTTCTGGTGTTTCTCCTATTACTTGCGCTGACTCATTTCCCAATCCTTCCAACCATTTTTGCACCAAATTTTCCGTAGTTGGTACAGAGTTTCCCCGCGCCACACTTCTCGCTTGTAGATCGATCGTGCTGCTTAAAAAACTTAGCAGCAATTCTTTAGGTTCTGGCGGTAATTCTAAACTAATAAATGGCGAGGAATCATCAATTTCCCAACCTTGATAACTGCGACAAGCAGCAGGCATTTGTCGAGCAAAATTATCTAACCGAACTTGATCTACGCCGCCATCAAGTAAAGGTTGCCAAACAGCAATGAATTCATTTTCTAGCTGTTTCAATCTCGGCAAAAACTTGCACCTTGCTAGTAAATCTACACTCCACCTTGCTATATGACACCAAAATTGTAAATCTTTACCTAAAAAAGAATCTGATTCATTAATCGTTGTCAGTGGCAAAGCGGTTAAAAATTCTCTTGCTTCTTGCCTGTTTAAACAAATTCCTTCTACTTGCCAAGGATACAAATAATAAGAAGATATCTCTACTTCGTTTTCATTTAATATAGTTCCCGAATGCAACGGCAACAAATCATTATTATCTGCTTTCAAGATTCTGGTTGGTAATCCTAAAACTTGCACTTGCCAACGGTAATTTTGGTTTTCTTCTGCTTTCTTTTTCCCTTTTTTAGCTGTACTTTTCTCCACAGTTAAAGTATCAGTTGGTAGCGCCTTGCTAATTTTTTCTAAACTTTGCAAATAGGTGACTAATTCCTGCTTACTCATTGCCAATGGATGAGGTAGCAGCGTGGTGAATCCCTCCGAGTTTGCTGGATTAACTCTGCGCCAAGTTTCTCCCCAAACGAATAGATAACTACCTTGAGATCGATCGATCCAACTACCGTGTAAAATTGCCATTTAGAAACTGCTCAAATTGTGTTGGTTATGTTTTACTCATCATTAGTCACTGCGGAAAAATCACTGACTAATGATTGAGATTTATTGATGATTGTTTTAGAATATTTGCGCTTGATAAGGTAAGCGTTGCTGAAGATTAACCAGTAAGATTGCGGATATCATTTTATGATAACCCTAAAAATCCCAGAAAACAACAAATTATCTCGTTTTTCTGGTTAATTACGGTTACAAATTTTTACAAAAAAGGTGAAATCTCATGAGTGATTCTCAAGGCTGGTATATTATCAAACGTAACGAGGGTAACTGTGATATTGTTCCTAGTCAACAAGTGGAAAGCCAAGAGGATAGTAACATTTTAGAACGTTGGGGGCCTTTTAGTTCGGTAGAAGATGCGATCGCGCGTCGTGTCGGATTAATTCGCGCCGGAAAATGCAAACCTGTTTAGGGATAGGTGACTAGGAAAAGGGAAAATTTACAACTAAAATTTTTCCCTTTTATCCCTCTTTAGATATATTTTTTCAACAACAAAGCTAAATTTTCTTTTGTTGTTGCTGGAACCTTATCCAACGGAGTGAGAATAGCATATTTCAAAGCAGAATGAGCTTCAGAAACAAAAGGATTTTCTGTAATTCTTCGCACCGTTTCTTGAATTACTTTTTGAGCATTAATCGCATTACGTTGTAAATTATCAATAATCATTTCTACAGTTACACTGTCATGATCGGGATGCCAACAATCGTAATCAGTAACCAAAGCTAAAGTTGTGTAGGCAATTTCCGCTTCTCTCGCTAATTTTGCCTCTGGCAAATTAGTCATTCCAATCACAGTTGCACCCCAACTCCGATACAGATGAGACTCTGCCTTCGTAGAAAAAGCAGGCCCTTCCATGCACACATAAATACCGCCACGATGCAAATTTACCCGATCCAAATTTAAACTAGCGACTGCATCTGCCACAACATTAGCTAATTGTTGACAAACAGGTTCACCAAATGCAATATGAGCTACAATTCCCTCGCCAAAAAAAGTGGATACTCTATTCTTGGTGCGATCGATAAACTGATCTGGCACCACCATGTCTAGAGGTTTAGCTTCCTCCTTGAGAGAACCAACAGCTGACGCGGAGATTAAATATTCAACGCCCAGCTGCTTCATTGCGTAAATGTTCGCACGGAACGGCAACTCAGACGGCAACAGGGTATGATTCCGACCGTGACGAGCTAAAAAAGCCACCTTAGCACCCGCCAAAGTTCCTACAATTAAAGCATCAGAGGGCGGCCCAAAAGGAGTATCAACTTGCACCTCTTCCACATCTTTGAGGGCTTCCATTTTGTAAAGACCGCTGCCACCGATAATCCCAATTTTCGCCTGAGTCATAAACTTTATTGTGTTGCGCGTGAAACTCCAGCATTTTACCCGTCAATAGGAACACAGGGAAGTGCTTGTGTTAGCGATATGTGCTGACGCACAGGCTACGCCAACGCGATCGCTCTTCTTTACAGAAACTTTAACAACAGATGTGTGAAAATAACCATTTGTTTGGGAATACTTACTTTGGTTGAATATAGTAAAGATTTAGTTGCACTAATGATGAGACAGTTTGAAACCCAACCAAAAGTCTCGGTTGAAAGCATCCTCGAAAGGATCTTTGCTCTTCGCCAGATTAATCGGAGAGATCAATATACCCTAATGACAGCACTGCTATCTAAAGATTCTCTCAGCGACAAAGATCAACGTCAAATCAATCAAGTATACGAAGCAATCCAAAAGGGATTAATCAGAATCGTAGATTAAACAAGAAAGGCAGAAGACAGAAGGGCAGAGGGGCTCTTGAGCAGGGGAGCTCTTGAGCAGGGGAGAAAGTGTTGAGTTGTAGGGGCGGGTTTAGTAGATAAATCTGTGTTCACAACAAAAGAGTTAACAACAAAACCCGCCCTTACTAGTGCATCTGGGCAGAAATTTCCCCCCATCTCCCCATCTC
>NZ_JADEWG010000002.1 GCF_015207735.1 [Phormidium] sp. LEGE 05292
ATTAATAATAAATTGAAATTACTCAAACGTTGTGGATTTGGCTTTAGGAATTTCCGCAATTTTGAATTAAGAGCTTTATTGTTCTGGCACTTCCCTAATAATTTAGCACAGTAAGTACGGAAGAACCGATGAACCATTGACTAAAACCCAAAGACAGAGAAAAGTTAAGAGCAATGATTCAGAGGAATTAACTTTAGAAGAAGCTCAACCAAAATCTAAAAGTAAGAGCCAATCTCGAACCGATGAATTAGATGACTTATTAGATGAATTGGATGGAAATGAACCATTATCTAAAACTAAAAATCAACCTCAAAAAGATGAGGTAAAATCAAATCACATTAGCAGACAATCAGTTCATCAATCATCAAATAACTTAGATATTGATAGCATACTCGATGTTACTTCCCAGGTTAGTAGTCGAGCCGCCACTTCTGGAAGTGAAGTAGATGGTACAACTGTTGGTGGACTTAGTACTCAAATTGCTGTCCTCACTACTTTGATTGGCAAAAAAGCAGCCGCACAAGTTTTTGCAGCAGCTAAAGCTACTGGAAGAGAACGTCAGATTAGTCATATTATCAAAAGACTTAAAACACAAAGTCAACGTGCTGACTCCTTATCTTCACGAGTTAAAAGCTTGTCCCAAGAAGAATCAGATGAATCAGATGAATTAGAAACATCACCAGATGAACCCATAATAATGGAGGAATCTTCGTCAGAAGAAGAGGTAGAATCTGTATCAAATCCTGGGGTTATTTTGGCTGAAGCTATTAACCAAATCAGCGATAGAATCGATAAAACTTCCCTCACCTTAGCACCAGATACTTCAGACAAATCTGAACCTATTAAAATTGACACCAACGCTAGTTTTGATAAACAACTTGCACAAATTAATCAGGCTCTCGACCGACTAGAAAAGCGTCTCGATACTCTAGAAGCACGAATTGAAGCTTTAGAACAAAAACTTTCTCCTACTGAACCAGTGGTTGAACCTGATAATGGTTCAAATTCAAACAACAGCAAACCGTCTCCATTAAAACCGATAAATATGGACAATCCCAACGATAAAAAAGCGTCTGACTCATCACAAATTGCTTCCTTATTAGCACAAATTTATAACCTAGTTGAAGAAGAAGCAGCAGCAGCAGGTGAAACCTTAGAAGATGGAGTTGAATTGGGAAGCACCAAACTTTATCAGACTCGCCAGCGTAATTCTATATCTGTAAAATTAGAAAATCAACAAGGTGAAGAGTTGTTCCGAGCAACTTGCTCCCAAGGTCAATGGAAAGTCATTAATGATTTCTTGAGCCAAGAAGACAAACAAGAAATCGCTCGTTTAGACATTCTACAACAAACGATTCATCAAGAAACATTAGCTGAAGTATTAGGGAGAAGCGGTTTAACCCAAATGAACTTTACCGACTTGCAAGGTCGTCGTCTCGACTTTGAAATTGAGTTTAACGATAGGTCTAAGTCCTCTGCTTCTATTCAAGGCTTTAACGAACACGATGAAGTAGTTTTTGACGCAACTATTGCTAAAGGTAAAGTTGAAGTACTTCAGTGCGATATCCCTATCGAAGATGTAAAATATCTGCTTTCTCAAAAGCAACATAATTCTCATCTCGAAGCACAAAAGAATCAAGAAAGCGAATCCGAATTGGAAGCTTAAAATGTCTCCCCTCTAATTGGAGGGGTTCATTCTAACTATTTCAATTGACCGAGTATGGTGAAGTCACGAACACCGAGTTCCTTTTAAATTGGCATCGAACCTACATAAATCAAGAAACTCTTATGACAGTTTACCAAAATTCTTTGAAGAGCCAGCGCAAAAAACTCTTATTCAATCGCTGGTTTGCTCAACAAAAAATCAACCTTGGCGATTTACTATTTATTGCTATTTGCATAGCAGCACTAATCTACTTTACCATCCGTCAACCCTTTTTTATCACAATACTAGGTTGCTCTAGCCTTGTATTTCTCAGTTTATGGCATATCGTTAGAGCTATTCCAATTGTAGAACGGTATATTGGTAGCAAAATTCGTTTTTGGCACGTTACTACTGCTATTATTACCGCCACTGCATTATGTTCCGTACTCGATTCTCCAGCTAATGCAATCTTTCTTTCAGGTTTAGAAGTATTTATGCAACAACTAGCGCAAGGTGCGGCGGCGGCGGGAGGTCAACCGATTTCTACTGATGTGATTACGTTGATTTTCAACTTAATTCGAGGTGCTTTTCTTTTGCTAGTAGCTGCTGCTTCCTTGTTCGCTTATAACCAAGCACAGCAAGGAAATGATTGGCGACCAATTGTAACTCAAGTAGCACTGGCTTTTTCCATTGTAATTGCTATTGATGTTGTTACCTTTTTATTCGTTGGTAATGGTACTGGTGGTACTGGAGGCTAGAAAGAAGAGGGGGGGAGTGGGTGAGTGGGTGAGTGGGTGAGGGGGTGAGGTTTGTGAAACGCTAATAACTGGCTTAATTTCCACCTTTGATTCTTACTGCTGTTTTTTTTGTGTTGGTAGGAGCCACCTAGAAAAGTTAGTAATCATGTTAACTAATGTGCCTAGTATTCGGTTGTACTGCCGATAAAGTTCCCTACCAACTTCGACATCTAAGTAGCCACATTTAACAGCAAATTCAATCCATGTTTGAGTTTCAGCAGCTTCTGCTTCCGCATCACTTAATTTGGATATAAAAGCACCTTCATAACGCCTTTTACGCCATGCCTCTGATAAGTTTGCACAAACAGAACGTGATGACCGACGAATTTGATCAACCAACGAGTACCTTTCTTCAACGGGAAATTTCTTAGAAAGTTCAAAAATTTGCATAGCTACCTCAAAAGCAAGTTGGTAAACTTCCAAATCTCGATGAGATTGAATTTGTTTACGGCTCATTTTAAACCCTCCTTTTTCCTTCCTTCTTTTATTATCCCCCACTCACCCACTTACCCACTCACCCACTCACCCACTCTCCCCCTTAAAACTATGCTCAAAGACCCAGACAAAGACTTTGTAACTGTCAATAAAATCCTTGGAAAGCAAGCATCAATAGGCTTTATTCCAGCCGAACAACTCGTTCCTTGGATGGCTATCGCTATTGTTTCATACATTCTCACTAACGGCTTTTTTAGCTTGGGAATGCCTTGGTTTTTCACTACTACGTTCTGGCTAATTATTAGTTGGTGGTTTTTGACAGGAAAAAAACCTCACCTGTTTGTAGATAAGTTCAGATTCCCACCCGGTAACGAATGGTACAACGGCAATCTATCATACTTACCCCCTGTACCAGAAAAACGACCGCCTGCGCTTCGTACTCGCTTTAAAGATTCGCAAGTTCGCATCAAACTAAAACCCAAACTTGCGCCGAATCAACAAGGAGGTAATAGCAGACTTATGCCATTTCAGAACTACCAAAATCTTCTGTGTCTAGTGACCATCAAAAAAGATAATCGCGAAGTATCGGGTTATTTGCTTAACGAAGGCAGTCAATATCAAGTTGTATTTGGTTTCCAGACTCAAGGATTGCATAACCTCCTATATCGTCAGGAAGTTAGCAATGCAGCTACTGCTTTAGAAGAAGGATTAAAAGATATCCCTCCAGGTGAAAAGTTGGTATTCCATACAGGTTGCTATAGCAATGACAGTATTCGACAGCAACAACTAGACGAACAAGTTGAAAATTGCGATCTCAAACCAATTTCAGTATTAATCAGAAACGAACAAAAGCGCGTTCAAGAATTAACGCTAACTGGCACCAGACAGGTGTGGAATCAAACTATTTTCTGTACTTGGACATTTAACGCGCAATCTGGTTCTAAATCCAACGACCCTTTGAGTAAGTTTATTGACGGCATTTTAAATACAGCTAGCAGTATCACTGCCCAGTTTACCGGAAACGATCGCCTGAGTAAAGAACGCTTTTACAAGCAATTACTACTGCAATCTTTCGAGCAAGGTTACTTAAGTTGGGAAATCTTACTTAATACCAAAATCGGGCTAGAAATTCAACCGATGAATGCCGAGCAATTGTGGTCATACTTGTGGAAAAAATTCAACAATACACCTGCATCGCCTATTCCGCAATTACTCACTTTAGAAGAAACTGCATCCGACTACAAACTAACGGAAACTATCAACAGTTATAAACACGCTTGCACCATTTTAATTGAAGGTCAAAACGGTCGTTCCAGTTGTCCAGAACACAAACAAGATAAATCGCGCATCTGGCTAAATGGCAGAAATACGGAATGCGGCGTGCTGACAATGGAAGAAAGTCCCGGTGGTTGGATTAATACTAGAGAACAATTGAGATGGCTGTGGAAAGTGATGAGTTCCACTTACGTTCACGATACCGAAGCAGTTGTGGAAATTAGTACAGCTTCTAACTTTTTTATTCAAGACAATTTAGCTCGTCAAGCCAAACAATCTAAAACTGCTAGAAAACTTGCTTTGGAAAAAGGACAAGGGCGAGATGTCGGTGCTGAAGTTAAGCAGGACGAATCTTTCGATGCTCAGAAAAAAATGTACAAAGGTGCGAAAGCACTGCACGCTGCGGTTGTGTTTTTAGTCTATCGACCAACTCCAGAACAACTCAATCAAGCTTGTCAAATGTTAACCAATAGTTTCGGTTCTGCCAAAGTAATTAGAGAGCGAAATATTGCTTGGTTAGTCGGGCTAGAAACTTTACCAATTACGCTCGGTTGGCTCTTGCACAGCAGTTCGCTCATTAACGAACGTCGCCTTACTTTTGATACAGAAACTGTTGCAGGTGTTTTACCTTTAACTGCGGTGAGAGATCTCGATTCAATTGGTGTCGAATTTATCACTAAGGGCGGTAAGCCTGTCTGCATTGACCTCATGCACGAACAAACTAGCCGAGCTGTCATTACTGGGGAAAGCGGTAGCGGTAAATCAGTTTTGGGTTGGCGATTTGCTCTTGATGCTTTAGCTGCTAACATTCCTGTTGTTGGCATGGATATTTCTAGCGGTTCTGGTAGCACGTTTGAAACTGCTCTAGCACTTTTAGGCGATGATGGTGCGTACTACGACATTACCAAAGGTAGCTCTAATTTACTCGAAATTCCCGACCTGCGACGCTTTGATAAAGAGGAACGCTCCCGTCGGTTAGACCAGTGGAAAGAGTTTATTAGAAAATCCCTGACTATTATCAGTATGGGTAAAGTAAATGACCCTAAATTAGCGCAGCGAGTTGACGCTATTCTGCTGCTGACTTTGAAAAAGTTTCTTGAAGACCCAGAAATAATCGAACGCTACAATGTTGCCTTTGAAAAAGGTTGGAAATCAAGCGAATGGCAAGAAATGCCAACCCTCAAACATTTGCTCAAATTCTGCACTAAGGAACAATTAAATCTACAAAACTTTACCGACCTCGATCGCATTGCCATCAATCAGATTATTACTCAATGTAATGCCTTACTTGCTTCACCTTTAGGAAAAGCGATCGCTAGACCTTCTACCTTTTCCCCCGAACCTGCAATTAAGTTTTTCGCTTTGAGCGGTTTGAGCAACGAACAAGACCAATATTTGATGGCAATGAACGCCCATGCTGCTTGTATCCGCAATGCCCTTTCACACCCGAAAAGTTTATTTATTGGCGACGAACTTTCGATTTTGTTCAAAAAAGATGGCTTTGCTGAAGTAGTAGGCGAACTTTGTGCGGTTGGACGAAAAAATGGCATTTCAGTGTTACTGCTTTCCCAAGATATCGATAGCATCTGCGATTGCAGTGCAGGAACGATGATTCTCCAAAACATGGTTTACCGCATTACCGGGAGATTAACATCTAATGCAGTTAATTCTTGGGTTAAGCGTTTGGGATACCCATCAGAAATTATCGGTCAAAATGCTACCGAAGCGTTTCTTCCAAAAGCCACTGAACTCTGCTCAAATTGGCTGATTGAAAAAGGTGGTCGCTTTTGGCAAACGCAATTTTATCCAGGCGAAATGGTATTAGCGAGCGTAGCAAATAATCAAACAGAATTGATGGCTCGCGCTAGAGTGATGGCTCAATATCCCGATACCCTAAAAGGGCGATTGTTAGCCCTCAAACAGTTTACTTCTGAATACGTACAAGCCATTAAAGAAGGTCGCTCTCTTGCCAATATTGGCAACAATTCTCTTTCCGATATTCAGCACAAACAACATCCCACTCGGATGGCTAGCTGACAGCTAATGTCGGTCATTACACAACAATCTCTAAAGGAGAATAGACGATGAATACCAGAATACTTGTGATGAAACTTGCTCTCACCGTTCCGGCGCTCGGAATCGCGTTAATGCTAAACTCTGTAGAGGCGCAAGCTCAAACTTCTGATAAGTCTAACACTACAACTACGGTTCCTAGTTCTAGTTTGAATAACGTCAATCCTTCTAGCTTCACGGTTCCTACTTCTCAAACTCAACAAATCGAGCAACAAATTCAGAAAGAATCTGAAGAGTTTTTAGGTCAAGTTAAGAATCCAATTGATAAAGTATCGGGTGCGATCGCCAAAATTACGACGCAACTCGACCAAATGCTGCAATCATTCGTAGGTTCCCTCAAAGTTCCCGATTTACAAGAAGTTGTAGCTAAAATAATGAGTGGTAACTTCACCGATAATGAAGGTACTAAACTATCTGCAACTTTAGAGAATAAACCGCAAGGTTCTTACAGCATTCAATCAGATTTAGCTAACCTTGCCCAACAGCAAACAGCAACTTCAAGTGCTTCAGACGCTACTCTCAGTAAAGCTGCTCAGAATAGGCAAGCTCAAATGGCACAAATGGTTGACCAAAATGTTACTAAAAATATTCAACTGGGTGAAGAATCGCAAAACCAAGATGTGACGCAACACATCATGCGTAATATCTCTCAACAAACCGCACTAACAGCGCAGAATCAAGGCGTGATTATACTTCAAAACCAACAAGCGCAGATCGATCGCGCCCTCGCTAATACTTTAAGCGCTCAACAAGCTAAAGAACTCAGCGAACTTAATGTAACTCAGCGAAGACAAGATGCTGCTGCTGGTACTGCTTCTTCCACGCAAGCCGGACTGTTTCAAATGCCGGGTGGCATTACGTTAGGAGAAAAAGAATAAGTAACTCGAAAAGTCAAAAAAAGTTAGTTAGCAGTCAGTCTTTATTAGTAATTGAAATTGACTGCTGACTGAGCATCGAGGAGTCAGAAAATGTTTGCACCATTTATTGCCCAAACAAGCACAGCAGGACAAGCTTTAGATACCCTTTCTAGTGCCATAGAAGTTTCCCAAAAAACAGTCGAATCTTGGAATTTACTATGGTTTAACACTTTCAATACCCAAGAATCTGCTTTGTGGATTGCCTTAGTCAAATTGGGATTAATTTTGGCAGGTATGTCCGTTATCTACTTAGCTGTTACTAGCGGTAAGGAAATTATCGAAAAACAATCTTGGTCTGAATTGATTGCTATGCTAATTTGGCCGATCGTTATTCTATTTTTCTTGAGTAACAATGGCAAAATTCTAGCTGAAAGCGTTAAGTTTGTTCATGGGATTGGAGGAGCGCAAGTTCAACAAATATTGGAAATACAATTGGGAGAAATGACATTTAGAAGCGCTCTGACAGATGTCAATCTTACCAGTGCTGCCAAAGAAGAGATTGAAAAACTTTACAGCGAATGTCAGGGTAAAGTAGGCGAAGCTTTAGTTGAGTGTTGGAATGATAAAAAAGAAGCAGCCCAAGCTATTCTCAATGAAGCCGAACAGAAAAATGGTAGTCCTCTCAAAAGTTTGCAGCGATTTGTTGAAAATCTAGCCAATGTTACTAATGTCGCCGATATCGCTAGTGGTGATTTTGCCGGACAAGTTTTTCGCTCTACTGTCTTGCCAATTATTCGCTTAATTTTGAGAGCAGTTCAGTGGGCTTTTGTCAATATCTTAGAAGCTGCATTGTTGTTAACAGCATTGTTCGCTCCTGTGGCGATGGGTTTATCTTTACTACCATTACAAGGAAAGCCTATTTGGGCTTGGTTAGTTGGATTTATGTCTTTGTTTGGAATTCAGCTTGGCTACAACATTGTGGTGGGATTGGTAGCTGTAGTTATCGTCAATTCCGATGCCGAACTCGTCACTGATATTGCTTTCCTTTTCTTTTTAGCTGTGTTTGCTCCCGTTCTAGCTATTTCCATCGCTAGAGGCGGCGGTACGGCTTTATACAATGCGATCACTAATAATACCAAACAGCTTACCGATATTTTTAGCAATGCGATCGGTGTATTTGCGGGCAAGTTGATTTAAGACATTTAATTGCTTTAACAACTGTTATTACTTTACTTCTGTGTGAAGCTTATGACTTTTAAATCATCACCATCTCAACCCTTATTACCAGAATCAAAAAACACTTTAGCTTTGTGCTTCGTGTTACTGACAGCTATGGTTAGCATTTTGACTGCTGCTGTTGTATTCAATACCTTGAGTCTCAAAACATTGTCTCAAAAGAAAGTAACATTCGTACAACTCAAAGATGGAACGACAGCTTCAGTTATGGAAGCAGATGGTTTATACAGAGAACCAAAAACTATCAAAACTTTTGTTTCTTCTTGGGTTAATCTCACCTGGGGGTGGGATGGAAAGATTCCCGGTACAGATGACCCCGATCCAGGGATAAAAATCAAAAAATCCGAAAGAGTTCCCACCAGTGCATGGATGGCTTCTTTGATGATGGAGTCACGATTTGGAGAGGCTTCTTTGGTGGAACTTGCCAAATTAATACCGAACGGAGTTTTTGAAGGTAAAACTCGTTCTACAGCTTACGTTTCTTACCTTTCCGAACCGAGAGAAATCAAAAAAGGTGTTTGGGAAATTGATGTAATTGCTACCCGCGTCGTCCTCGAACAAGGTGTTGGCGAAAGCCGACAACCATTTAATCGCACTATCACTGTGAAAGCAACTGAAGTTCCCATCTCTCCATTAGGCGAAAATGCCAACCTGGTTGAAAAAACAGTTAACTCGATGCGTTCAGCCGGGTTGGAAATTACCAAAATTGTTGAATTTAAACCATAAAGAGGTAGATTATGAATCAACAAACTAATCCCGCAGATCCTAATTCCATCAATTCTTCAACTACAGATATTGAAAATAGCAAGCCAATTGATGCCGAGCAAAGTAACAGCCATCCAACCCAGACATCGAAAGTTGAATCTTCTGCTAATTCAACCCCTTCTTCTTCAGGAAATGATATCGACTTCAACGAATTTGCTGGTTTCAATCCTCATGTTTCACTAACACTTGAAGCTCAATACCAACTCGCTCAAGATGAAGAGAAACCCTTACCTCCTCCTGTTTCTGAAAGAGGTATTCCACGAATGGTAGCGATGCTCTTGTTAACTGGGGGAGTGATATTACTGGGGCTGGTAATTTGGGAGTTTGTTAAACCCAGATCGGCTATCAAACCGATCGCTCAAACCACACCCAAGGAAACTAAAGAATCTCCCATTAAAGATGAAAAGCCAGAACTGCTGGCTAGGTTAGCTTATGTTGACCAACAGAAACTCGTAGCACAAAACCCAAAGACTGAGAAACAACCCCAAACAGAACCGGAAGCCAAACCAACTCCTCCCCCGGTTGCGGAACGATCGACTCCACGCCCAGCGCCTGCTAAGAGTCCGACACCCCCTCCCAGAACCATTGTCCGAACCGTCACCGTTCCTGCACCACCCCCACCGCCCAAGACTATTGTGCGAACGGTCACCGTTCCAGGGCCACCTCCGCCGCCGAAGGTTATTGTGCGAACTGTTACTGTTCCTGCGCCAGCCCCTAAACCCGCACCTGTTTCCACCCCCGAACTTACCCCCAAACCGATAGCAACTCCAGCGCCTACTACCGAAAAAGTTGACCCTTTCGAGCGCTGGAACCAGCTGGCGCAGTTGGGTCAAACCAGGGGAAACGTTGAAAACGATTCTTCTGTTGGACTCCAAAATGCTTCAACACCGACTGGCGCAGACACTCCTGGTTCTGAACCACCGTTAATCTCTGAAATTCAGGTATCCTCAAAACCAACTGGTAAAGAACAAGCCTCGAACAGCATACTTACAAACAATACAGCGGTTCCCGTTACCGTTGACGATCGCCTGCCATCAGACACAGCTATACAATCGCGTCTTGGCGGCTCACAAGCAGAACTCAGTGCTGCGCGAGTGGCTCCACAGTCATCTATAAGTAGACTGGGACATATCGCAGATGAATCTGCCTCGTCTGGCTCTTTACCAACTTCTAGCGATCGCACTTCCGAATTTTTGACAGTTGCGATCGGCAATTCACCACAAAACAAACAACCCGCACGCAACAATCTCTCACCAGGCGCGATCGGGATTCTGACTCGAACGCCCCAATCTTCAAAACCAACGGAAACGGCACAAGTAGCACTCGGAACTACAGCCTCTGGGACAGTATCCGTTCCCCTGCTGTGGGATGAAGATAGCCAGGAGCAGCTTTATAACCGATTTGCCATTACCTTAACTGAAGACATTCTAGCGACAGACGGCTCAGCAGTATTAAAAGCTGGGACGGTCATTATTGCTAAAGCCAATCGGGTCGGTAAAGAAAACCGGATGGTACAAGCGAGTGCGATCGCAGCTGTATATACCGATGAATCGGGACAAGTCAAACAGCAAGAAATTCCTAATGGTGTAATGCAGATTGCAGGTGAAGATGGAGAACCGTTGATTGCTAAAGGTTATCTCGATCCTGGTGATGATATTGCCAAACAAGATCTTCTGATTGCTCTGCTGTCTGGAGCGGGACGAGTCGGAGAAGTTTTAACCTCACCCAGAGTCAGAAGTCGCAGCAGTATTAGCAGCGGCGGGTTTTCCTCTGACACCATTACTGTAGAAAGCCGAGACCCTCAAATTTGGTCTGCCGTCCTCGATGGCTTTTTTACCCCTCTAGCCAAACGACTTGAAAAACGCTCCGATAAAGCGGTCGAAGAACTTTTAAATCGCCCCAATATTGCAATGCTTCCGAAAGGAACTAAGGTTTCGCTCGTTCTCAATAGTTTTCTCAACGTTAATCCATAATAGCCATGAAGACTTGCACGAAATTCCCCCATCTCCAAATTCTTGGTTGGTCTTTAGTAACAGCAGCGATCGCTGCTGGCACTTGCCCGATAACCACCTTAGCCCAATCATCAAGTGGTTATCGAATAGTAAATCGCGATGTTGCTGCTAATGGCGCGATCGATGTCAAAGTGTATCCAGGGCGAGCAAGTGCGATCGACTTCACCCAAACTGATGAAGTAGTTAGTTACGTAATGATTGCTGACCCTTCTCGTCTCGTGTTCGGTACAGATACGGAATTATCAGACGGTCGCGCTAAAACTGTATTTTTGCGATCGATTCTACCATTGCGATTCCCTGGTGCTACTACTGCCAAAATCACCAGCCTTTCCATAAAAACAGTGGACTCTAGAGGTAGACAGCGACTTTACACTTTTAACGTCGTACCAACCAATAATCGGCAAGACCAATTGGGAATTCGGATTGCTACAGTTCAACAATCTGGAAATCCCCCTAGTTCGGATATTAGTACAGATCGAAGTATTAGAACATCAGAAGTAGAAAGAGGGTTGTCAATTGCGATCGCAAGAAGGTACACGACAGCTAATGACCCTGTTGTTTCTCAAGTGCAACAGTTTTTAGACAAACTGAGAAATCAAAACTTATCCCCAATTGATGCTGCCCGAGAGGTGGGATTAGATTTCTCAGTAATTATTGAACTCGTCAAGATTGCCAAAGAAGAACCAGCTATTTCCTTGACTCCTATTCCCGTTCAGGCATCCAGAGGGTAAGGAGTGAGGTTAGGTTATCTGCCGAGGGTTAATTTTCTTTTCTAGTAGTTGATAGTTCCATTATCTTCAGATATGCAAATCTTCACAGCTTTCATCAATCTAATAAAAACTGCATTCGAGATGGGGCTATCAACTATCCTTAACAGGCTCGTTCGATTCAAACAGTTTATTCAAAGATTAAACGAAGGCTACAACGATTTCTTTCAAAGCTATTTAATTTGGCACTGGTTCTTTGTGGGGCTAGGAATTTTACTACTTTTACACGCATTCTTTACTGGCAACATCCGGGGGATGATTGCTAATGCAGTCATTACTGCTTTTGTTTCCCCCATAGCACCGTTTAACAAAATTCCTGGATTGGTGCGATATCTAACAATTGGGCTATTGACAATCGAACAGCTATTGGAATCCATCCGACTTAAGTGACATCTAACAAAGGTTTATCACTCCAGGCTGAACCATAAGTTATCAGGGCTGAGTTATCAACGAAAAAAGACGGACAAAGTGATTGAAAGAGGCTGATGAGACATCTGACAAATAAGCTTAAAAAGAATTCGCCGCCTTTATCGCTGCGCTTACTCTTAACAGTTCCCTTTGCTCTTTTGATTACTGCATCCGTTGGGCTAACTGGGTGGATATCATTTATTGCCAGCAAGCAGACAATGAACGACTTGGTGGCACAGTTGCTTCAACAAGCAACTAAACGCATCTCGGAACCCTTGGACTACTTCGATAGTTTGCCTAATGCCAACCAGGTCGCTCAAGAGAGCGGACAGTCTGTTTTGAAAGACCTACAAATCAGCCCTAATAGTCAAATTTTTATTATCAATTGTTCGGGAAAAATCATTGCTTACTCTACTCCTAGTACGAAAGATATTCCCGATTATCTAGTTGCACAAAAATTAATTCATCAGCAAAATATCATTAAATATTCAGTCCAATTTTTGATAAAACATTTCGATAATTTATATGCGATTGAAAAGAGTAAAACGCTCAATTTTACTGTTAATGGCGACAAACATTTACTCCAGGTCAAACCTTTTTCCGAATCGGGTTTGGAGAACAAGCACGGTATAGATTGGTTAATTGTTGCTGTCGTCCCTGAAAGTGATTTTATGAACCAGGTGAACGCCAACACTCGCATCACGTTCGTGCTTTGTTTGTTAGCGTTAATTCTCTCTATTGTACTGCTATTATTTATTTCTTTAAGAATCGAACTCAAACTATGGCGATTAATTGAGGCTACGCAAGCAATTGCTCAAGGAAACCTGAACCAAGAGGTGTTAGGAAGTAATGTCGCCGAACTAGAATATCTAGCTCGTGCTTTCAACCAGATGAGCCAACAATTGCAAAAATATCGTTCTCAATCCGAGTATTACTCCAATATCCTGGAACGGAGAGTCGAATCTAAAACTCGCCAACTAAAACAGAAAAACCGGGAACTCAAACTGGCAAAAAAGGTAGCTGAAGCGGCTAATCATGCTAAAACTACTTTCCTCGCTAATATGAGCCACGAATTGAGAACGCCACTTAATGTAATTCTTGGCTTTGTCCAACAGATGACTCGTCACGAGCTAACGACTCCCTCTCAGCAGTCAAGGCTGGATGTTATCAATCGAAGTGGCTCACATCTGTTAAAACTTATCAATAATATTTTGTCTCTGTCTAAAATTGAAGCGGGTCAGATGACGCTCGATGAAATCGCTTTTGACTTCTATGCTTTACTCGATGATATCGAACAGATGTTGTTGCCCAAAGCTAACTTGAAAGGTTTGCAATTAGTTTTCCAACGTTCTAAAAAAGTCCCGCAATATATACGGACTGACGAAAGCAAATTGCGCCAAGTTTTAATGAATCTTTTAGAAAATGCGATTAAATTTACTGACTCCGGCAGTGTTACACTTCAAGTTCAAGTAACTGACCGTTTACGTCTATCTCCTGACGAGCAATCGTCAAAAGTTAAAGCTTTACTTTTTTGTATTAGCGATACGGGTTCCGGTATTGCACGAGAGGAATTGGGGTCTTTATTTAAACCATTCGTACAAACCGAAACTGGTAGGCGCAGTCAAACCGGAACTGGATTGGGGCTGCCCATTAGTCGTCAATTTATTAAAATGATGAGTGGCGATATCCGAGTGAAAAGCCGATTAGGGCAAGGCACCGCTTTTCGGTTTTATATTCGAGTCGGTTTGGCTGAAGTTGGTGAAGTTAAAAATAACCTATCGCCTTCCAGAGTTATTGGTTTAGCACCTAACCAACAAAAGTATCGCATCTTGGTTGTTGATGACCAATGGGAAAATCGTTTGCTTTTAAGTGAGTGCTGTAAGGAAGTGGGTTTTCAAGTTTGGCAAGCATCTGATGGCAAAGAAGCTATTGAGTTGTGGCAGCAACACAAACCTCACCTGATTTGGATGGATATTCGGATGCCGATAATGGATGGCTATCAAGCTACTCAATATATCAGAGAACAGCAAAACGGTGAAGAGACGGTGATTATTGCTTTGACGGCTAGCGCCTTTGATGTCAAGAGGGAAAAAGCTTTCAAGGTTGGTTGCAATGACTTTGTGGCTAAACCTTTCCGAGAAGGGGTAATTTTTGAAAAGATGGCACTTTATTTGGGTGTTCGCTACGTCTACGAAGCGGAATCTTCCAATTTACAAGAGCAGCATCAGTTAGTTCAAAAGCTCACTCCTGAATCGCTTTCTGTGCTGCCTAAAGAGTTGCTAACTCAACTTCATCAAGCAGCGTCGCTTGGGGATGACCAAAAAGTTAAAGAACTGCTCGAGCAAATTCCCCAGTTGCAAAATCCACTCAAAATTGCACTTGCTCAATTGGTTGAAGATTTGCGATTGGACACTATCAGCGATTTAACCAAATTGTATGTTGAAACTGAAGGATTGGCATCAAAAGCGAGGTGAAGCCACGATAATTTTTCTTATTTTTTCTTAGGATTGAAAACAGTGTCGATAGCTCTATCGATTAATTCAATGGCTTCCTCGCCTGGGTAACTAGATACGGGGATTCTGCGGTTGGTTAATTTTGGTGGGTTAGTACCGTGTTTCGCTTGGTAATAATCGTCAGCGAAACTTTGGATTAGCTGAATTTGGTCGGGATTACTTTTAATACCTTTTTCTTTCAATCTTTCTGCTATTGTCCAAGCTTTCTTTGATTTAGCGTTAGCTTTGTTGCTAGCTGAATTATGGTTTGAATGGTTAGAATTACTAGCCTCAGTCTCAGGTGATGAACCATTCTTTTGTTCAACATTATCGGTTGAATTACCTGCTTGTTGAAAATACTCTTCTAAAATCGGGATAACCGAACGATACCACTTTAACTGTGGCCCTTGCCATTTGTTAGTTTTAGAAGAAGCTAGCAAACTGATACCATGTTCGCAGCCTGCTTCCGTGATTACCCAAATTCGCTTTTCGTCATTTCTTTCCTGGTATCCCAGCTTAGCTAATGCAGTGTTTACTTGCTCCGGTTTGATTTTAACGGTTAAGTTCTCTGTTAGTGTCGCCGCTAGTTCTGTGACGCTCATTCCCTCTTCTGGTAACGAGTGAGTTGCACCAATTAAAGATTTGGCTAATTCTGCCACTTCTTTAAGTTCGGGGTGCATGGCAGCTAAAGCATTGAACTTGAACTGAGCTATTGCGGCATTACTCAGTCCGGCATTTTCTAGCCAGCCTGATAGTTGGTCGATAGTTTGGACGGCAGTAGCAACCTGTTCGGGAGAAAGCATAAAGTAATCTTCTAGCTTTTCAACAGATTAAAGACTATTCCGTTACAACAGTCCAGCTATCTGTAGAGCAAACTCTGACTTGAAGAAGATTTTGCCCAGGTTTGGAAGAAGAAATTGGCCAGCTTAAAATGTTTCGTTACTTAAATATTTCTCAAGCGTCAACTTTTCCTGTAGTCTGCCTGTATGTCATTTTCCGGCCTTTTTTGGAACGTAAAGTTGACCATCTGTTTTTGGAACGTAAAGTTGGCCATATTGACCAATTTCTTCTTTAAGTTACACAAACTTATCCACGCTTTTTGTGCGCCATGGCGCACAAAGTCACTCACCCTTAAGGGCCATCTCCTCTGACATAACCAAGCTCCACCAACGCCGTCAATAATTCCAGTTCAAACCGCTGATAAGCTGAAACCTCTCGCAACCGTTCCAATCTTACCCGTTCGCCAATAGCATCAAAAAAATCCGCCACCTTTCTTTTCCCTCGCCGCTTGTCACCCACAACATTTCTGTAAGCTTGTGACAAAACCACTTTCGGGTCGAAAATACCTTCCACCTCGAGATAGAGTAACGAGGTTTGGGCTAAACTACATCAAACTTCTGTTGTCGGCAACAGGTAAAAGGTTGGAAATTGTAAACGATGCAGACAACGGAAAAGATGAGTTGATGCAGGACTTAGTATCTGTAATCACTTCATTCGTGCAACGAATTTATGGATTAAGGAGAGCCAAAAGAAAAACCGAAAAAATTATGGCCCAACTACACAATAATGGGGGAGAAGAATGAGATTAGTGGAGCGTCATGTTATAAAGATAGGTCATCAATTCTATAAAGAAATAGATGATTTGGCGTGGCGTTCCAAGAATCTTTACAATTATGCCAATTACTTAGTGAGGCAGTCATTTATTGGGGAAGGTAAATATCTGAATAATGCTGCTATCTTTCATTTAGTAAAGCATCATGAGTCATACAGTGCAATACCTCGAAAAGTTAGTAATCAGGTATTAATGGTGCTACATCGAAACTGGAAATCGTTCTTTGAGGCACAGAAGTCTTACAAACGAAATCCCTCAAGGTTCAAAAGTCGTCCGAAGTTACCTAAGTACAAAGATAAAGACAAGGGACGAAACATTGTAATTTACGAACTGGGAGCGATTTCTAAACCTTTGCTAAGAAAGGGGGTTATTAAGTTATCTCAAACCGAAATCACAATTCCAACAAAGGCAACCGATGTCAAAGAAGTACGCCTTATTCCTCAATGTGGACGGTATGTAATTGAAGTAGTTTATTTCCAAGAAATCAAACCACTTCAGTTAAACCCTGATTGGGTAGCAGGTATCGATATTGGATTAGATAATTTAGCAGCGTTAACTTCAAACAAGCTAGGGTTTAAACCTATTCTTGTTAAGGGACGACCACTAAAATCTATCAACCAGCAATACAATAAAAGCAGATCTATTCTGCAATCTCAACTCAAGGGTAATACTAAAACATCAAAACGTATTCAAGCATTAACTTGTCAACGTAACAACCGAGTAGACAACTATCTACACAATGCTAGTAGATGGATTATTGATTATTTGGTGAGGGAAGGAATTGGGATATTGGTTATTGGAAAAAATGACCAATGGAAGCAAGAAATTAATTTAGGTGCCACAACTAATCAGAACTTCGTAAGTATTCCTCATGCTCGATTTATTGAGCAGTTAAAATACAAAGCTGAATTAGTTGGGATGACCGTTTTAGTTAATGAAGAAAGTTATACTTCTGCTTCATCGTTCTTGGATTTAGATCCAATTCCGGTAAGGAGCGAAGGTGCAAAACACACCTTTAGTGGTAAACGGATTAAAAGAGCTTGGTATAAATCAAAGAATGGAAAACTCATTCATGCAGATATCAACGCCAGTCTCAATATCACAAGAAAGGTAGTCCCTGCGGCTTTTAGCTTAGGGATAGTGGGTATTGCAGTTTACCCTTCTCGGATCACTCCGGGTAAAGTAGCTTAGGATATTTGTCCATAAATCTACTAACTGTAAACAATCCCAATACCTCTCCCACCTCAATACTAGAGCGAGCTAACCGCAAACATAACTCCTCTGTAGCACGACGCAAAACAGGAGGGAAAAATCGATAGTCAGTTGGCCCTTCGGCAAACAAAGCCAGTCCCAAATAGCGCATAGGGTTAGTTCTCCCGGTCAACGCTACTTAAATACCGTTCCACCTCAAAGCGACTGACATACTCTTGCTTCCCATTAGAAGTAGCTACAGGTCGAATTCGAGTTTTCCGACTTACAGAACCAACTTCCGGGTTGACAACGCTAACTAAATCAGCAAACATCGCCTCTCCTTCCTCCAAACAAGAGAGAACTACTGGCGAGTGACTGTTAAGCAATATCTGAAAAAACGGTTCCTCCTCATCCACTTCCAAAGAAGTTGGAGCAGTTACCCCCTCCCGCAACCTTTGAATTAGCGTCATCAACCGAGATGGGTGAACTCCGTTTTCCGGTTCCTCAAAACAAACCAACCCGCGATGCTCTGGGTCATGTAAGATGGTCAGCAAAGCTAGAACGCGCAACGTACCGTCGGAAACTACACGAGAACTAAAAGGCTGTTGATGAGCGTAACCAATCTCAATCCGATACTCCCGGTCTTTCTCATCTTCCTCTACAATTACATCCACTACACCAGGAATCAGAGAAGCTAAATCAGCAGCAATATCTGCAATAACTCCCTTCGGCTGGCTTAAAGTAGCTGTTTGAGCTTGAATTCTAGCTAGCACTGTAGCTAAATTTGCGCCATCTGGTTCCAGTTCGAGAGCAGCAGTGGTAGCACTCGGTTGTCGTAACTGTCTGGGGTCGAGTTGGAGAAAACGTATCGCGAGCATTTCTTCTCGAATGGCAAACAGATGAGGAAATTCCGCACTGGTAATGGAAGAAAGCACTGTCGCTTCTGCATTTGTAGCTGAGTGCGTGCGACCTGCCTGATTATCTGGCAGAATTTGAAAGCGGCGCACCCCTTCCGCTTCTACTGTAGTTAACCAAGGTGTGGAGCGAGAATACTTGAAAAATGCCTCTCTAAATTGAGAGGATGGTTCTTGTCCTAACGATCGCCATCGGTCATTTTCGGGCAAGATAGGTAAAGCCGCTTCTCTGACTACAATAAGTCGCTCCAACCCTCGCTCATCTTGCCTTAATTCAATTTCAACTTCGTAACGCACCCTTGAATGAGAAATTTCCACCGTATCACCCCAAGGGTCGCTGACTTCTTTGAAGAGAAGTAATTCAACGGCAAAAGACATTTTCGTACTTCTTGTACCATCAGCTTGCCGTCTGAATAACTCAACGGCTTCACCGCGCAGATTTTTTACTGCGTCGCGTAGGTTATTCCCTGCTATTTGGGAAAGAAATCGCAGCGCATCGAAGAGGTTGGATTTACCCGCAGCATTTGGCCCTAATATCACCCCGAAAGGAGATAAATCAAGCGTAAAGTTCTCAAAGGTTTTGAAACCGTTAATCTCTATTCGGGTTAACATTTTCTACCCATCTTGCTAGAACGTAAGAAATGAACTTTACTAATTTAAAATCAGCTTTATATTCCCCTGAGTGTACTACAGCGAGAAATTGCGATTGCATTTATCAATATAGCCTTGAGATCGAATGTTGTTATTGACAAACAGCAGATAGCTTTATTATTGCTCATCTACTAAAAGTGCTTCCATCTGGCTAAGTAGCTTTTCCAAAGCTTTTTGCTTTTTCGGATTGTCCCAAAACTTAGCTACGAGTAACTGACGCGATACTTCTTTCATTCTATTTTTTAAAGGATTTTGTGTTGGTTCGGATTTAGCTGGGCGAATAGCTTTGATGCGTTCTTTGATTTGGCTGAGCGACCAATTCTCCTCGATCGCTTCCTCTAAAAATTCTTCTCGCTTCCTTATATCTTTAATTCGAGCGATCGCGCAAGCCTTCGTATATTCGATGCGTCCTTCCCGCAAGACTCCAATAATATCTTCTGGCAGATTCAACAAGGGTAGCCGACTGCTGACGAAAGATTCCCAACTCATCAGCCCCAAGGAGCTAAACAATTCCTCAATTTCCTGCCCTTGGGAATTACCCAAAACGTTTTGGGTAACTTTTCCTTTCAGTTCGTTTTGCATTCGATACAGTAGCCCACGAGCTTCTTCCAGAGTTACTTGCAGCCTGAAAGCCAGTAATTGCAGGATGCCTTCTGTTTCTTCAACCGGATTTAAATCTTCCCGTTGCAAGTTCTCTATCAAAGATAACACAAGAGCTTGTTCGTCGCTCAGTTCCCTCACTACTACTGGGACACTGGTAATTCCAACTATTTGAGCGGCTCGATAGCGACGTTCTCCAGCTACTAGCTCGTAGCTTCCCCCATTCATCGATCGTACTAGCAATGGTTCTAGGATACCGTGTTCTTTGATAGAAGCTGCCAGTTGTTGCAGCTTTTCCGGATCGAAATATCGCCTGGGTTGCTTTGACGGTAACCCGATGGCAGAAATTTCAATTAGTTGTGCAGCTGCCTCTACTTCTGGTTCTCCTAGTAGTGCTGCGACACCTCTAAGTTTGCTGGTATAGGGTTGGTCTTTTTTGCTCGAACTCACTTTAGACTCTCTAAACTTTTAGCGATTTTGTTTAATACAGCTACGGCTGGATGTTTGGAGTTAGCTTTAGCTAAAGGTACTCTAGCTTCCGAAGCATCTGGAAAAGCGATCGTGCGAGGGATGGGATCGTAAACTTTAGCCAAGGGAGACAACTGCTCGGTAATAGCTTTAAAAGTTCGCGTTTCTTGGGCTGTACGACCATCGTACATGGTGGGAATGAAACCCGCGATCGCTAGATTGCGATTAGCTGCTTTGCGAAGTCCTGCAATTGTCCTTAATAATAGATCCGTACCCTGAAATGCTTTAAATTGAGTTTGGATCGGCACTAAAACATGAGTAGCTGCTACCAAACTAACGATACTCAATATACCCAAACTGGGAGGACAGTCGATCAGGATAAAATCGTAGTTGGGCAGTAGGGGAGCTAAAGCATTTTTCAAGCGCATCTCTCGCATCATACTTGCTACCAATTCTAGTTCGGCAGCACTTAAATTAATATTAGATGGAGCTATGTCTAAACCGTGAATTTTTCCCTGAATTGCTAATGGTTGTTCTCCCACCACCGCATCGTAAACGGTGGTTTCTAGTTCCACCGGGTCAAGTCCCATAAAGGTGGTGAGCGAAGCTTGCGGGTCCATGTCAACTAAAAGCACGCGGTTGGGATGACGTAGAGCTAAGTGGTAGCCCAAGTTCATGGTAAGAGTAGTTTTCGAGACACCGCCGCTTTGATTGAATAACGCTATGATGCGCGACATAGGTGTGGTCATACAATAAAGTTGTATCCTAAATAATAAACTCGTATCCTAAACAATAAAGTTGTATACGGCCAACTTGTGCCTTAAACATTTTTGTACAACTTTTCAGCTAGCTACTGATGCCCCCACAATCCCAATCGCTGTTCCTTGGCGTCTTGCTCGATCGACTGGAAGGTTTCGCGGTTGGGGCAGGATTCCCCCGTAGTTCTGGCTAATCCTGCTGCTAGCAGTTCGGCGTTTAGCGACGTCTCCTCATCCTGGTTAGTCGTAGGTGCGTAGACTTCTGCTCTTATGGTATTGCCGTCCGATCGCACGGTCACAACCACCAGCCCTTTAGCCTCTTCATCTGTCAGATCGGTCAGTTTTTTAAGCAGCTTCCTAGCTTGACCGTCCTGTTTTGCCGGGACATCGACGCCGCAAAGTCTGACTCGGTAGGTCTGCCCCTGACTCGTCATCTCGATCTCGTTCCCGCTGGCGATCGACTCAAGAAACATCCTTTGATTTGGCAGTCGATCGGCGTTGCAGGAAGCCAAGAGCAACAAAGAAAACAGTAATGTGCCTTGCAGGAAGCTAATCCCCGACATAGCACTTGGGCTCCTCTCCACCGGGACGGGAGTAGGCCGATCGACCGCCGCAAGCATTACCCCGTCGATCGATGTCATACGGACATTGGCATCCCTGCCCCCTAGTTGGCTCCCGCAGCGGAGTGGCAGCAGTTTGGGTAGTAGGTGCGGTGGTGGGTCTGGCGACTGGCTGTTGCGGGGTTCGCCGTCCGGCTCGGAAGTCCCAAGGCATGATTGGGCTGGGTTGACTCCAGAAAGCCAATCGATTTTGTCTAGCTCCGGCTTCTGCCTGTTGGTACTCGCCACGGCTGGCATTGCACCCGCTAAAATATTGCGGATAAATAATCGCGTAGCCCTCCCGAACCATCTGTAAGTTCACAGATTGGTTGCCTTTGAGAACCTCCGCAACTGTTCTGCCGTACTGGTCGCGATCGATAAACCGCAGTCGCACCGCCTGCCCAGTTGGTAGAAACTGCCCCAATCTATACCTGGCTCTTTCACCCCAAGGTTGCTGGGAGATTTCCGGTGCGTCGATGCAGCCTAGCCTCACGGTAACGGTTTGGTTAGCGCTGCGGACTCTGATTGTATCGCCGTCGCCAACGCTGATAACTGTGGCCGATTGTTGCTGTGCGATGGCTGTGGGGACTGCTATCAGCAGAAAAATTGCGACAGCGATCGAGAAAAACTTCTTCATGACTTATTTTCATTCATCATCCAAACTACACCCATAGGCGATCGCAATCTTATCGCCTAAAGCTACCACACAAGCACCAAAACAACGGTTAGGTTTGGCAATGGTATTAGATATCCGTTTTATATACAATAAGGAGCAAAAGTTAGCCTTATTTTTAAACAGTACAATCTTTCCATCCACAATATTGGCACTCCCAGACTAGCGAGGGTTCGTATTTAAGGCAGGGCATTTCGCAGCCGGGACAACGCCCTGTAAATAGGGGATGCCAGTCTAACAATTCGAGTTGTTCTTTTTGCGTCCAACGTTTTTTGGGCTGCTTAATCAAATGGCCATTATAAAACGAGGGTTCTATAGTTAATTCCCCATCTATGAATTTCGTTTCTTCTAGTGACCAGTTTTCGTCAGGATTTAAATCAAAAGAATTATTAGCAGGCATTCGGCATTTTACCAAATATTATACTTGGTATTTTAATGAACTACCCCGCCGCAAGTGACGACATCAATAATCAGGCTTCCCCAAAGCATTGATTCGCTGATCTAACCCCAGTACCTAGCGGCTCAGGGGGATTTCTTGCTCACATTTCGTTAAGAAAATTTCCCAAACGGTTGACACCATAGTTCCCAATTTTCCTTGTTAAAGGGACTTCGCCACTTTAAAATTAACTCGCGCTCTAACTTCTGCCTAGCTTTTCTATCCGGTGGAGTGTCCCACCAGAACGCTGTCGCCACTTCAACAGGCAACTCATAACGACGGTGCATCTCAATGTAATTAATTATGTATTCTTGGCAGTCGTGACTTATCCAGCGCTGCTTAGGAGTTCTTTTGGTTTCGCCCACGTACAACAGAATTGGCAGAGCGTTATCAATCACCAAGTACACGCAGATTGAATCTCCTTGCTCTGGCATCCGGTAAAACTGTGAGGGCTGCAACTTCAGAATAAAAGGATCGATAGCATCTGAATCGCAATGGTTTGGAGCTAAATCAAATAGCGTTCCTTGCTGTGGTGCTTGGCTTTCTCGCTGCTTTTGTTGGTATCTAAATATTTGATTTTTCCACTTCTGTAATGCCTCAGAGTCCATGACTAGCTGCTCTGGTTTGCTAGTTTTGTCGTAAAAGTCTGGGAAGAGGTTAAGCTGTTGATGTTCCATCAATTTAAGCCTTGACTTTACTAAAAAAATAATTTGCCCTGGTGAAAATATTTCGCCTTATTTCTCAATGATGGATTTCTCGATCCCATAGCCAGTTGTTACTACATTGTATTCACCTTAAATATTCTACAATAATAGTTACATCAAAAAAACAAGCCGATAAATTAAGCTAATCTTTAGGGCGTAATACCCCAAGCTCCCTCAGCTAAGCGGAAGATTAAGGAACCCTTGCAACCGATCGTAATGGGATTAGAGCTATCGCTATTGAACTATTTCCATTAGCAATAATATCCCGTTCGATTGAATTTAATTCTTTTGGCTGCATTTGCCGTAAATCTTCCAGTGCTGCTTTAGCATCATCGCGTCGAGGGAATTTATAATACTCAGTTAAGCTATCTATCGGGTAATTGAAACGCTTGTATTTATGCTTGAAATACAATTCTACATTTCCCCGGTGTTCCCAAGTTCCTAAAACGCTAATTTCAATATTTTGGTAATGAGAGCGTAAGTCATGCTGGATTTCAACTAATCTTTCTGGCATCATTCGCTTAGTAATCCCAATTTTTAACAAAGTAATGTCATCTGCTTTTATTTTCAAGTAATAGAGACGAGCTAATAAAATATTTCTTAGTTGAGCGCGATACAATTGGAGATCGACTAACCTTTCTGGTAAGTTAAGTTTTTGGATGACTTTAGCAAGTTCTGCTTTTCGTTCAAATTCAGATAATTTCTTCAACAGCAACGGTTCTTGCAGTTGATTGAATTTTACTAAGTCCAACATCCCCATAGGAATTTTTCCTAAATCGGTAAATTCATAACTTGCAGGTTGACGATAAGGATTTTTGCGAATTACTCCTGCTTTAAATAGCGGTGGTAATTCCGGTAAAAAAGGAATACCCCAGTCATTTTCTCCAAAAGATTGCCAAAGTTTTTTAAGTAATTGAAGAGATTTACCGGATAATTGAATATGGAAATTATCGTATAAGGGTAGAGTAGGAACTTCCCGCTTTGTAGCAACCGGATAACAAGTTTCCTCAGAGTGAGCGAAATGGTGTTCTTTGATAGTTCCTTTTTTCGCTACTAAAAGACCACCGCAGTAGGGACATCTTAAGTTGGTTTTACCGCTAGGTACATCGGAAATTGCCACGAGGGTGTTATTTTTATCGACGCCAAATTTCAGCCACATAGAATACCTAAAACTGAAGTTGTTGAGTATTGAATACCAATAGAACGAGCAACACCCTGCCAAACCTGGTTGTCCAGGTCATCTCATGTCTAGTGGAGTTAATAATTTATTAATATTTTAGTATTTTTTATCGAGTGCTATTCATCTGCTAAACGAAATCAACTTGTAAGTAGAGTGGCGAACCGAGCGCAAGCTTGACAGTAAACAGACAATAATATTACTAAAGTCAAACAAATTTGATTAGCTCTATCTTTAAAGGTAGTAAACTTAAAAACTTTATTCATCAAGAAATATATCATTAGTGAGAGCCGAGCGCATCCTTATTAACGGAGTAGAGAAACGTTATCCAATCTCTGCCTTTTGAGGAACAAATAAATCAGTCTTTCGAGGTAGCAAACTCATCTTTATTAATGGCCATAATAGGAGCAAGATAAAGCTCTATAAAACTTATATAACTAACATATCTACCAAAAGTCATTTAACCTATCTGTTTTGAACGGATAGGTTTTATTATTACCAATTTTTGGGGATATATGTAATAACAAATAGCCATAGCGAATATAAAATATTCCGGAGTACTTTTTAACTTTTTAGTACTTACCTACTATTACCAACCTAAATATTATAAATAGTAATTTGAGTTAGGAGTTACAATGCGCGTTCTGTTGTCAACAATTGGGTCGCGGGGCGATGTTCAGCCGCTGGTGGCGCTGGCGTTGGAATTAAGGAACCTCGGCCAAGAAGTTCGCCTGTGCGTACCCCCCGACTTCCGCAACTGGATCGAGAGTCTGGGGATGCCCGTCACACCCATCGGACCCTTCCTGCGATCGACCGGGAAAGCCAGCCCATTGGCAGCTATACCCACGCCCGAGCAGCGGCGTCAGATGATGGAAGGCACTCTCGCCATCCAATTCGAGACGATCGCAGCAGCAGCTAAAAACTGCGATATCATCGTGGGAGCAACAGCCCTCCAGATCGCCGCGCCCTCAGTAGCAGAGCGGATGGGCATCCCGTACATCTTCGCCGCCTACTGCCCGACCGTTCTGCCATCACCGCACCACGCGCCACCCGTACTGGCCATGCTGGGAGACACGTCGGTACCCGCAATAGCCGACTACCGAGAACTGTGGGATCTGGATGCACGACGCTGGAACGATATGTGGGGTGTCCTGCTTAACTCCCATCGGGCATCACTCGGCCTCAGAGCGGTCGATGATGTACGCAGCCACATCTTCACCGACCGACCCTGGCTAGCCGCCGACCCGACGTTGGCACCCTGGCCTGACCCCGCTGACCGAGCCGTGTTCCAGACCGGAGCCTGGATACTGCCGGACGAGCGTCCACTCTCCCCCGAACTGGAGGCATTCCTCGACGCTGGCTCCCCGCCCATCTACTTCGGCTTCGGCAGCATCCGCACGCCGGAAAACCTCAGCCAGGTGGCGATCGCATCAGCTCGTGCGATCGGACACCGTGCGATCGTGTCCCGTGGTTGGGCTGACTTGTCTGTTGTGGACGACGAACCCGACTGCTTGGCCATCGGCGAGGTTAACCAGCAGGCGCTGTTCAAACGAGTCGCAGCCGTCGTCCACCACGGCGGCGCGGGCACCACCACTGCCGCCGCACGAGATGGTGCGCCTCAAGTGGTTATCCCCCAGATGTACGACCAGCACTACTGGGCGCAACGCATTCACCACCTGGGCATCGGAACCGCACACGAAGGAGGCACACCAACCACTGACTCTCTGACGAGCGCTCTGTTACACGCACTCCAACCCGATGTGGTTGCCCGTGCCCGAGCCATTGCCATCGCCATACACAGCAATGGCGCACTCCTCGCCGCCCAGTGCTTGATAACCGCCGACAAAGAGAACGCACTCCAAGAGCGATTATAATGAGAGAATTGCCCAAATTTAGATGATTTAAGGCGAAAATTACAATAGGTTCAAAGGTTCCCTCTCACCAGAAGCGATCGCTTCTATTTGTGGATGGGATTACATCATCTTCCCCACTATAAAATTTCTACTATTCAGGTTGGATTCGGACTATTTCTATAGCTTCATCGAGCCAGTCAAGATAAGTTTGTTCTCGCCGCGTTACCAACTCCAGTACCAACTGCTGCAAGAACTCCTCGCGAGATACTTTCGGATCGTTCGAGGAATTAATATCGTGAGCCTTACACTCGTCTAATTTCTTCCGTCTTGCTTCCATTTCTTGCTCCAACAAACGAATAATCGCTTCATTGGGTAGCTGGGCGGCAAAGTAGAGTTGCACCAACAATGGTTCTCGCCAAATTGGTAGGGGTTGATGAGTTCTAAGCCACTGATTCAATTCCTCTTCACCTGTTGGTGTAATGCGGTAGACCTTACGATTGGGGCGATCGTACTGAACTTCCACCGTGCAGGTAATCCAACCTTGCACCTCTATTTTGTCCAACGTGCGATAAATCTGTGCGAGATCTGCTGGCCACAGATGTGCTATGCAGTCATCAAAGCACTCACTTTTCAAGTCGTAACCAGTCCGCTCCTGTTGCTGAAGTAGACCGAGAATAACGTAGGCAAGAGACATAGACGGTTTACCGAACTCTCAAGGAATACAAGCCCTACTCATCAAGTTTATATACTCCTATGTTAATATATGATTAATCAGATATAAGACAAATGATATAAAAAATCTGATTCCCAGGAGGCAATAGTATGACCGTGCTTTCTCAAACGCTGCGAACCGTTGCCGGAATCATCAATAGCGTTGAAACCTTAGAAGGAGAAGGGTTCCTAGTACGTCGTCCCTTCCCTAAAAGCAGCTTTTCACAGTTCGATCCCTTTCTTCTCCTCGATGAATTGGGTCCCATTAACCTCAAACCCGGTCAGGCAAAAGGCGCACCAGATCATCCCCATCGGGGCTTTGAAACCGTCACTTACGTTTTGGATGGGCAGTTGGAACACAAAGATTCCTTCGGGCATACAGGAATGCTAAATCCGGGCGACGTGCAGTGGATGACGGCAGGGGCAGGGGTGGTGCATTCAGAAATGCCTTCAGCAGAATTTACTCGTACAGGTGGACGGCTACATGGGATTCAACTGTGGGTCAACCTGCCACAACGGGACAAAACGATCGCGCCGAGGTATCAAGAAATTGGCGCGGCTCAAATTCCGGTAGCTCAAAGCGAAGATGGATCTGTAACGGTGCGTGCGATCGCTGGAGAAGCGTTAGGAGCTTTGGCTGTAATTGAAACCCGCACGCCGATTATTTATTTGCACTTCACGCTGCAACCCGGTGCATCGATCGTCCAAAGAGTACCGAAAGAATACAACGCTTTTGCATATATATTGGATGGTTCTGGTTTGTTCGGCACCGAACAAGAACCCGGTAATGATGGGCAGATGGTAATGTTCGCACCAGATGGGGATGAGGTTGTAATTGCTAACCCTGCTGATGCTCCACAACCGCTCGATTTACTACTGATTGCCGGAGTACCGTTGAATGAACCAGTAGTGCGCTACGGGCCTTTCGTGATGAATACGGAAGCCGAAATTTTGCAAGCACTCGAAGACTACCAAACAGGAAGGATGGGACGAATTAATGGTTAACACACTTATTCAACGCATTCTTCAACATCAATTTTTGAGCAACTTACGCATTAAATTACTGCATTTGCACAAAATGTTGTTGAACGTTGAGCGTATAACTTACGAGCAAGTGCGAGGAAATGTTTCTCGTGGGGAACTGCTACAGCTGGTAATTAATCACGATCGATTTGCCTGGTTACATCAACTTTCCCAACTAATTTTGCAAATCGATAATTTGCTCAATGCTGATGAGCCTGTGACAGAGGAAGCGATCGCCACTCTCATTACTGATGTTCGGACTTTGCTTGCACCAAACGAATGGGGGAATGATTTTGCAATCAAGTATGATGCAGCTCTGCAACGTAGTCCTGATGTGGTATTAGCCCATGCTGATGTTGTCAAGCTAATAACGTCAGACTTTCAGCCATAAATTGATTCAGTTCGTCTTGGTTAAACCCAATTTAGACGAACTGTTTCTTTGTTTCTTCCAAAACCTCATCACCCACTTTCATTTCCAGCCATCCTCAAACTGGCTCTAATTCCAGACTACGCCACAAATACCAGGAAGCAATACTGCAATAAGGCTTCCACCTTCTTCCGAAGCGTTCTGTAGCCTTGCGGTCGGGAAGCGCCTCCAGACCGTAGAGTTTCCTCATACCTGCACGCACGCCTAAATCATCCACAGGTAGTACATCCCAGCGCTGGAGACGGAAAATCAGCAGCATCTGCACAGTCCAGCGTCCGACACCTTTGACCCGCGTCAGAGTCTTAATAATCGCCTCATCGTCCAACAATTCCAACTCTTCAAGCGTAGGCAATCCCTCATTGATATGACGTGCTAAGTCTTTGAGGTAAGAGATTTTAGGACGCGAAATACCCACGCGACGGAGAACTTCATCCGGCGTGTCCAAGACATCTCGTGCCGAAGGAAACTCATTATCAGGATACAGCTGGAGAAATCTTTGGTGGATAACCTTAGCTACCTTAGTAGAAAGTTGTTGATGAAGAATCGATCGACATAGGCAAAAGAACAAATCTCCCTCCAGTTGATGCCGATCCAATTGACATACACCAACTCGGTCAATAAGTCTTCCCAGGATAGGGTCGCAATTTTTGAGAAAGTCGATCGCGATGGAGTAATTCATCGACACACTATCAGCTTGCTCCATACATCTCAACTCGATCGGGAAAGCAACTGCTCTTGCGTTAACTTAGCCCCAGTTAAGTTAGCTCCACTTAAAATAGCTTCATCAAGAATAGCTCCTCTTAGATCGGCAAAGCTCAGATTCGCACCTGTTAAATCTGCCCCCTGAAGGCAAGCATCATTCAAGGAAGCCTTGAAAAAATTAGCTCCTCTTAGGTTAGCTTGACTGAGGTTTGCTCTTATCAACAAACTTCTATACAGGGAAGCCTGACTCAGATTGACTTTACTTAAAGAAGCATCGCTCAAATCTGCTCCAGTTAAGTCCACTCCAGTCAGATTTGCTCGACTCAACTCAGCAAAATTCAATTTCACGTAAGTTAAGTTGCATTGGCTTAACTCTTCTGAGCAAAGCACAGCACACCTCAAGTTAGCGTTAGCGAAATTCCTTTCACCAACTGCGTATCGCCTCAAAAGTTCATCCTTACTCAATCTAGCTAACAGGACAGTCGAAGCTCCTTGATAGCACCAAGATGCTCCTACCAAGTTAGCGGCTGTATTAACAGCTACTTCGTCAGATGAAGGCATCACAATACTGTTGCAACCATCCCATTCACCACCGAGCATAAATGCAATGTCACGAGCAGCATTGGCACAGTCAAACAATAAAACATCTCTGGTATGCTCTGAGAGTAAATTCCTACCCATTAATTGGTTTAGGGCTGAAGACAATCTTGTTTGTAACGGGTTTTTCATGATGATTTTTTTTGAAATAAATAACTAGCCTTCTGGGAACTAGCCATATTTCCAAATTGTGCCTGATGCCAACCAATATATCCGTATGAACTCTCTACTTAACGAGTAGGGATTTCCGCTTGGGTAGGTCTTATATTTTCCAACAGTTGAAGTCAATGATATTTCTTCCGCTAACGTTCCCACCGAAACTTACGTTCCGACTCCCGAATCGGCAGATCGTTGATACTAGCTTCCCGCCGTTGCATCAATCCATTAGGTGCAAATTCCCACTGTTCGTTACCATAAGCGCGATACCACTGACCGGAATCGGTGTGATATTCATATTCAAATTTAACCGAGATGCGATTATCAGTGAAACTCCATAGCTCTTTTTTCAATCGATAATCCAGTTCTGTATTCCATTTCCGGGTAAGAAATTCGCGAATCTTTTCCCTTCCGGTGAAAAATTCGGTACGATTTCGCCAAACTGAATCTTCCGTATAAGCTAAGGCAACTCGTTCGGGGTCGCGAGTATTCCAGGCATCCTCAGCTGCTTGCACTTTCGCTCTAGCGGTTTCTAAAGTAAACGGAGGTAAAGGCGGTCTAGTTTCCATTTGATATTTTTCCTAATTAAAATTGTAAATTATAGGATTATTCAGATTGTGGCGATCGCTCACTCAACTGCTGTTCTAACTGTGCAATCCGAGCTTGTAAAGGAGCTATCATTTCTTGGACTTCGCTAACAGAATAGCGGATGGGAATATGTTGGGGACAATTTTCGCTGATTGCTTCTACGTGGAAAATAATTGCCCGTTCTACTTGAGCAGAATAATTAGGTATTCTTAACCGTTCGATTAATGCAGTATCGCCTTCTACATATTCGGCACGTCCCCAAATTTTTAGCCGTTTGCGGTGACGGTAATCCATTAGAAACAGGAATGCTTTATCATTACCGGAGAGATTACCTACCGTGATGTATTGCACATTTCCCGAAAAGTCAGAGAAGCCTAAAGTCTTTTCGTCCAACACCTTTAAAAACCCAGGTGAACCCCCACGAAATTGAATTTTACCATCACTTTCCAGGGGGAAAGGATGAAATGGTCGAAACAGTGTTGGATTATTTGGAACGATGGTCGAGGGAAAATATCTTGCCAGCACTTCAGGGTGAAGGAGATGCCTTGACGAAATTGACGCGAATGTGCTTACGTTTAAACGAACTTTATGAAGGGGGAGAGCAACCTTGTTTATTTGCTATTTTGCAGTTGGGTTCGGCTAGAGATGTATTTCACGCCAAAGTCAAAGTTTTACTTCAAGCTTGGATTGATGCGATCGCGAATGTATTAGTTGAATCTGGTCTAAAAGAGGAACTTGCTTTGCAACGGGGAGAAGATGCGGCAATTGCTATTCAAGGCTCATTAATTTTATCGCTTGGTTTGGACGATCCGGCTCCTTTTAAACGCGCGATCGCGCAATTACCAACACAACTCACTTCACACGATTTCTAAATCAAAAGTTTGGCTTTTCCATCTAAATCAACGAGTTCCCCTATTGTACAACTCATTTATACTCGCTATATCTGCACTTAATGAGCAACAAATTCCCGACTATGAAGTGAGCAATTGGTATGTTTCAACTCACCCAAATTCGCTGTTCGTTACCTCGCTCATAGCAGCTAAACCCGCTCTCCATTGTCGTTATGCACTCCGAAATAATCAATTAACTGTGCATTATTTAGATGGCCGATTAGAACGGCATATTCTTTCAAAAGCAGCTGAATTACGTGCTGTACTTGAGGATGTTTTTTGTTTGAATTTAGAAGCGCTTCCAGATCTAAATCGTGCGCTGCAACAGGTAGTAGAGGGATTTGATGGCAAATGATAATTTATTATCTCAGATCGAGCGCTCAGTCAATTCTCTACAACCCTTGCATGGAGATGCCAATGCTTCTAATTTAATTCCCACGGTAAGCTAAGAAACTGCGATGGCTGGAATTGGCAATATGTGGCATCTTCGTCTAGAGGATTTTGCGGCTCTGTGTTGAGTTTTGCTTGGTAGCGAACATTTCAAAGTATTTCAATTAATAAGTTTCGGGGATGAGGGCGATCGCAAGTGTCTGAGGCTTTGGCGATCGCCCTAAGTTTGATACTCTGTAAGCGGCAACTGCTTCGGGACGACCGAACACGGGTACTGCCAGGTAAGTAGCGCCTTGTTCCTCGTGAGCAGCTGCTAATTTGACGGCAGTAGCTGGAGCGATCGTACTCATGGATATATGAATGCCTCCAGCCCCTAACTGGCTCAAAATACCATTTTCTCCCTGTATGACAGCTTCTAGTACTGAGTCGTTGGCCAGGATAGTGAATACTATTCCTCCCGGTTCGATGACATCTGCTGGGCGAGATACCAGTTGAGCACCTTTGTCTATTAAGGGTTGGGCTTTTTCGGGAGTGCGGTTATACACTCGCAGCTTGTAGCCTGATTCAATCAGGTTAAGACCTAATGGTAGACCCATATTTCCCACGCCAATCAAGCCGAGCGTTTCACTCATAATGTTTTTCCTGCTGCCAACGACACAGTTCTAAGTTAATTTGCGGTGAGTCTAATTCACTTTGACGATGAGAGCGGAATGCTTTCTTTCAGTAAATATTTAATTTAAACCATTCTTTATCACAATGCGCTTCCTACTTTCTGCATAAGCAACTATGCTTAGCCAAGATTTCAGTTAAATATAAATAATTTACCCAATTTGGAATGTCGTTTCATTTGTATAAAACCCTTCCACGAGTAATCCCTGTTGAAAGATATGGGAAGTTAAGTTTTTCATAAAATACGTTCAAATTTATTTTTTAAGGAACCGGACTATTATTCCACAAAGGCTTAAACCTATCAATAAACTCTTTTTCCCGGCGTTCAATCTCATTACAAACCTCCCAACCAATCCCAGGTTTTTTCCCCTCCACCAATAACTGTTCGATTTGATTTTCTCGATGATGTTCTGGATACTTCAAAGAATTAAACCGAAGCTTGAGATTAGTAGTACAGCCAACATAATACAATTCATAGTCTTCATCAAACACGAAATAAACACACTGCACCTCTGGCAACTTTCCCTTCTCTTGCCATTTCAAATACTTAAGACCTCGCAGAAACACTTCTCTCTCATCCAACATTTCTGCTTCCGCCCACATTTTATCATAAGTAGCTTCCGCCTCCTTATACTGCGGCCCTCCACCCCGTTCCAACTTCCAAGCCACCCGAATCGTTTTTATCTTGCCCCACTCCCTCCTTTTCATAGCTCTAAATAGCAGCATATTTTCCGCTCTTTTTCTCCCCTTAAACAAGGGAACATTTTGAGGTAATTCTCCCTTCTCATACTGGTCGAGTATGTTCTCAGACCATTGAACGTTCGGAACGTTCTGAGATGTTCTCAACGTTCCACCCTTGTTCTGAGCCTGTTCCGAGCTTTTCAGCAATTGTTCTGGATGTTCTCGACGTTCTGTATTCTGTTCTGCTTTAACCTGAGTTACAGTATCTTTAGAACCCTCGACATTCTCCACATTTTTAAACACGGCATTCCAATCATCAACCAAAAGCCCTTGCAATCTTTCTCGCTTATTAGTCTTACAAATTAAATCTCCCTTACCCAGCAATAAGTGAGCGATTGGCGGTGGGTCTAAAGCAACTAAAGAAGCCACAATCGAATCCACTCTTAAGCCAATTTTTACTGGTAAATTAGCCTTGATAATTGACGATACCACTCGTTCCAATGGATGCTGCGTTCCTAAAAATAAATGAATCCCTGCTTCTCTAGCTTTCTGTCCCAATCTTTCAATACTTTCTTCTAAAGCTTTCTTCGATTTACTTTCAGCAACAAAATCAGCATATTCATCAAACAACACCAAAATAATTGGCATCGAATATCCAGCTTGCTGATATTGGTTAATATTTCCTACACCAACTTGCTCGAATTGTCTATATCGCTTCTCCATTTCATCCACTAATGACTGCATGAACGAGATAGTTTCATCCTTATCTTTCAATATCGGTCTAAGTAACCAAGGAATCCCTTCAAACTTACTAAACTTACTGCGTTTGGGGTCAATTAAAGCTAACTTGACTTGCACTGGTAAATAATTGCTTATGACAAAAGCGATAACTGAATAAAACCATTCAGTCTTACCGCTACCAGTCATTCCCACTACCAGTCCATGACAAGTTTCTGGTTCTTGTAAATCTATCTCTACCAATTGACCTTCTAAATTAACCCCAACTGGAATTGTCAGTTTACTTTTATCGGCTTTTTTATATTGAGAAAATAGTACGAATTGTCTATCCTGTCTGGGTACATCAATCGAAATATAGCCCGACTGCGACATGATAATCGGAGTATCTGGTAGCCCTACTCCCACCTTTAAATCTTCGGCTAAATCTTGAATTTTATTAAACTTTATCTTCGGTTGGGGTTTGACTTTATAGCGAATAAAAGTCGGACTGACAATTTCACCCACAAAAGAGACTGGTGCATCAAATTCGGCTAATGAACTAATAATCGCCTCAGCAATATTATTCTGATTAGATTCTTGTTCTTCTCTTGAAGGCAGTTGCCTTATATTTTCCTGGGTTATCGTTTCACCAACAACAGGTACGTAATATTGTCTATCAATGATTTCTTGTCCAGTTACTACTGCCCCCAAAGCATTGCAATAGACTGTCGCCCGTGCTTTTTCATTAGCATTTCGATATGGCGTTTTCTTCCACAAACTCAACGAAGTGCAAATAGCAGAGGCACCTAAAATACTACCTGCACTAAAACAGGCTATTTTAGCAATATTATTACCATTCCAACCGATTTGAGAAATCGGAAAGAAAAGTGATGCCCCCAAACAAGTAGCAACACCAACTAATTGCAAACCACAACGGTGCCACTCTTCTCTATCATTTTGTGTGTTGAATAATTGCCAAAGTTGTGTTGGTCCTTTCATTTTTTGGTAGTAGGTAGTGGGTAGTAGGTAGTAGGTAATAGGTAAGAGATAATAAGTAACAGGTAATATATAATAATCAATCTTTCTCACTACCTACTACCCACTACCCAATTAAAACCAAACCCAAATAATACCGATTAATGCAGAAACTCCTAACAATCCCAGTAGCAGAATCAAAGCGCTAGGACTACTTTTAGTTAGTTGGGATATTGTATTGGGAACTAACGTGATAATAACCATCCCAATTAATATCAGGAAAACGATTAAGCCTTGAATTGCCAAACTGACGATAGTAATTCGACTGGGGAAAGCAGAAATTCGCAGAATCGAATGCAGTAGCGAGAAAATAGACCAGCCTGTTAGGAAGCAGGCGGTGAAGAATAGAAAACCAGGATGGATAAAAGACATGAAGGAAAATGGAGAGGCAGGAAGCAGGCGAGAGAAAAGAATTAGCTAATCTTCAGACCAAATAAAGAAAACTCTTGCATGAATTGATTCGAGTATTCTTTAACAGCTTGTTCTGCTTGCTTGTCAGCTTGTTTAGCTTTCGACAGTGCTTCAGCGTGTTTGACTGCCAGTGGGCCTAATGCTTGAATTGCCTTTGCGTCCGCACTCGCTTCCATCGTCGCGGCTTTCCCGTGTTGTACCTGGGCTGCCCTCCAAGCGACGTGGTTTTGAGCAGAAGCGATCGCGATATCCGATAATGCTTTATACCCTCGTTTGGTATACTTGACCGTTTTTTTCGATTCTTTCGCCTGTACAGCCAATGATTTCGCCTCGTCTTCACTAAAAGTACGTTTGGCTGGTAGCCTGTCTCCAAAGTAGTTTTCTGAAAAATAACCCATTTAGTTAGAACCCCTGCAAAAATTGATTCGTCATTAGTCATTAGTCATTAGTTATTGGTCATTGGTCATTGGTCAAAAGCTATTGATACGCATCGTTTTATTTAAATTCCAAAGAACTCAAATAATTACTAATAACCAATGACTAATGACCAATGACTAAATTCCCGAAGAAGCCAAACACTTTTTGAAGTTAAAAATTGCCGTTTGAGTCTGCTTTAACTCTTTAGTAATTTGAGCATTTTGAGTTTGCAGCAATTTGTTCTGTGCTTGCAAGGTTTGGTTCTGCTTATTCATCAAAGAGATTTGATTCGCCATCATCTGCAAACCCAAACAGAAACCAAATCCTAAAATTACTAGCAATCCCAACACCAAAAAGATAGGTTTGGCATTAGTATTACTCGGACTGATGTTAGTAGCAATTGGCGTGGAAGTGCAGTCGCAAGGTACGAAAGCTTCCGAACGTAGCAACACTCCCGGATACAAAGCAGTAGCCTGTATTCTTTGAAATTCATCTTGTTCCATGAAAGCCTCCTTCGTTTAGTCGGGCTAACTTTTGTTGGACTAATAATTCAGCCAGTTCGATATCGATTCGACTCGGCGCAGTAGGACAGAATTGTTCGTTGGATAGCACTACGTAGTCGCTAGAATATTTGCTTTTTACAAATACCCAATCGCTACTGTTTTCGTACCTAGTTTCGTTCAAGATTTTGACAATTTCTTGGCCAGTTAACTGTTGTTTCATTTTCTATCAATCCACCTTAGAATTAGTGTCGCTAATCTTTCTCCCCTGCTCCCCTGCACCTTTCACGGCATAGAAAGGTAAGGAAAATCCCAGCAATCAGAAGAATTGGGAGGTAAATTTTTCAGTTGATTAAATAGATTCACCAATTTTCGCCACATTATTTGTTGTTCTCCCTGACTGAATTGCTGGGTTGATAGTTCTTTTCTGAGAACTTGAATTTCCTTAAGGATGCTAATTTCTAGTTCTCGAATATCCCGAAGTTCATCTGTGATGGTAGTAAGCCTATCGTCTCCACTTCTACCATCAACAATGGAGGTTTTTTTTCGGTAGCTTCAGGTAAAAAGTTGGTCAAAATTCCTTCTAAGTCAATTTGACCGTAAGAAAAATTTCGTAGTTTGTCCAAATCTTCAATTATCTTCTTGGTAGATTGCACTGTTCCCTGTTTCAAACCAAGCGCATAACCGATTTGTACGCCTGCATTAATGTCAGCTATCTCTTTCATCCCTTTGACGATACCAGCCTTAATTCTTGCTTCGGTAGCTGACTTGTCTGCTTCTACTAATTGCTGGGCAATCTCTGCATATTGGCTACTTATCTGACTGGATAGTTCTTCATTAGAACTATCCTCATAATTGGGTTTTTTAGCCTTTTTGTTCTGAGTGTTCCGAACGTTATGGGCGTTCCGAATCACTTCTTCAATCTTTTGTTGAGTTTCAGAATTTACTGGTGCTTGTCCGTTGTTGGTACTCATTTTTTAACTCCTGAAATTGTTTTTCTAGGTCAATACCCTCTAATAGAAGCGCTTGTTCTGCTAATCCTGCATCCTTCAAAGCGATATAAGTTTTACGAGTATGGGTGCGTTCTCCCAGATGTTGAGAAATTCCCAATCTTAACCACAAATGCAAGCCGAGAACATCTTTTACTTGACTCCAAGACAGAATCTTCTCTTCATAGCGAGAGTATCGAAAGTATCCCAAGGCTTTTAAGTGCGCGTTAATGGTATCTCTCGTGTTTATCCCTAGCAATTTCCTCAACGTTAAAACGTTTATTCCAGCTTCTGTCCTCGGAACGGGTAAGGATACAGTTTGGCGAATATAGCGTCGAGGTGTTGGCAAGTTTTGGGATGTTTGTTGTCGAGAAGTAGACATATAATAAGCATAAAAAAACCGCTCGGTAGCGGGGAGGGTCACATTCACCTAAACAGGTTATTATGACCCTTGATTTTGGTAATTCAAAATGCAAAATTCAAAATTTAAAAAAAAGAAATTATTTTGAATTGTTTAATTAAGGATACAAGCCCCGGTTTAAAAACATGGAAAAGGAAAAAGCGCTCTTCAACATTATTCAAGCCCCTGGCTTTAAATTGATGGTCTTAATTTTGAATTTTGAATTTTGAATTTTGAATTATTAAAGATTTTGGTTATTTAATCTGGCTGCTATTTCGCCAAAATGTAAGCAAATATTAGGCTTCGGTTCTACATATTTTCTGGTATCTTGGTCGGCTAGATAATGCTTTAATGTTTCGATGGGTATACCAGATAACCTGTGCATCTGGTATACGGAAAAGTTGTATTTTCTCCGGAATTCTTTGGGATGAATTGGGTCAGGATTTTTGGGTAGTTTGGACATGGTAGTTTTCTCCTACAATAATGCCCCAGGCGTTAACCAAGGGGGTAAATTCGGTATTTAGCTTAAGTGGCGGCAAACTCTTGCTTTATCGCAGCATTCGGGTATCTTCTGGCTTGGCTAGAAACTTTTCATCAAATCTGCTTAAAATAAGCTTAGTTGACCTTCATTTATGCAAGAGTCCCAATCTAATTCTGTTTTAACGATTAGTTGCTTAAGCTGCTCTATTTCCTTATTGATATCGCAGTCTTCACTGTCGTTATAATCTTTGGAAAAGAGCGCCCCATCCGTAATAGCATCGATGACGTAGTGCCAATTACCTATTAACCAATCGCCCACCGCTTCTAAGTGTTGATTAACACAGAATTCTTCTTCTTCACCGCAGTAACAAAATCCATCAGCAATCAGCGCTTCTGCTACAGCTATCGCTTTTCCTTTTAACCAACACGGTAAGTCTGTCATAGTTTTTGTTTCCTTTCATGCTTCATCACTAAGGTGTCATTCTCAACGCTTTTATTCATGGTTATTTGCTACCTATAAAGGTATGCCAAGTAATTGCTGGACTTCTGTCTTGCCGATATGTTTCCATTGAGGATTGCTGGCTTTTAGTTTGATTGGTTGAATTGCACGCTGGTTAGGGAAAGGATAGTGGCAACCCCAATCAAATTCAACTAAACTAAATGATTCAACAAACAGAGAGCTTCTGCCATTATTTTGTTCTGGATAATGTTCTATCCAGATTGTTTTTTTGACATCGAGTTCATATTGGTATGCCACGAGGGTAGCTATTCCCTCTGCCATGTTGGTAACAGATGTACCTTCGTTTGTTTCGCTCTCGCTAACTATTACGATTGTTTGTTCGGGCAGAAAATATATTCTGACCCGACAATGGCTCTCACAATTGTAATAGCCAGGGTAGTCAAGAATCTTGTCCTCAAGAAGAATTGCTGCTTTTAGCATGATTTTGCACGCTTTAGGTTCAATTTTTGAAATTTATTTAAAACTCTATTTCTTCCGGAAAACCTTCCTGACAAGGTTCTACATTGGCTAAAATTTCTGCCATTGCTTTTATGCCTTGTGATAATGCTTTCCCTTTTTGATGGGTAAATCCACTTTCATCGACATATTCGCCTTCTTTATCCCATCCTGGTACTCCCAAGCGGTCGAGACAGCGACCTAATTGGTAGACTGCTTCATTTATCTGCTCGCCAAAGTATTCGTTTATTTCAGATAATTCTTGGTTTTTATTTGCTAAATATTCTGCTTGTACTAACTGTTTTAATTCCGCTTCAGTTAACGGCATTTTGAGAAGCGATTCTTGGTAATTACTGATGTAAACAGGCATTTGAAATTTCGTACTAGGTCTTAAAATTACTACTGCCTGCTCTCTTGGCCCACAGATGGTATTTTCTATTTCTACTTGCTTGAATATGCCAATATCGTTGATTAAAGCATCGATTGGACTCTTGACTATCCGCACGATGTCACCAGGCTCAAATGTTTGAGCTTTTACCTCATCCTTAGAGTCTGGTTGACTTGGCAAAATTTGTTTGTATGTCTCTAGTTCGGAAATAGCTTCGCTGTATTTCTTTTCTAAAGATTCATAGGCTTGGTGTAGTGATTCGATTTGCTGCTGCATCACCATTAATTGCGAGGAGATATTATCATCTTTATCGTTATTTTCGCGATTAGCTTTGGTTTCATCTAACTCAGCTTTTAGTTGCTGAATTACGGAGTCTTTCTCTTGCACTAATTCGGTTAACTGGCTGTACTCCCGCGTGGTGATAGGAATTCCCCCACCACCGTGTTTGGTGGTAGGCTTTTGTAAGCAAGTTGCCACTGCAACTGCTATTTCTCCTGTAGTAGGTTGGGCATCTACGTTTTTTGTTCGTAGCTTTGCTAATAACTCGGCTTTGGTCAGGATAGCTTCTCTGTCATTTTCTCGAATATCCCAAACTCGGAAAACGCGATCGCAGTCTGTCTGTGTTGCTATACTTTGACTTAAGTCAGATGTAATAGTATTGGCTAAGTTTTTGGCTGCTTTGTCTGATAATCCCAACCGTGTGGTCAATTGGCGGCGACATTTATCGAGTTTCGATAGCTTCTGCTCGATTTCGTTGATTAATCGTTCGTCCCCGCTATCTGCGGCTGTTTTGAATTGTTCGTGTAGGTTGGCGGATGTAGCTAAAATTGCTGTTAACTCAAGATAGGTGTCTGGGTCGATTGCTTTGACTGAGGAAAAGTCGAATTTTATTAGTTCCCCAGATAATAGCTGAACTGAAATATCTTGGTTTTCTTGGATGTTTTCGACGATAGCGAGATTACCGGAGTGTTCGGAGTCCGAAGCTAAAATCTTAACTGGTTTACCAATTGCTATTTCTGTAATGGGTGCGATGGAGAAATTGTCTGCTTTTATTCTCTGTTTGATGAGGGATACCGTCCATTTGGCATCTTCGGTTAAAATTTGTTCGATTTGTTCTTCTGTCCCCGCTAGCAAGGCTGCTGCGTGACAGATGGGCATATTCAGGATTTGGTCGTAGAGTTGGGGACATTTCTCGATGAGTTTGGCTTGGGCTACTAGGTTACGGTAGTAACGGACGATTTCGGGGGGAAAGCAGTGTTTGAGGAGTTGTTTGAATTCTGCTTCGCCGAGGGCTTCCAGTAGTTCGAGGAGTTTGTAGCCTAGTTCTAGTCCTTGTTCTTTTAGTTTAGCGATCGCTCCCGTGTGGGTAAATCCCAATTCGACGACTTCTCTCGCTAGAGCGATGGTTTGGCTGCTGGTTAATGGGGGGAAGTTGTAGTTGTCGAGGAAGGTAGAAGTGGTGGTTGATTGCATGGTGATGCTCCCGGTGGGTTGATTTTGAGTTAGAATTTCATTCGCTTTTTTTTGTTTGTTTGAAGTGCTTTCCTGTATGGCAGGAAGCACTTCTACTTTCTTGTGTGAGAAAGCTACTGGATATGCTGTGGGTAAATAAGGCTTAACTGCGTTAGCGACGATGGCTGCTAGCAGGGAGGGTACGCCGTTTCCGATGGCTGAACCTGAAATCCAAGCTTCATCTGGCAGCCAAAACCAATCTGGAATGGTCATTAAACGGGCTGCACCGCGAATGCCTAAGTTTTTCCAAGTTCCATCGGGTAGACGAATGTTGATGGCGTTGGCGCGGCTGTTGTGGCGCTGGTCTAACCAAATGCTTTTGCGGATTGTCCAACTGGTTTCGTGGGGAAGTCGGACTTTGGGGTTGCCATAAGCGCCTACTCGTTCGATTAGTAAGGGTTGTTGTAGGAAGTGGGATGGTAAGTTGGTGAGGCGTTGCAGTTGGGCAGGTGTAGGGTGGATGTCTTCTAGGTGGGGTAGGAGGTCGCAGATGGCTTCATACCAGCCGATAGGTTGTGGCGCAGTTGGTTGGGGAACGAGAGGAAAGTTTTCTTCCCTACTCCCTACTCCCCACTCCCTACTCCCTTTTAGGGCGATAGCCAGAAAGCGATGGCGTTGTTGGGGGATGCCGAAATCGGCGCTGTTGAGAATTTTGGCGGTGAATTGGTAGTCCAGGTCGATGAGTGCGGTTTTGATGAGTTGCCAACTGGTGGATTGTTGGTATTCTGGGACGTTTTCGATGATGAGGAGGGGGGAATGGAAGGTTTGGAATGCCTTGATTGCGGCGGTGGCGGTGTCGATGTCGGATTGGGTTTCTTTGGCTTTGGGGTTGCTTTTGGAGAGGTGTTTGCAGGATTGGGTGAGTACGAGGATGTCAGGGGTGGGGAGGTCGTTGAAGCGATCGGAGGCTGCTACTTTTTGCAGGGTTTGGCGGATGACGGGGTGGTGGAAGTTGGTTTGGTAGATTTGGGCGATGGCTTGGCTGAGGAAGGGGTCGCTAGTGTCGTGGTCTATATTCCACAGGCTGTGGATTCCTGCTGTTTCAAAGCCTGCGGTCATGATGCCGCCTCCGCCGCAGAGGTAGCCTGCTGTGGGGGCATTGGGTGGCAGAATTGGTTTGGGGGCGGTAGCCCAGCTTATTGGGCTATTGGGTTCAGAATGGCAGGGTTGAGGATTCATGGCACAACTGGCTTTTTTTGGATGCACGAATCTGTCAGAGCAGTGATCATAGTTCTGCTTTGAAGGCTAGGAGTTGAGAGGGTGAATAACTAATTGGGTTCGGTACTGGCAGGGCAGCAGGAGTAGAACAAACCTGGAGATTGCTAGGTCTCGTATTTGCCGATGTTGGCTTGCCAGATTTTGAAGGTTAATTTCTTCTACTTTACATCTGCGAACTTAAGTTCGCAACCCTTTCCTAAAAATATTTACGCACTCCAGTTCGCAAGTAAAAGCTTGAAAGTCTCCTTGATTAATTCGATATTGAACTTATGAGTCTTCATTCGCTGAGAATTGGGTTGGCTAAGTTCTGGACAAAGCGCGGACGCAAACAATTAGGTCAGTTAGTTAAGCAAGCTCGAGAGAGGCTAGGATGGAGCCAACGGCACGTTAGTGACTTGACTCGACAAATCAGCCCCACGTATGGAGTGAGCGATGGTGCTATCAGTACGCTTGAAAATGGGGCAAAGGAACCAAAACACAACACTGTAGTAGCAATTGCTGCAGTTGGTTTTGTGATTAATCCAGTAACGGGTCAACCGTTCACAGAAGACGAACTATTTGATATTGCTGCTGAACGTCTTGACCCGCAAACAGGGAAGTATAAGTTAGGAACTGAAGAACTGACGATCGCTGCCTTAATCGAGTTAGAAATTAAAAATCAACCCAGATTGCCTAAGCGGTTGGCACTGGAAAGGCTAGCAACAAAGGCACAATTAGACCCAGACAAGCTAGAAGCAATTTATGCAGGGCAAACCCCTACAGATGAAGAACTGGCTAAGTTGGCTCAAGCTCTAACTAAGGATGATGGAACTTTTTGGCACGATATTGAGTTACAAAAAGTCCGTGACAAGGAGCTTACCCGCATTTCTCACAAACTAATTTGAAAAGCTGATTTGGGGATGAAAAATTGAACTTTTTGAAAAACTTGGGATAGGGAAACAGATGCCCAAGAAAAATTTAATTTAAATTTACCAAACCGTTACTAAAACGTATTCAAAAAACTTTTCATCAAAAAATAGACTGCACATATATATGGTCAGTTATTGACGAGCTATTTAGTCTATTTTTAATTTTTTATCTAATTCAGCTATTAAAATAATTCCGGCATTTGAAGTGATTCTCCCTCCCGAAAAATTAGCAATGATTTCTTGTCTTTTAACTTTTCCCAGGTTGAATTGCTTATGCTTACTGGCTTTTTTTCGAGAACTGGGAGTCATAAGCTGATTGACATTAGATTTTTTACTCCTCAATTATAGCAGATTTGTTTACCTGTTAGTTAATGATTAAATAATTTAATTATCATTAAAAAATGGCAATAAATTTTTCATTTTGTCCCCCTCTAATTCCTGATAAATTTTGAATTAATACCAGTTCACACACCTTCTTGCCACGATAACAGATTAGTGAGGCGCTTTTTGCCCCGTTTTGGTTGATTCAACTGCGCCAAAGCCAATTGTGCTTTCTCTAATCTCGACAGCAGCGCTTTTTCTCCCGATTCAGCTGCTGCTATGGAACGAACAACTAACAGCCGTTCTGTCCAAGTAACAACTTGACCGTTAACTGTTGTACTACGGGTCAGTGGAGTTTCATAACCAGTAGCAATTTTTTTGGTGATGCCATTGGCATAATCATAATCAATCGTAGTTAGGACTTGCTGCAAGGAATTCACAGGGTCAAGGTAATTTTCCAGTTCTCCTGCTGTCAGTTGAGTCGCAGGCAGGGGGCATAAATAATAATCCTGGTTGGCCACTACTGCCCCACGAGTAGAGAGGGCAGCCATTTTACAATCCCCGATGTAGAGTAAGCCAGATTGTTTCAATGTCGAACGCACTCGTTCAATGGCTGGTATATATAAGGGGTCATCAGCTTTATTTCCTGGTAATACATCTGTGGCAATGGGCATTCCCAAGGGATCTAATGTTGATAACATCAGTTTGACTTGGGTCAAGTCGGGACGATGATCTTTGCTATGACCCTACTGAAATAAGCCATCAGGATTGACTCCACAGTAGGTGCTGGCACTGGTGCTATCCAGACGGGCTGTTCTTGGCTTGAGATCGTACACTTGTACTAGGTGGCTACCTAATTCTCGTTCAAATTCTAACCACGAGCCATCGTCTTCTTTCTAATTGTAAAATTAGAAAGAAGTAGCTGTTTTCGATATGACCTTGATTTCTAAATGAGTTCTTAACATGAATTTGACATTGCCAATTACCGGAACAACAAGAAAATTTATTACCACAAATGGAAAGGAAATCTTTTTTAATTCAGGCATTGGAGGAATAGTTGTTGACACTGAGGGAAAAGAGTATTTTGATTTTGTTCTCGGTTTAGGTCCAGTGTCAATCGGTCATGCGAACTCTGAATTTAATAGTATGCTTCTTGAACAACTCACTAAAGGAGTGCTTTTACCAACATATAGTTTCATACATACTGAGTATTGTGAACTCTTATCACAACATTATCCAAATTGGAAAACGGTATGTCTTTTCAAAAGCAGCTCTGAGGCAGTTGCAGCAGCGTTGCGACTAGTAGGCATGAGATTCACACAAAAAGGCATAATTCGGTGTGGTTATATTGGTTGGCATGATGTTCATCTTGCTTGTACTCCTAAATGGCACGCTCCTAGAGGTTCATTGGAACGTGAATCTCTATATTTTACCCAGGGTATGCGTGGGGTTAGCAATATGGAACCAGTTTATAATTGGTTGGATGACAACATTTCTACACTTGAATCACTCTTAGTTAAATACGAGAAAAATATATCATGTTTTATTTGTGATTTTTATGCATTAGGAGACAATGCTTTAGATAAATTAAGACAGTTACAATTACTCTGCCGTAAAAGAGGGGTAGCCATAATTGTCGATGAAACTAAAACCTCTGGGCGACTTAATCCTGGTGGAATTACTATGGATGAGAATGTAGATGTTGACTTCGTTATATTAGGCAAGGCTATTGGCAATGGTATTCCTCTAGCATCTTTAATGGTCAAGAATGTTAATGATTGGAACTTTACAGATTCACGTATCGGCGGCACTTTTTCTCGAGATACACTTGGTGCGGCAGCAGGTGTAGCACAGATCAGTTTAATGACTCAATGGAACGGTTATCTTCAATTACCACGAACTGGTATTCGAGTTTGTAATACAATCAACAAGGCTATCGACGTAGCTCAAGTGTCTCAATTTGTTAAAGTGGTTCCTATGTTTAGTGGAGCATTATTTGAACTGCGATATAGCCAATTAATAGTAAAAAATATTAAGAAACGTGCTTTATTAGAGAGATGTTTTATTGATAACGGAATTTTAATAATGGATGGACATTGCAATTATATTTGCTTAGAGCATGAAAATATTGATTGGGAAAACCTGACTAATTCATGTGTGAAAGCTCTACTACAATGGAAAACCTTGTTACTCAAACTAAAATGTGATTAAAACTATTTAAAAACATTAAAAAATTTGTGTTCTAAGTATAACAACCATTTTCCTCATCAGGATTGATATTTTCAAGATGTTCAAGAAAGTCCCAGTCTACCAAGTTTTCTAGCGGAACTTTTTGCTTATCTTCCCAAGTTTTGCGTTTTAACTGCTCGTGAGAAAATACAAGACCAACACTTCCCAAACATTTTGCACAAGTTCTTAATGGCTCATCAGATGCAAGGTATTCTTTTAGCTGATCTGACAAATTTGAACTCCCATCAAGAGGTATACCATCTTTGAATAAATCTTTAGAATTTTGATTAATGGTATGGGACTGAGGACATTTATAAAAGTATCCTTCATGCACTGAATGACAGCCCCATTGATGTGCAATTTGGCAAGTTGAATAAATGCGTCTTATCAAATCTATATCATCCGTACCTAGACCAGAATGAGACTCTCTGAAGAATTTGTAAGTCTTGTTTTCAATGTCAACTCCAAATTCTTTTCCCCGAATATATAGTTTATTAAGGGTTTCAGTAGAGATTTCAAAGCCAGGATAAGAAGAAATTTCAATAACATCAATTAACTTCCACAAATCATCAGAAGTTTTACCAAGAAGGATGCCATTAGTTACAATCTTGATTTTATCTGCGATACCAGTAGAAATTGTTCTGAGAACAATTTCGGTTAATAAAGGATGAAGTAGTGGCTCGCCACCCAATAATCTCAAGGTTTGAGCATGATAAGACTTGGCTAAAATTCTTAGTGATTTTTCAATAGCTTCTGGAGCAGAAAATCTAGTTTTGGATATAGGGGATAGATGACTACAAGCTCGGCAAGAAAGATTACAGTGTGAAACAACATCAATCTCTAGTATTTCAGATTCAATACGGTGATCGTCCTTTATATAATAGGCCATAACTTTATGTATTTAAGTTTGATTTAGTAGCATATAATATTATAACTCCTAAGAAACACATTCTCAAACCCCTATGGTTGATGGATTTCAGCTGATTGTGTTTCTTCGATCCTTTGCGGATGCGTTAGCGTAGCCTGCCGCAGGCATTCGCGTCCGTTGGGGGCTCAGATCTTGCACCTGTAAAAATAGATGTCAAAACCGAGACTACGTATAAGAGGAATCAATCGTTGAAGCTCAAGTAAAAAAAGAGACACAAGTATTTGAGGAAACAAACATTCAACAGCAGTTTGTGCAGCCTCACCCCAATCAGGTAAATCAGATCGTTGAGTTAATAAATAAGTCCAGTGAGCGAGCAGATAAGCAATTAGAGAGAGGATGAGCCAACGATACATTCCCAGCAATGAACCTTGACCGAAACGATGTAAGCCAAAACGGTGTTTGGCCGTTTTAAACCATCCTTCGATCTGCCACCTCCGCTTGCCCCACCATTTAATCGTACTAGCTTTCAGGGGTTTAGGAGATAAAACAAAACGTTTTTCTCGCTTACCATTATCACGTTTGAGATAGTACCAAGCAACCGAAATTAGTGGGTTTAGACTATGAACGGTTAATTGAGTTAATCAATCAAGCGGAGAGCTTACATAATCAAAAACAAAAAGCAATCGAACAAAAGAAAACAAGAATAATCTTACGCTGGCGGGGGAAGACAGGCTAAGTTAAGTGTAACCGACCAAGTTCTCCTAACGTTAGTATATCTACATCACTTGCCGACATTCCAGATGTTAGGAGTTCAGTTTGGGGTGAGCGAATCAGCGGCCAACTATATATTTCATTACTGGCTGGGAATATTCAGAGAACTGTTGCCAGCGTCCTTAGTAGAACAAGTAAAAAAAAACGACTCAGAGTGGGCATGGATTGAAGAAATATTAAGTCAATTTGAATTAATAGTGGATAGCTGCGAGCAGCCAAGGGAAAGACCAACAGAGTACCAAGAGCAAAAAAGTATTACTCAGGAAAGAAGAAAAAGCACACATTTAAAAACCAATTTATAGTGATGCCCACAGGTAAAGAACTCGTGGATGTAGCAGTAGGAAAACCTGGTGCAACCAGCGATATAACTCTCTGGCGAGAACGAGCCAGGGAGTTAAGCGATAACCAAAAATTTCAAGGAGATAAAGCTTATGTAGGAGAACCAGCGATTGACACACCTCATAAGAAAACTAGAAATAAAGGTATCACGGTTGAGCAGAAACAAGATAATCAAAAAAAAGCTCGAAAAAGAGTGGTGGTAGAACACTTAATTAGACTCGTGAAAACTTTCCGGATAGCAGCCGAAAGATTCCGGTTAAAATCGACAACTTATGAACCAGTAATTCTGGCTGTATGCGGATTAATTAGATGGCGGATAGGTGCGCTCGTTCTCAGTAGCTAAAAAGCCTAACGTTTGGATTTGAATATGGAATAAGATTACCTAAAAAATCTACCACATTTTGACTGCAACACTGTCAAAGCCTTATGTAACCGTTGGTTTTTGACTACCTGCCCTTTAGGGGGCAGGTAGTCAAAAACCAATATTAGAAAGGCTTTGGTAGTTTTTGGAGATGTCTATTTGGGCGCGATCGTCTAACTTGTCCGCCCCCAAATACAAAATCTTCTGGCGGGAAGGGAGTAAGCTAGGGTGGGCATTGCCCACCAACAGGAGAATCAGCTTTTCACGATGGGCAATGCCCATCCTACAAAAAACAGCAAGCGACTGGTAGTAATTTATAGAGTAGTTCAGGTATAATAAAGGACTGATAGTCAGAAATCAAGAGAAAAGTTAATATCTTTTACTACATTTAATTATGAAAAATGTATCAGACCTAATTCTAGAATGCAACAATGATTATTCTAAATTAGAAAAAAATTATGAGATATATGGCTATGGATCACTGGTTCTCGATCCATACAACTCGATTAAGCAAATTCAAACATCTTTATCTTTTCTTTCAGTATCAATAATTATACCCTCATATAATTGTCGAGATACAGTAATTGTATGCCTAAAAGCATTAGCCAAAAGTAGCTTTAATAATAGACATTCTGACCAACTTGAAGTCATAGTTGTAGATGATGGCTCTTCTGATGGAACTTTTGAAGCGCTGATTGAATTGCGTATTGGTCTTAAATACTCAGTCATAAGACAAGCACATTTTGGACGTGCTCATGCAATGAATACGGGAATTGCAGCATCTACGGGAGATATAATTATTTCTTGCGATGCTGATATGATTTTGTCAGTTCATACAATAAGTGAACTAGTAAAACGCCATAGTGTTCTGGAAGAAGAAGTAGTTTTAATCGGTTTTCGTAGCAATATTCATGGTGTTTCGTTAGATATAGCCCAGAACCTTGTCGGACATTTACCAAAATTTTGGGATGATAACCGCTATCACTATGATTGGCCGGGATGGCCAGAAAACATGATGCAAGTGACTAAGCATTTGAAACTTCTGGGTGATGGGAGAAAACTCTGGCTAACTGACACTATTACACCTAGTGATGAAATCTGGACTTTGCCGCGTATGGTATATGGTGCGTTATTTAGTATGCGGCGCAGTTTGATAAACCGTATAGGCGGCTTTGAAGAAAAATTTCAAGGATGGGGATGGGAAGACACTTGGATCGGTACGCTGGCAATTTGTGAAGGTGCTCTTATTATTCCAGTTCCTTCAGCAACTGGGTATCATCTCGATCATCCCGATCGCTCACCATCAAAATGGGAAGAATCTCGACAAAATTTTACTTTAATGGAACAACTTTCACGACAATCATTGAATACAGCTAAATCTAATTATTTAGAAAATGCTCTTGCTAGGATTGTAGAGTACTATGAAAACAAATTTCGGTTTTATGAGCAAGAATTAACAACAGAGTTTGAAAGTATAAACCGCATAAAAAAATTTTTAGATGATGAAGCTAATACAGCTTTTTATCACTTTTGTCTTGGTCAATATAAATTGGCAATCTCATATTATTGTGAAGCTCAAGAGATGAAACCACAGGATCTTGCTAATTATGCTCGGTGCTACTTTGAGATAGGTAATCCAAATGCGGGACTTGAAATATTAGCAGATGCTCTTCAATGTTTTCCAGATGACCCATTACTCTTGATGGAGTCAATCTGGCACTATGCTCGTCTTAATAAAATTTCAACAGTGAAGAAACTTTTTTACGATATGTTATCTGTGATATCAAATGACCCAATTTGCCTTTATCTACTCCGTCATTCACCTGAAGAACATACAAATCGTGGATGGAAATATTTGCAACAAGGATTTGTAAATTTGGCATGGCGCGACTTTACGGCAGCACTTCTACTGGACTGTGATTATAAAGAAGCACATTATGGGTGGGAGCAGTGCGACAAGAGAAACTGATAAATCATAAAATATCAATTGGGAGCAAACACAAATGGGACGAAAACAAGCACTTTTTCACGGTGATGATCGGCGTTTTGATGATCTAGCTGATTTTGTAGGAAATTATTTCACAAATAATGTTAAGTATATAGCTGATGTCGCTGGAGGACAAGGAATGTTAAGCCGGCTTCTCAAAAAGAAGTATAACTTTGAGTGTGAAGTTATTGATCCTCGTGAATATAGCCTAAAAGGTGTGTTTCATCGTAAAACATACTTCAAAGTTGAGATGGCAGCTTACTATGATCTTTTACTTGGATTACATCCAGACGGGGCATTGCCAGAGTTAGTGCTAGCATCAATCATACGACCAACTCTTATAGTACCATGCTGTAATTTCTGGTCTCCTTGCCGTATGGGTATTAAGGAGATGATTGCAGATATTCAATGTTGGTACAAAGAACATGAAGTATCTTATGATATAGTTTGTTTTCCGTTTTCTGGCCCCTACAACATTGGAATGATAACGACTCCACCAATTTCTTCACCAGTAAAAATTCGAGAGGTTGGTTCACATCTAAATAAATCAGATCAAATTACTGAAATCAGAGGTGCACGCCGTCAATTTAAGGCTAAGGCACGAAGTAGTAAATTTGTAAAATCGAAGGGGTGTTGTATACAAACCAATGTTACGAGCGATCCTGGGACGACATAGTGGGATGGCGTCATTCGTGACAGGTTAAGAAAGTGGGGCAAATGTCAATGAGCGAATATACTCAATTTATCCCAAAAGAAAGAGAATATCACCTGGTCGGGGAGAGGGAAAAGGCAATCAGTGATTGCCTTTTCCCTCTCGGTATGATAAATAGGCTCATTTTTCCAACAAAGGAGAGCTTTCGGAACATACCCTTTCGATCGGAAACTACTGGTATCCAGTTCAAAAAGGCTCTTATCTAAATGTTTTGGCTGGTGTGCCCATTTCTTGGTCAAATAATTTGGCATATTCTGTTTCAAATTCTGACCAGGGTATCAGTTTGGCCATGATTACGCATCGACTATCTGCTTAACTTTTTCAGAAACGATGAAACATATCCAAAAAATTTTGCAGGTTTCGCAGTATCAATTACCAGTTATGCTGGAAAAACAAGCACACAAAACACCTAGAGAGCAGTTAGTTAATTATGATGAACTGAGGGAATACTTTGATAATACTCCTTTTTCAGTTTTTTTTACGACCGTACTTCAGGTGGCGACCCCCTTGTTTAGCAAATGTTTTGATGGCTAAAGTACAAGTATATGGTGGGAGTTCAAGTATAAATTGCATGCCATTTAACCCCCTTTGATAAAAGACTTTTTACTCAAAAACACCTGCCACCCTTTCTCAAGAATCTCTATGTGGCTTGAGAAAATCTCTAGAAATACATCTATCGCATCGCTTGGCTTCTCAATCGGTGTTTCATACTCGTAGTCGTCAAAGATCAATATACCTCCTACCTTGAGGAGATCCCAACATAACACTGCATCCCGAAGTACATCTGTTGTAATATGCGATCCATCAATATAAATAAGATCATAACTTTCAAGGGGAAGCATTCTAAGGATTTTTTTAGATTGACCAACCATTTTATCGACTTTGTTTTGTGATCCTGTTTTAGAAATGTTAAAATCAAATGAATGCTCAACTAACATATTTTCAAAAACATCAACGCAAGTTATGCTAGCAGTTGGGCTGGTAAGAATATGATCTAGTAGATAACAAGTAGACATCCCCTCAAAACTGCCTACTTCTAAAGCGTTTAGCCCTGGATAACCAACAAACCCTTTTAGTAATCGCTCCCAATTTGGAATATGCCAACTGAACCAATCAGTTGTAAACTGATATCCTTTTTCCTTACTCTGATGCCATCCTCTTAAAGTATGTACCTGTTGGATATAAGCAGCAGCTTCCTCAAAATTACCTTGTTTAGCACAAGTTAAAGCTAAATCCTCATATATCTTTAAATTTTCTGGAGTGATATTCATAATTTTTTTCTTTGAATGCTAATGAAACAAAAGTTATGCTAAGAATAGCATCCGTTGTGCCAGGCGTAAAGTTAAACTAAGCCAAAACCTCACGATTTCGACTCGTCTTCAAAACGGGACGTGAGACTTTCTCCTCCTCCCGCTCCTCTCTGATAGGCGTATAGCAGCGAACCCTATGTTTACGCCTACACCTATCTAGTTTTTACAAATTTTCTTTAGGTCGTTGAAAGTACATTAGACATCTCCAATAATCCCTAAAAATAGGGCGGAAACCCTTGTATATCAAGACCAAAATTTAATTTATGGAGATGTCTATTGCATTTAACCAAGGGAAAATCCCTTGGTATCTAATATCCATTGCTTTATTGCCAGATCTAAAATATTCAATCATGCCTTTTTCATCGCTTGAATGTAATCTATAATTAACTGTACGAAAACCAGTTGATGCACCATAATGAGTACGGACTAGATGGTTGCTAAGAATTGCATCTGCACGATAGCCATTGAACCATAAATGCCCTACTTGAGTCAGTGTATGCTTACTAATTGCCATACAGTTTGTGTCAACAAGAAAAGGATTTTCTTTATAGAAATCAACAAGTGATGAATCAAGCCCATCAGAAACGCTTTCATATGACTCAAAACGTTTCCAGTAGCCGAGACTATCACAGTTATCGTCAAGTACCCAAGTTCCATCTTCTCGGCAAATCCGCCTAAGAGCAAATACCCATTGAACTTCAAACCTATTTATAGTCTCTATACATATTCTAACATGAGTAGGATCTAACCAGTTGTCTTCGTCAAGAAAAAAAATAATTTCTGCTTCAACAAGATACGAGAAACCAGCATATATTCGATGTCCATTAAAGCCATGCCCACCTGTGTTATTCGGAAGAGTTATAAGATGAATTGGTATGCGTGAAGATTTAAAATCTTTTACAATATTAAATACGATATCTTGATAATCTTTTCCATCTATGACAATGAGGTGGCTTAAGTTGTCGTAGTTTTGTTTTTGCACACTTTCTAGGCATGAGTAAAGGTGTAAATTTCCAATAGTTGGCGTAATAATAACAGCAGATTTCATACAAGAGTACCTCAAGATTTAGATTACTAATTTGTTTAATCTTAATGATTTAACCACCTTTTTATTTAAAATTCAATAAATTTGTATAACTCACCATAGAATTTTATCTTATCGTATTTCATAAACTCTTCTACCCAGTTATATCCCCAAGTAAGATTATTATTCTGTTTGGTAGCTTCAGACAATCCCCAAAGAAAAAATTTGAATATTCCAAACTGAATAGCTTCAAAAATATGCTCTTTTTCCCAAGTCGTTAATTCTCTTTGTTTATTATAACCCTTAATGATTTCTGCTAAATAATTAAAATTTAAAATTTCTTCATCAAATGAGCTAACTAAAGTCGTTCCTAAATCATAAAAACTATAATATCTGTTTACGCAATCCCAGTCAACAATCTTAAATACTTTTTCATGTTTAAATATTATATGTTCAAGAGTAAATTCAACATGGCATATAGACTGGGGTAAATAATCGGGGACTTTTAAATTTTCTATGTTGTCTTTTATATATTCAATAACTTTTAAAAGTTGGCAAGACAATCGTTTAGATTCAGAATAATATTTGAGGAATAAATCGTAATAATATTCGTAAGTTTCAAATGTTTCAAAAAAGGGATAAAATTCTGTTTGTTTGTGAAGTAATCCTAAGTATTTCCCTATTTGATAAGCTTTATTTTTCGTCATATTGCTTACAATAGTGAAATCTAAAAACTCAAAAAGGGCTACTTTACTACCATTATATTCTGTATAAGGATTGTTATTTTTAGAATTAAATAATTTAACAGAAGGATAATTGTTTTCCAATAGGTAATTTACGAGAAACAATCCATGATGTTTAAAGTTATCAAATTCTTTATATTGCTTCAGAAAATATTTGCCAGTTGTTGTTGATAAACAATAGCATAACTGAAGATGTTTTGATTCTCTTGGATAAGTTAGATAACTTTTTAAGTTTCCAAGATTATAAAAATCAAGAATATTTTCTAAATCACTTCTATTAAGCATAACTTTTCCAAAGTTCTCTATAATTCCCAAATATCTGATTGATAATTGACATTGACATCAAAATTATTGGAATATCCACCAAGATAATATTTAACAGTTATTTCATTGTTACATATCATTTCTATACCTAATTTAACAAAATTGTAAAGCATTTTGTCATCTTCAGCTAAATTCTGCTCCCAATCATGCTTTGTAAACGTTTCTGGAATCGGATATTTCCGTAATAGTTCTGTATTTAATAACCAGACATTAGTATCTACTTGCATAACAGATGAACCAACTGTTAAATCAATCCTGTCTCGAAAAACGTTTGAGCCTGGCTCGATCATTCCAAGATCGCAAAATTGTTTGTATTTGTGAAGACCATCTGTGATTGTTCGACTCCATGGCCAATACTGTTCAAGAAATGGAGTCCCATCAAAATTATAAATTCTACGATGACAATATATTGCTTGTTTGCCTGTAGTAAGGGCACAAGACATTAGACTACTAATATGATTTTGTTCAAATTCATTATCGTCATCTAAAAAACAAACCCATGGGGAAATAACCTTAAAAACGCTTTGATTTCTAAGTCGCGCTAACCTAACTGGACCACTCTTATCTTTGTGATTCCTAGTGCAGTATAAGAACTTGAGATGTGATTTGTAGTGTTGAATTTCTTCAAGAAATAGTTGAGTTTCATAACAATCATCAACCAAGATTAAATGACTTAATTGACCTTGATAATCTTGAGACTCAACAGATGCAATAGCCCTACTTAAAGTAGTTAAACGTTTACGGGTAATAGTGATCACAGTTACATGGGGATATTGGGGAGATACAATACGGTTTGTGTTCATACTTGATTGGTTGTTTTCCTCCAACTAAGAACGTTAACTGGTAAGCCTTTACGATTTATGGGATGATCTAACTCGATTTGCCAACCAATATTTTTGGCGCATTCACTAATTTTAATGTATTGTGATTCAGCAATCAACAAAGCGACACGACCATCCGGATGAAGTACACGATCTAATTCTAAAAGTGATTCGCATATAGTATCAGTTGCTACTTCTTCATAAGGAGGTTCACTCGCAATTGAATGAAAATAACAGGAAGGAAAGGGTAATTGACGTGCATCAGCTACAGTATGCTTGGCTCCTAAAAACTGAAGCCCAAACCTAACTTTAGGATCAATATCAGTGCTGTATGTTTCAAAATTATGAGCGACTGCTTCTACGACAAGTCCTCCTGCTCCAGCAAAAGGATCTAGAAAACGTTCAAGTTTTGGATTATAAACTAGATTTACAAGCATACGCGAATCAATCACGGGAAGTCCTCTACGACTCAGTAATCCCCCATCACCACGGTAACCGACAATATGACGAACACCTCCATCTTCTGTTGGCAAAAGAAATTCACGACGATCTGGCGACATATCTCGTATTGCCTTTGTATCAGCTTGATAAAGCTTTTCTAGACGGTAGTATTTTCCTTTCCATCTAGACAGTTCATTTTTATTACGAATTAAATCGTCAGAAACAATTACAACTTGTTCTACTATCTCACTATAACCAAGACGTGGAAAAAGTCCACAAGCAGAAACCAGATTTTCACTAGGTAGCTTAAGATAAAATAATCCCATTGGATCTCCAAAAGGCCCACCAGTTATGAGATATGCTCCTAAATGTTGGAGAAGATGAATAGCTTCTTGAGAAGCAACATATGTTGCTTTTCGTCTAGAGTTTGGTTGTCGCATTACTAATAATTCTTCCATTTCTAAAAAAATCCCACCCACTTCGGATTATCTAAAAAAAGCAAATGTTTCTATAGAACCAACAGTCCTAAAATAATCTTCCATCGAATCCCAAGATTCAAAGAGGCAGATAATTTGCGATTTGTAACATTTAAAAGCATTAATTTTGGATGTTAATTCTTTATCACTCAAATTGATATTTATACGTTTTAACAGGAATCTATTGAAAATTTTATTGTCATCATGTTCATAGTAAAAATCTTGATATAATATAACATTATAGCCCTCATTCTTAAGCAACAAACCAACTTTTTGAGTTAAAATGTGATCGACATGATTCCCATTCGCCATTGGACAATAAATTATAGCGGAAGAAATATTGTGATTAGCCTTAATACTACATAAAATGTCAAGTGGTAAGTGATCATCTTCTTGTTTCTGCAAGGTTCTGAAGTCCTGAATCGTTAAATAAAGATGTTCTCCTAATGAATTTTGACGATAAATCGAGTCAGGGAAGGGTAAAAAGTTTGAAATTGCTCCAAGCTTTTTACAAGCTAAAATATCTTCATTTCGCCGTGTTGTAACAATTGTTTTGGATCCCCAAATTGAATGCAGTTCATTAGCTAATTCTGATAATGGCAAAAGAGCATCACCACCAAAAATTGTCAATATATGCACTTTTTCGCCGTTTTCTGATAAACGACTAATAAAACCACCACAAGAACCAACTACATCATCAAAATGAGGCGATAGAAATAAATGTGTTTTGCTCATAGCTCAATCTTTACCATCCAGCAATTTTAAAATATTTGTGACGATTTCTTTTTTTTCAGACTGTAATAATCCAAATAATTTTATGCCATGTATGACATCATCAAGTTCACCACTCCTTTGAGATAGTTTTAAAGAATACTCAAAATCATTAACACTTTTAGAAAAGTCATCATTCCAGAGTGAGTAAAGTCCACGACTAAAGTATGGTTCAGCAATGGTTCTGTTATCCTTTAGTCTACTCTCAACAATAATCAAGGCATAATTGAGTGATTCTTGCCACTCATCGTCTCCTATAGCAAACTTTGCTACCGATTGGCAATAGTATATATAGTCATTAAATGGATTATTGATATTATTAGTTAATCTCAACCATTGTTGCCAACAACTTAAAGCTCTATCTTTTTGTTGAGTTACAAGAAACGCTTCGGCAAGTTGCCAAAGTGACCAACCGTCTAATGGATCTTCTTTGACCCATTTTTCTAACTGCCTAATACCATTAAATTTGTCACCTTTACGAATCATCTGCACTGCGGAAATTGGACCTTCCCAAGAAGTAACTAATTTTACTCCATTGCGTTTTGGCGGTAGGTCGGGAGAATTACCAAATATAACAAGACATTTATCAGTTCTTACCCATCCAAAAGTTTTGGACAGAGTACATATATACTCTACATCTTGTATAACCTCTTTCTCCATACTTGCGAAGGGAAAAGGGATACTCTTAACCGCTTCTCGCCTCGCCATAAAACCACTGTTATCACAATGACCTATTTCTGGAAATCCATCAATGTTTTGATGGTAGCGACGATCTTCTACACCACAAAGTGCAATTCCATGAGAGGGATTTTTCTCAAGTAGTGAAACCATTTCTTCAAGAAAATTTTGTTGGTAAATATTGTCGTCATCTAGAAAACAGACAAAATCAGAAATATCAAGATGCTTTAAAGCCCACCTCTGTAGTGGATTTGGTGTACCATCAGGTTTGTTAAGTCCTGGCTCTTCAGCCCCAAGAGTACGGCTAAAGCCAAAAGATGTCCGCTTGCTGTGAGCATAGTCACTTGGGAGAACCCCATCTCCAATAACATAATGATGCCAGTAGGGATAAGACTGCCTATCTATACTAGCGCAGGCATCCTCAAGAGATACTCTATTAAGTGTGACTGTAATAATACTAACTTTTGTTTTCATTATCTGTTAACCTTTGATTACCTAACAATAACCAATCAGATTTTGTAACTGAATAAAATAAAGTAGCCAATCGTTTTCCAATTTCAATGGGATTATATTGGGTACGAATGAAGTTATAGCCAAGCTCTATTTCTTTGAGACTTGAACCATCGACAATTGCTTGTGCTATTTTAACAGGATCTCTTTCTGGAATAACAATATGTCCATAGCCGGGTGGGACTGTTTCAGAAAGAGCGCCAACACCATGACTAATGACAAAAGTTTTACAAAGCAATGAATCAATGAGGCTAAGTCCCAAAGTTTCAGGAAACATTGACAGAAAAAGGCAACACTCGCCAGAAGAATAATATGAATAGAGATGATTTCGCGGAATCCATTTATGAAAAGTTACATTTTCATTCAAATCAAGTTCGGAAACCTTCGATTTGATAAAATTAATAAAACGAGATTCTTGGTCAACATCGAATTTACGAGATATTGGTGGCTCTGGCACTAATAGATGGTACATTGGATCATATTTGATTAGTTCTTTCAATACTTCCAATGCTTCTTCGTGTCCCTTACCTGGCTCTGGTCGATGGGGAAATAAGATGTATCGCAATTTTGTATTATTCTGTCCAACTAATTTCTGAAACGATCCCGAATCAGAATGAATACTAAGCTGCGGATCAAAAGGTGCAGGAACTACTTCAATGCGTGGTCGTTTTCGTAAACTATGTATATGAGGAAGCCACTTTTCTATACTACGTCTACTAAAATCGGAAAGCAGAAGAAGCATATCCCAATTACCATCAAACAAGGCTGCACATTCATCAGGATAAAGACATTGAGTGGTAAATGTTAGCATGATTGGCTGTTCAATTACCAGAGGAAATTTTCGGTCTACAGTCCACACCAGATCGATACCTTCTAAGAGCTGAACAATTACTTTGAGGTTTGATGCTTGGCCTTCGGGTGAAGGATCAGTAACTGTCACTTCGCTAAGTACGGGAAAAATCTCGATATGTGTATTATCAACTATTCCTTTTTCGTCACAATAAGGACAGAGAATCCGAAAATTAAAGCCCAGTTTGATGAGAGCTTTAATTTGCAACCATAAAAGTGTCTGAGCTCCACCGGCAAGATTATGAGGATGAAATGGATAATATAGAAACAGTAGTATTCTCATTTGTAGATAAAAGTGTACTTTTAAAAATCACGGCGATGAGGATGCAAACGTAAACTAAAAAAATTGAGTTATAGAAAAACTCTCGGATTTTTATAGATGTTTTAATTTATCATTTTGTTCGCTAAGTGCTCCTTTCTTGCCAACAAAAAAATGGAAAATAGCCTTTATTTTAATCAAGCTTTGTAAGAAATTTTTCATGCGTAGTTGATCTACTATATTTAGAAATTCTTCTACTAAAATTAAACTAATTGATCTAAAAGCTTTTATTCCTCTGTAGTATTGGCTAACGAATAAAAGGCGATTACGAGTCATATAATAAAGTTTTCCTAATGATGTTTCACCTCCTAAAGACTGAGACGCTTTATGATAAACAACTGATCTGGGATCAACAACAACATGATATCCAGCTTGTTTAGCTTTTAAGCACCAATCAACATCTTCAAAGTAAATAAAATAGTTTTCATTAAAGTCACTAATTTCTTCAAATACAGATTTTTTCGCTAGTAAAACACATCCTGGAACCCAATCTACTTTATATAAAGCATTTGGGATATTGGATGTTGGCTCGTTGTAGTAAAGAGCAGTTACTATTCCATTCTTATCAATTGAACCACCGGACGTCCATGCGATAGAGGGATCATCCCAATATAATATCATCGAACTAACAACCCCTATATTTAAATCTTGTTCAGCAGTTTCAATAAGATACGTCAAAAATTTCGGACTTACTTTAGTATCATTATCTAAGAAAAGAATATAATCTGCTTGATGATCGGCATATTTTAAACCAATATTTCGTCCTCCAGCACATCCATAATTATCCTGCTGTTTATAAACTCTAATAGTTGGATGAGCTTGCAAAATTGCATTTACTGAGTCATCTGAAGAATTATTATCAATTACAATTATATGATAGTTAGGATAATCAATCTTTTTCAATGAATTTAAGCATCCTATAGTATCATATTTCTGATTCCAATTAAGAATTATCACTAAAACTTTTGGGGGGGGGTTCATGGATTTCATTTTTTGTGTAGTTAAATAAGCTTGATTCATAAAGAATCTTTTGAAGTCATCGCCCATATCTTGATATTATTCCAAGTTTGAATAACTATTCCAGCTAAAATACCTAACTCCATAGAAATTATCCCAACTATACGACCTATAGAAAAAGAGTTTGGACAAATAGGATCCCAGTATAAAACCCGCTCCATCAGACTTCCAAGATGTGGTTCAGATTCCCTGTTAGTCTTAGATTTAGCAACAAGTAAAACTGCCCATCTTGCACGTATATAATTTTGTCGTGCAAGTCCCAGTAACGAATTGCGATGTCGATAGGAGACAACTGCATCATTACAGTAAGACAAAGTACCTCCATTTATTTGTAAACGCCAGCATATTTCAATATCTTCACAAGAATAATATTCTTCATCAAATCCTCCCAGAAGATCAAATTTATCTTTCCAAATTGCAAAGTTCCCACTAGGGGCATAATCAAGATAGTACCAAGCATTTGGTAGGCCTGAACGAGAAAGAGGAGTGCGCCATTTCTGAATTTTTGTGTCATTTAGACTAACTTCATCAATTCGTCCGCCTACAGCGTCAGCGTGATGAGCAGCACAAACCATAGACAATATCCACTTCTGACAAACACGATCATCTGCATCACAGAAACATAGCAACTCACCTTTAGCAATTTTTGCGCCAGTATTTCGTGCATAAGCTGGACAATAAGTACCTACGGCAGAGACTATTTGAATATTTAGCTTATATCTAAACGACTCAGCAATTTCTACGGTGTTATCAGTTGATCCATTATCTACAACAATGACTTCCCAACCGCCGGGATACTCTTGCTGTACAAGGGCTTCTAATTGAACAGCAATAAATGAAGAAGCGTTTAAGGCTGGAATAACTACAGTTACATATGGAAAGGACGGACGGATTTTAAATATTTCTGACATAAAAAAATGTTTTAGAATTAGGAAAAGTAAACTTCCAAATGTTTGAACTGTCGGTAGAAATAGAAAAACTTAGATCTTGCACTAGGGCTAAACCCCGGGTTTCTTGCAAATAGCTAAACCTGAAAGCCTAGATTGTTCTTAAAGAAACCTGGGTTTTCAGGTCTTGTTGAGAATGGTGCAAGCTCTGAGAAAACAGACTACTGTGGTGACGGTTTCGCGTAGGGACGGTTGCCTGAGTGCTAGACAATTTCCGTTACTGCCGAAACTCTCTCTCCACTGAGGCAACCGCATCTCTTCCCCACCTGAATCCTTGCGAGAAATTGGCTGAATGAGGGTGAGAGCCATACTACTTTATGGTAATAGAGCCGATGAATCCGATTTTCAACATTATAAAGCAAGGATGGTAAGTAGTAGGACACAATTAATTACACAACACTCTGGGCTACAAGCCTTGTCTAGTACCGAAACCGCTTCTAAAATGCAATTTCTAGCCGTAACCGGAGGAACCACACCCGCACTCGACACCAAAGGCCAGCAAATTACCGAAAAAATCCGCAAATTCTTTCCTTTATGCGACTTCGACTTTACCATCGAACGGGAATTAGCAGGCGAACCGGGAGGTTACGTCCTTCAAGTGAAAAGAAGCACCGATGGCTGGCAGAAGCGCGTAGTCATTTCCAGTTCCGATTGCAAGCGAGCCGTTGACTTCGAGCTAGCGATCGAAAAGGGAATGGGAGTCGATGTATCCTGTAACCTCAGAACCGACCAACTCAAAGCTTTACTGCGCGAACGCCGATTGGCTTACCGTTACCGGGTAGGCATTACCTACCAGCTAGCCAACCAACCGCGTAGGAAAGCAAGACAACGGCATCTGGGTGTTCAAAGATGGCCAATTTAAACCGGATGGCACCCCTACCACCGAAGAGGAAACTGGCATTTGCTGGAATCCAAACTTGGGAGCTTGCGAAAAAGGTTTAGATGAGATTAAATCGCCCAAAATCGCCCCACCCAATCCAGAAGCCCTGCCGCAATTGGTGGTCGCCATGCCCAAGAAAAAGCGGCGTTGCTGGGAAATTCCCGCCGTTCTAGCAGCCGAGTACATCCAGCTAGACGACCCTCAAGAACCCCCTCCACTAGAAGGTGAGCCAGTCGATGGAACCGATGGAACCAATGGAACCACTCAAAACCGATTGGAACCAATTTCTGGTTCCAGCATGGAAGCTTACCAGATAAACACTTCAGCTTCTCAAACTTCGACGGAACCATCTGAGTTAGAAAACAACCATCCAAAAACAGCAGGAGCAATTAATTCAGCCCCTGGTGTGGCATCTCAGATACCTTCTTCCGACTCACAAAAAAATGAAGGTATTTTTCCTCGCCAAACTAATGAAGTGTGACGTTCTCTTGCCGCGATCGCAATCAGCCTTCTGGCCTTTATACTTGTTGGACAACCTACACTCGAAAGCGCATTATTGCAGCGGCGACAACTGTACCGTTGGGCATCGGCATCACACCTCAACATCAATTCCCAAAGCCGGATTGAACGCATGACGGTCGTTGACGTGAGCGTACAAAGCAGTTGTCTTCGGGTCTTTATGACCCAACAAATCCTGCACCTGCCTCAAATCTGCCCCCTTTCGCAATCCCAGCGTCCCTGCCGTATGCCTGAGACTATGCGCTGATAGCCGTCGTCCTTCAGTTGCGTTCTCGGTTGTTTTCAGTTTCGCCGCCACCAAATACTCATCCACGATCCACCGAATCCCGCGCCGCGATAACCGTTGTCCCTCAAACCGATGGCTCGCCGCCACGAACAAAGGACTCTCAGGAGCCAGTTCCTCTCCTGCGCTCTCCCTTGCTTGCAAATACTGCCACAAGACCTTACTCAAATCCGGACGCAGCGGAATCGTTCTGATGCTACCCTTCCCCTCTACCCGCAATCCCCAGTTAGACCCAGAGCGCACCAAATCCCCGAAATTCGCCCGATGTAACTCCACCGTGCGCGGCCCTTGCAGTGCCATGATGCCCAAAAGCGCCCGATCGCGCAAACTCTTTCGACTGCCATCGTGAGGAATCACCGCCAAAAGCTGCTTGAGTTCCTCTTCCTGCAAATAAGTCACCCGTTCTGCCGGGTCTAGCTTTTCCTTCGGCGGTTTAATTTGAGCGGCAGGATTTTCCTTTACCAACCCCTTAGATAGTGCCGCCTCGTAAAACCGACGCACTACCGACAAAGTAAGGGCAACGGTAGCTGATTTTTGATGCTTCTCCTGCACCAAATAGCGACGAAAAAGCTTGACATCTTCCTCATTCGCTAAAGCCGGATTGATACTTTGTCGATCGCACCAATCAATATATTGAATGACGCGCCGCTGGTAAGTGTAAACCGTATCCTCTGCCGCATCCCCATTTGCGACATCCAAAGCCAAAAATCGCTCGAACGCCTCTACCATCGCCTCCGTTGTAGGCAAAATAGCGACGCGCTGGTTTTGTTGACGACGCTTGTTAGTAGGTTCTTGGGGCAGCCGTTTGGTTGGCACTTTGATTGAAAAGTCACACAATGCCACTTTACATCAAAGCAGGGAAGGCGGATAATTATTACTACCGAGAAGAGATATTTCTGGTAGCAATAAAGCCATAGAAGCTGTCTCACCAAGACTCTCCAATGCGTTCTGTTCTAAGCTCCGATGAGATACCCCTACATTGTCTAGCCACTGTCTAGACATATAAAAACTGCTCGAGAAATGCTCTAGAAAAATGTGTCGGTTCGCGCATAAGTAAGTTGATTGAAAAATGTTTGTGGGTGTCTGAAACCCCTAGCAAACCTTCAAGACGCTGCTTTGGCACGAAAATTAAACTCAACAGTACTAAGCTAAAACTGAAATTTCTGATTTGTAGCACAAAGGCAGCAGTGCGATCGCATCAGTTTCACTGCACGATAGCAATCAGTTTCAGTGGTGCAAAGAAACTTATTGTTGTAAGTGGTTCTCTTGCCAGTCAAACAAATTCCGCTGTCCGCATCTACCGCTCATTATCTCTAAGAGTGCAGCACGTTCAGTTTCGTTAAAATGCCATCGCCATACCCAAAGCGCACGCATTTGACCGTATTTTTTGGCGATCGCTTCCCAGTCCGCCTTACACTGCATCGCAGACAAAAGCCTAGCTATTTGGCGTGGTTCCTTTTTTCGATCGAACCCCCTAGCACCTGGATACTCGGCTGGCAATTGGATAGATATACCATCTGGACGTTTCACACTAACAGCACGCGGGGTATTGTCCTCTCGGTCTAAACCAGATTCGGCAGAGGCAGGTGAAACTGGTGAAACCGGATGAAACTGAAGTGAAACTGAGGGGGTTTCAGGTTCAAACCCTTGATTAGCAGGAGTTTCAGTCGGTGAAACCGTTGAAACCAAATCTTGAGAACTAGAGGCTAAGTTTGTTTTTAGAGTTTCCTGGTTTCCAGAACAGCTGTAAGAGGCTGAAACACTTGGTATTAGGTGATTAGAGCATGAAACTGAATTTAGTTTCAAAATAGTTTCATCAGTTTCAGTGTCAGCTACAACTTGAGTATCGGGAGGCATATCGTCGCCATCGTTATTATACTCATCACCACCAGAGCTAGGAGGGCGATCGCCCGAGCCGCCATCGGGAGGATAATCTGGCGGATCTGTGTCATCGGAGTCAATATTAGGGTCAATACCAAACAACTCTAGCGGAATTAGCCACGCCTTTTTCATCTTTTTCTTAGGCGAGTTAGGTTTAATCAAGTTCCCTTCGGAATCGCGCCCTACTGTTAACAAAGCCCGCTTATAAGCTAAAACTTCATCCCGCGAAGCATGAAAACGGACAGAGCGATCGACTATGCCACCTACCTTCAATAAAGTGGCTTTGAGGGACTTTTGATTGTAAGTGGCAGGTTTAAAAGCTTTTTGTACTTCACTCCAAACACTCGTCGGATGAATTGCTACCCACCGGACGCCATCTTCATCGGTAAACAAGCGCTTATCCCAACTGCCAACTTCGTCTTTTCCTTCTAACGCCTGGATACAGCGAATAAAGTCAGCTAGAGGGTCGCCATTATTTTCTTCATCATTTTCGATCGGTGTCAGGTTTTCCAGCACCCAAGTCCGAGGTTGTTCGTTTCCTCCGACCAGTTCAATTACCTTTTCGGCATAATAAACGATCAGCGCTAGATTCCAAGCAATGCGTTCGTGTGCTAAGGGCAACCGCGCCAAAAATTCACTGCCAATAGCATTAATTTGTTTGGGGTGATAGCCGATGCCAATTAATGTAGAAAAGGAACCGGACGCTAATTTCATCGCTTCCTTAAGCAATGGAATCGCTATTGCGTTACCGCCTGGGTAAAATGGAACTCTGGCAAAACGAGTGAAAGCCGCGTCGTGTTCGCCGCCAATCATATGGTTGCTAGTGAAACCAATCGGACTGTGGGGTGTCTGACGATTTCCCCTCACTACGCGCGGTTTCGCATTGTACATGGCTTTACAGAATTCATCTAACTCTCTGGCGCTGTCACCGTTACGTGGGGGGTCATCCCAGACTACTGGTAAACTGCCCGTTTTACTGAGATGTTCGTAGACGGCGGAGATGGTGACTTTGCTAATCATCCCTAGAGATGCCCAATTTGTCCCAACTAGAGAAAGCGCCGCTTCTAGTGCAACCGTTTTCCCAGTACCGATCGCACCGTAGGCATTCAGAATGGGGAAGCGTCCTTCTTTATTTAAAATGTTTTGAAAATGAAGTCCAGCAATTACCCAACCGCAACAAAGTAGAAATTGATTGATATTGTCTAGACCAAATACGATTCTTGCTGCTTCAATTAAATGTTTTAAACCTTGAATTCCACTATTGTCTGCCAAAGTTGGGCAGGGAATGAAATCTTCTTTTCCTAATGCTGGGTCGAATACTGTTGAGCTATCGTTCTCGGTTGTTGGTTTACCATCTGCGGTAAACTGAGTGTTGGCAAATACCCACAAGCCGTTTTCTTGTTGTCCGTAGCGATCGATGGAACGAAAGATTTGGCCCTCTCGATGACGGCGGTAAACTGCTTGTTTGGCAGCAATTAAAGCATTGAGTTCCCATTTTGATAAACTGACGACAACAACGAATCCTAAAGCTTTAGAAAGGGCAATGGTGAATTTATCGGGTGATGCCAAGTCAGTGGCTTTCACTAGCACTCGGTATTGGGTGTATTCCCATTCCGGTTTGAGTTGAAGTACGAAACCACCTCCTTCTTCTGAAGTGAGTTCGCGTTCGATGGCGAAGTCGAAATTACAGCGAGGTTCCCAAGTGACATCGCCTTCCTTGTCAGCTTTCCAGTATCCGATGGTTCCCAAGTAACTTTGCGGTTCGTTCCAATCAACTGTTTCTGGTTCTTCAAACTGCTTTTCCCAAACGCTTATAGACGTACATTTGCCAATCACTTCCCGGATAAATTTGGTAGGACCGTGATTCTGGATGTAGTCATCGGCTCCTTTGTTACCGTTGGGATAGCTATCATCGCACTGCCATAAGCCTGTCGCGTTGTACAGCGGGACTTTAAAGGCTTTCAGCTGGTGGGCTAGTTTCCGCTGTGCCCAACATACACCGGGTTTAGTGGCAGCATCAGCATCGAAACAGAAGATGAAACCGAAACCGACTTTGGCGAGTTTCTCTAGTGTGGGAACCAAGTAGCGTTTTCTCTGGGGGTCTTCCTTGCTACTGGTTAATCCCATTTCAACACCCAGTAAGATGACGGTAGCAATACCAATGGCGTTCATCGCCATCCCGGTAAAAACGCCTTCTGTGATGGCTAAGCAGGGATGTCCGTCGATTTTATAAGCTTTTTGTTTGAGTGCTTCTAGATCGTTCCAGAAACGGGGGTCGTCTGGGTGGTGCAGTAGGATGGCGTCGTAGTCGCCTAGAGGTGAGCGATACTTGGGAGCTTTTTTTGTTTTATCGTCTCGCCAGGGTTTGTCGGGTTTGAATTGAATTTGAATACCGACGCCTTCGAGTAGTATCCCGTCAGATTTGGCTGTGTAACCGAGTCGAGATGAGGCTTCTTGGGCGCAGACAGAACGACAATTGGCAACTGCCCAATTTAGAGGTAGCCCGCGCTGTTCGATTTCTTTGATATGGCGAGGGTTGAGGCTCCCAGAAGTGCTTTTGTTATTAAATTCCATGTTTACACCTTCCTACCTACGTTGTTGGTGCAGGTGGTGATGCAGGGAGTTAGACGATACAGGTACTCAACAAGCAGTGAGGCGCTAAATGGCATAGTCTTTAACTTTTTGTGCGCCATGGCGCACAAATTCTGATGTGTTAACTGTTCACCTCCAGCTCGCGGAGGCGGATCTTTGGCTTTACTAGATTAGCAGCCGCCTGTTCACAGACAAGGGACAGTCGTTGGATCGGAAAGATCAGAAAGATCGGATTTGTGAACAAAAATGGAACACTTACTAGATAAAGGTTTCAGGCTACGAAAAAATTTTTTTGGGTAAGGCGAGGGGTATTTTTGGGTAAGGCGAGGGGTATTTTTGGGTAAGGCGAGGGGTATTTTTCTGTGTACAGGCTGAAAAGTAACACTGGTAAGGGTTTGAGGCTTTTGGTTAAACCAAGGGGTATTATCGTTCACTAGCTTCTGATAAAGCTAAAATTTAGGCATATAAAGCTTTTTAGCCTTTTAAGTCCTAGCTGTTTTTCCCGTTCACAATGAGCATCAAACGAAAACCCCCGGTTTACACGAGGGTTCGATGCAGTTCAATAAAACTTGCTCAATTTTTCTAAAACTATCTATATTGATTGGCTAAAGCCTAGAAATAAGCAATTTTTAATAACTAAGATGAATTCTGACTTATGGACACAGAAATAAGGAAAACACGGTTGGCGAATTCATTGTGTGAGTTTCCAATCTTCAATACCTAGTCAAAAACGGTCTGCTAGAAGTTCCACTGCGGACTTGAATAATAGCGGTTCCTTCAAGGTCAGCAGGACGATCGCGAATCTCACGAACACTCAGGATTGGAGTGCGATCGCTTCCTGAAATTCCATGACTGCGGCTACCAATTGACCGACCAACGCTAGTTGAAGGGTCAACGCGATCGCCAAAACTTTTTGATAGGAATTCGGCTGTTTCAACATCCACTCCTGGTAGACAAATAGTGGTTGCACAAAGACCTGCAATCAAGCTTCCTTGATTGGGCTTCTCATTAGTATTGAATTGGCTGATACTTTGAGTGCTGAGGCAAAGTCCGACACCGGCTGCTCTCAATATAGCAGCCGATTTTGGAAAATCAACTGTTTGCTGAAGGGCATGAGCTTCATCTGCAATGAAAGCTACAGGTTCACCACTTAGACCAAAAGCATAGCGACGCAGCATGAGATTATTAAATATTCCTGCGATTAGTTGCGCCATTTGCTTTCCTGTTTCCTCTTCTGCCTCTGGCTGTCCTATTAAAGCAAACATTCGCACACCTGGTTTATTAAAATCTTGTAAGCGAAAGTCTGAGCGACCATCGCAAATACGAAATACATCAGTACGGTCAAAAAACTTTAGCTTGTTCCGTAAGACAAATGTTGCTTTATAAAAATCTGCATCGGAAATTCTGAGGTAATCGCTAAGAAGATTTTCACAATTTCTTTTTGTCTCCGATTTAAGAAAACCAAGCCGAACTTTAGCAGCAGGACGATCTAGGATTGTGGGCAGAATTTGACTGGGTTTTGGTAAAGGCTCTGTTTCCACTAGCAACCACAATATGCCCTCAAGCCAACTTAGATCCCGCTCCCAGAAAATTCCTTGCTCTCTTGGTAATCTTTCTCCCAGTAAGGCTTTAGCAACAACTGCAATATCTTTGTGCCGTTCTACAGAGTCAGTAGAAATTTCTTCAAAAAAGTTCCAGCGTTGTGATTCAGGATCGCTGAGATTCCAGTAACAGAATCGAGCGCCTGTCAATTCTGCATATTTATCTAAACCAAACTCACGCCTTAAGTTTCCTTTCGCATCAATAGCAAAAACTGACTGAACTGAAATTAATTCTTTAATCCAAGGCACGATAAAACGAGTAGTTTTTCCCTTGTTAGGAGGGCCAATTAGTAAAATATGCTGTGGGAGTAGGTCTAGGGGTAGACCTAATTTTTGTCCATCCCGCCCGTTTGCATCTGTTGCGTGACCCAGTTTGATCGATGCCCCTGATGTGTATGTTAGGTGAAAAAGCTTTCCAATCGTTTCTAAGCCTCGATAGTCCCATACATCTCTGTGATGTCTATCAGGTAATTTTCCTTTTGGGCCAACAACTTTTTCAGAGCGCAATGCTTGCCAATCTTTCAACTGTTCATAAAGCCACCTGCTGCCTTTCCATAGCGCTTGTACTAACCACCAACTGATCCGTAGGCATATTATTACTACAAACTCACAACTTTTTTGAAAGTCATTCATAGTTGGAAACTCCAGCACAGTAGTTATCAGTAACGGTTAAAGTATGAGTCTCCTATTTCAGGAGTAACATTACGGTCAGGTTGTTCGCGGTCAAGTTCACTAATTGCTAACCTGACAGTTAAATATTGGGAGAAACACTCGGCAGCTTTAATATCACGCTTGGCTTGGAAAACCTGATTCATTTCTTTAAGTGAGTTATATGAATCAGTGCGATCGAGAAATTCCCAATCTGCACCACGATCAATATAGTATTCTCGCCAAGCTTTACCCTGTTCATCGCAACAGGTGTAAGCAAGCCCTATTGTATTTTCTCTTTTGCTATCCCAGTATAGATGATGATGCAAACCTCTCATGTGGCGATCTGGGTGGTTAGGGTAAGGATATAGTAGGTCACTTCCATCTGGGCGAGTTTCTACTTCTAAGTTCCAGATGCGACCATGAGGCTCTGGAAAATTGAAGTACAATAAACTTGGTCTTGCCATAGTTTTTTTATGATGGTTTACCATTTTTTACTTTAAGTTTAGATTAGCATTTTTTATTTATGTAATTAACCATTTATCTACATATTTGATGACCCTTTTAATTTTTATCTTTAATTATCTAGGTTTGTACTGCAAAGTTTCTTGAAAAAAGTGAACAGCAGGACAAGTACCACCTTCCAAACTGATAACTCCGGGCGGTAACGGACTCGGTTTAATGCACTCCGCTTGTATTAGAATAGCGCGGCTATCACTAACATCGATATTCCAGATAATTTTATCGCCCTTAGTAATAATTTTAGACTTATATAACTTTCCACCTAAATATTTATCTGATTGATGTATAACTGTTACAAAATCACCATCTTTATATACTGACACGCGGACTTTTACAGACTTATTAATGCTACCACTTCCAAGCTCTTCACTATTATCTGCCAATCCAAAACCTAAAGTTAAATTACTGAATTTTGGAATTTTGTTTTGGGTTGTGTCTCTCCAGTCTATAGGCTCAACTAATTGACAAACTATTTTAGCAGGTCTATATTTTAATATGTAGTAATCGAATTTACTACTGAAATTACTAGGAACTGAGTTATAAAGAGATGTTATTGCTATCATATATTGTCCGTTTATAATAATATTTTTAGGTCTTCTAGCATCGTAGTACACCAAATCGCCCAAAGTACTACAGCCATAAGTGTCTATCGTTCTCGCTAAAGAAATAGTTCGAGGAGGAGGTGGTACACTTCGAGTTTGGGATACAGGAGCTTTTATCTTAGGCGATGGTGATAAAGGTGTTTGGGTAGCCTCATTAACGGGAGTATTATTAAGAGTTACGCGAGAGTTAAAATATCCAAATAATCCTATTCCAAGTAGCAAAATCGAGCCAAATATAAGTGCCTGATTCCGGGTTCTTTCTTCCTCTTCTCTTCGTCTAATTTCTTCTTTTCGCCTGCGTTCAGTCTCACTCTTTTCTCTTTCTTCAGCAGCCCTTTTTTCTGATTCTCTTCGTCTCCGGGCTTCCTCCTCTCTTCTGCGTTCAGCCTCTACTCTTTCTGCCGTTTCCCGCCGACTACTCTCCTCTTCCGCCCTTCTACGTTCAGCTTCATATTTTTTCCTGTCAGCAGCGGTTTTTTCTTCTTCCTCTTTCTGTTTTTTCGCTCTCAATAATCCCAAATCAGCCTGTACTCTTCGCTTAAACTCTTCATCAGTAGTGATATCAATAGCTTGTTTAAAATAGCTTTCTGCTTTGTTTAACTTTTCAGCCTCAACAAGTTGAATTGCCAACGCATAAGCTAGTTGTGCGTAGATGTTTCGGCAGTCCGAATCATCAGGAAACAGTTCATACAGACTCTTAGCTACTCTTACAGCCCCTTCAAGGTCATCATTATTAACAAGTTCCTGAATCTGTCGAATTAATTCTTGTTTTTTTATCTCAGCACCAGCTTTCTGCAATTCCCAGTCATAAATTCGCCTTTGATCTGGGCTTTTCAAAACTTCGTATGCTTCATTAATTTCCTTAAATTTGTCTTCAGCTAATTTCCGAATAGCTTCAGGGACGCTCGCCAATTTGTCTGGATGATAATCGTTAGCTAATTTTCGGAATGCCCGTTTAATCTCCTCTGGACTAGCTGTGGGTAGCACACCGAGAATTTCATAATAGTTTGGCTTATTGCTATCATTAGGCATTTGATGACCCTTTTAATTGATTGAGCAACCGCGCTTTAGAACCAGTTAACAAATTGTTAGCTTGAAGTTTTTGAGTATAGCTTTCCAGCAAACCTACTTCCTTCATACAAACCCCAATCAGTAGGTCTACCAAATCGGCAATATTCTCCAAATTTAGGTAAACACCACCAGTTTGACTAGCCAACCAGCGAAACACTTGTTCTGTTGACGAATCTCTACCGCACTGGGTTGCGTAAATTTTGACTCCCTTCTGTCCCAAACTATTGCCTTCAGTTTTGTAATCGTGACCGTAAAGGCAATTAGAGGCTGCATCAATTACACCGTGAGGAGGAGCATCACCGACCAAAACTATAGCCCGACTGCTACCAATTCGCCAATTCAGTTGGTTTGCCTGAAATAGCGCTTCTTCCACAGCTTCAGGCGCATCACCTCCGCCTGTTTTTTCCACTTGTCCGACAAATGACCGTACTTTCTCAAAGTCAGTGGTTAAGTCTAGAACTTTGGTGACATAAGTGGAATTAGCATCACAGTAGTCACCATAGGCGACAACACCCATTCTCACGTTGGGAACAGATTTGTAAACTTCACTGGCGAGTCGGGTTAGTTCGCGGCGCACCTGTTCCAGGTACGGGTACATACTGCCAGTGGTATCGAAGATAAAGGCCACATCCAGCTGCCTGGGAGAAACGCCCTGTGTAACTTGGGTTGGGTTGGGTTCTCCAGAATACTTGGCAAGCGTTTTTTTCAGGATGGATAACTCGCTACTCACCAGTACCTCCAGAGGTAATTTTTTCTATTCTAAAGAATGAATTGAGGGAGGAATATGACTGAGTTTTTGCTGGTGATATGAACGGTCTTCCAATCAATGTCAGATCAATTCCTTAGCTGCGGACATAGCTCAGTGATTGATTTCCAGTGCTTGGGTAAGGCGCTTCTGGGTTTGGGCAGTTATAGGTCTTTTGCCAGTTTCGATCATGGAAACCATAGATTTAGCTAAACCTGCCAATTCAGCAAGTTTAGTGACGCTCAACCCCTTTTCTGTTCTGAGTCTTCTCACTTCTTCTCCTGTAAGCATTGAAAAATTTAAAGACTGCTCAGGCTCAAGTCCAGTATTTGTCTGTTCAGAGCGCTTATTAGTTTTCTGAGAGAGAGGTTTTTTCCGGTTAGATTTCTTGTGCTTTGTAATCTCATCCAGTTTTTGGGCAATCTCTGCTGGAGAACGTACCCAGAGCCTACCAGCCAGTAGCTGTTCAAAACTAGCGCGTGTGCGTTTTGTAATATCAGTTAAGCGTGTCCCCTCATCCACAGTCGCATCCAATGCCCAAAAGGATGCTGCTTCTTCAGGGTCATCGGGGATGCTTGTGAACGGACTGGAGTTAAATAATTCTGGCCAGTACTGAGGTGGATAAGTTTCAGAATCTGGTTGGATACTCCATCCCTTTTCTAGTAAGACTCTCAGCGTAATTTCCCAACGCCTGACCAACTTTTTCCGTTCTTTTGAAGATGTGATGGCTGCTGTAACTAATTCTTCTCCAAAGGCAACTTTCATTAATGTCTCTACAATTAGCGGACTGCCTGGATTGACTTTAGTTTTGAACAGTAACCAAGTCATCAGTCGTGCTGCACCCGGATGGTTATGCCAAATGCTCATCAAGTCGTGCAGCAGTCCCTGAGACAGGATACCGAACTCGTAATAGCCCGCTCTAGAGGTACGTTTTTCCTTATTGAGAAAGTATTGCGCCCAGTTTCCGCATCGTATTTTAAGCGTGAATCCTATGAGTGTCTTCTCACCAATTGGATTTCCCCGCTCATCGTAAAAACAATCTTGGTAGTGCAAAATTGGCTCTGCGATCTCCCAAAGGTAAGTGCGGCTGACGCTAAAGGCTCCAACAGCTCCTTTTTCCGGCCAGGATGCGTACACTAGAAGGTGGCAAGGTTGTTTCGCCAGTTCTAACAGCGATCTTAACTTTTCCTGTTTGTTGAGCTTCTTGTTGTGGTTCAATCCCAAATATCGTTCCAACTGGACATCACTTAAAACGAATTGCTGCTCCCAAGGGCGATCGAGTTGTGTAGCATAAGCAGCATAGATCAAGTGAAGGCAACCAGCGCGAATATCGAATTGCTCGATTAGAGCTAAAGCAGCTTCCCCCTCCAAGACAGCAGGGGGCTTGGTATGTAAATCATCAGTTACCCAGAAAGATATATAGCCCTGACCTTTTGCAACAGGACTTTGGTAGTAAGGCGACCCTTTCTCAGTGTTAAGCCAACTAAGATTCTGGCCTTGCGTAAGAATGTTACATCCTTCCCAAATCAATCTGTTCGATGCCATACAGTTAGTTTGACCATCGGGAAACAAATTGGGACTGGTTGGTGGTCGAGAAATGGAACGGTAGCGCCCCCGCCGTTGGGGTTGACTGCTCCGATCATTTTGAGGAACTGTCTTACCAGCAATCTGTAGCTGTTCTGATGTCCCTACTTGTCTGTTAGTATCGATTCTATTATCTGTCCCTGGCATCACTCTGGTCTTCCCCCAAATTGCTGAATAGGAGAGTGAGCGAAATGGCAGAAGACGAAAGGCTGGGAAATTCCGATCGCACCTTTTGACGCATTAAGCCAGAAAGCTAACAGTTTCAACGGTTGCAAATTGTTTGGGTAGAATCTTAGAACTTCCGGCTGTTTGTTGAAACAGCCTACCAGGGCGATGCACTTTGTCATATAGAAAAAATAGTGAAATTTATGGGGACTTCCTCAAGCAGCAGCTGTTTCTTCTGAAAATTCATCAGCTGTTTCGGTATTTGCACTTACCTTGTATTTGGAAACTTGTGAAACTTCTGAAACTGAAACTTCGATACGATCTACGACTACTGGCGTGGTGCTGTCGCAGGGGTTTGCTACGGTGTCAGGAATAGAAGTAGTTTCAGCAGGAGGGCAACTGTTTGCCTTAAGTGCTGTTTCTAAAACTTTGGCTACCCAGTCCACCAAAACCAGTTCTTCTCTTCTAGCAGCATCTTGTATCAGGGGTTGCAAGTGAGCGGGAAGCTGTAGAGTTAGGGTGAAAGTTTCTGTTGGCAGTGGCGTTCTTTTGACTTCATCAGGCGTTGCTTGTCGATAAGTCCACAATTCGCATTCTGCTCCCCGTTCGTTACCGTCCTTCTCTATAAAGTTCAATTTTCCAAACTGGTAGCAATAAAAACTGTGGGGGTCATCTAGAAACTCTCGGCTGCAATGATAGCAATTCCAGCAGCTGCGCCAATTGGCTCCTACCTCGGTTGAATCTGTTTGTGCGACAGTATCTCCTTCGGGAACCGCAGGCGTTGAAGAGGCAGCGCTTCCAGTTTCAGAACAGGCATCCTCACTCGAAAGTTGGTACTCTTTGGCAACTTGGGCAACATGAGTAGATGTAACTCTACCTGATGGGGCGGTAGAGACGGCTTTGGCCCAAGCTTCCTGTTGTTTTTGGGGAGGCAGTGTCACTAGAGGACGAGTTTGGCGCTCGTTGGCGGGAAGAATTTGTGCGCCATGGCGCACATTTTCATAGACGGTGGCCGCCTCAATTAACTGGTAAGCGGAGCGACGAGACATTTCCCAACGGCAAATGCAATATTCCTCAAAGGTTGCATATTCTTGCCGATAGAGACGCTTGTCCCGTATCTGTTGTAAGGCTTGTCCTATCTCCCAAAATGCCCTTAACCCCCGCTCAACTGTAGCTTCCAAGCTACCCAGTTCCTCTAGTTCAGCCCCTGTTAGTACATTTTCTGGCTGGAAGTTCTGTACTGACCCTTGAGGCTCACTACCAATATCGGAGGACGGGTCAGGTAAATCGGGATGACCAACACTGTGGGAAGATAGCATTTAACTATGGGAATCCTTGCACGTTGCCATAATTAATATGGCAACGTGCAAGTTCGATGACAAGGGGGCTTAAAACTTCTTATCAATTTGCTCCTCTAGGCTAACTTTCCCAATCCTTTTGAGTATTGGGGAGGCCGCGCCTTAGATGAGCCTTCTAACGCCTACGACCACAAACTTCTAAGGGTCATTAGTCCTAAACTGCTTGTAAATCTGGGAGTTTCCTTTTAAATTAGTTAGAAGGATAGGTAACGTCTATAATTTTTAAAATCCCTTACCCTAGTCATGTCTCTTTGACGAGGATAGCGGTAGTGGTGCAAACATTAAAATAGTGTATAGCTATATTTGAAAGGTTACATTTGTGACTACTAGCTCTGTGTCTTCTCTTCTCCAAGCTCGTCAAAAGCGGCTGACTCAACTAATAGAGCAGCTGCTAGAAGAGGGTTGGACTCAAAGTAGTTTAGCCAATGCTTTTGGTGTAGACTTCTCAACCGTACATCGGTGGTTGAGAGGCAAAACCATTCCTGAGTCTGATTCTAAAAATTTTCGGCAACTAGCTCGCGTTAGTGGTGGTACTGCTGCAACACTGCAAATTTATTTAAATGGTGAAATTTCTTTATTAGAATATCGTAACGGTTTTGAGAAGAAAATAACATCAGAAGTAAAAGACAGTAGCAAGCCGTCTGGCTCTGACGATATTAAAAGAGAAATATTAGCAAAAATTAAAGCATTAGATCCAGCTGATATTGTCGATGTAATTTCCTCATCAGTAGCATTTTTAGCTAATCAAGGTTGAATTGACATACTCCCCCATCAAGACTTCGGCGTGAGCATTCAACATTTTCAGGCAGAGTGTGTATTAGTACAGGTAGATGTAGTAGCTAAATAATTATTATTGAACTTTGGACAAAGAAGAAAAGCGTTTCGCGAAGAATGGGCGCGAAGCAAATTGTTGTTTAACAAGCTTTAAGCTTAACCGGGCTTAATTTTTCATTATTAATGATAACTTACGCGCTCTTACTTCGCGCTATTAACTCGCGAAGCATATTTCCTTTTGTCCAAAGTCCAATTATTAGTTACCTGTCTTTTATAGGTGTCTTACTAAGACAGTATAGGTAAAGATGATTAACGGAACACCAATGATGAGAGTGACAAAGAAGCGGTATGTTCACGCTACAATCAAGCGCATCTCCCATTGTCGGTACAAGTGGGCTATCTGAGAAATCAACCCAAAAAAGGCACTCGTCTAATTTTTTATTTGACAATATCAATTCCAAAATGCTTAATAAACAGGAGTTGAGTTTGAGCAAAAGCAGCATTTAAATTCTGCCGTTCTTCCTCTCCGCCTAGACCAAAATAAGGAGAGTGATGGATGAATTTACCAAAGATTTGCTGACAAGCCTGAGCATAAGCAAATGTATTCAAAATATGTTCGTGCCAAACTCTCTGGATTTCCTGCGATGGTGCAATTTCATGTGGATAGAGATACGACAAACAGAGGAACATTTTATAGAGAGCGATCGCCTTGTTAGTCTGCTCTAAACTCCAAGCATCTCCGTAATCAGGATTCATCAGCTTATAGCTAATTTGCGTAAAGTCAAGCTTATTCAGCTTTTCCATGATTTCGTCTTGGGTAGCACAAGCTAACCTATACTCAGAATTTGGCACTTCAGTTTGATCTGAGCGCTCCAACAATTGCTTATCAACGAGATTCTGCGGCATAATACACATATTTACTTCTGGTTTTGCAAGCAGGTTTGAGCAGAAGTGTTATTATTGCTTGCTTTCAATTTTCAGAATCTCAGAGTCCTCAAACCTTTGCCTAGATACAGTTTTTGCTCAGTGTTTAGTTGTGAAACCGATCTGAAACTGATCTTGACAAAGCTCAGGGTAGGTAGATTTGAACTATTTGTAGATGTTGGGTGCAAATCCTAAAATGAGCAGATCGTGAGAAAATAAAAGAATATGAGACAAAATAGCACTAAAAATCACTTGACAAATTCACAGATAGCTTTGTTTAATAAAAACTATATGATAGGGCTTGCTGAATAAGTGGGGAAAAAGGGGAAAAAGGGAAAAGGAGAGGACGAACAAAAAGTGCAAACGTTTTGAAGTTTAGCACCCTATGAGCGATCGCTTTCTTGACCTTTAACGCCGTTTGACCCGTTGATAGACCATAATTTTCGCTTTTTTCATTCAGCAAACCCTATGATAGAGCTTCAAACGATGAATCTCTGGCTTGTATAAGTTTTTTAAGCATCTAGAAGGCAGAGTGTAATGGCAGTTCGCCGAAAAAGACCTACCTTCAAGTTAACTGAGAATGCCAAATTTTTAGCTTCGCAAGCGAGAATAAGGCTGGGCTGGAAACTGGAAGATCCGACACCTCTCAAGTTAGCTAGTCAATATCTCTACCCTAATCAAACTTGGCCAATAGAAACTCAAACAAGATGTCTTTATGCCCCAGGCATATCCCAAGCAACTTGGAAGCGTTTTTTGTATGGCATGGAGCGCATTTCCAAGGATGTTTTTGAAGCCTTTTGTAAAATTTTAGGACTGGACTGGCAGCAAGTAGCTGAATTGGAAAATATTGCTCACACGAACCAGTTCAGTTTCAAAGAAAAAGAACCTCTTACTCCTGTTTATTTTATTAAAGAAATTCACAAAATCAATGAATTTACAAAAACTCATAATAATGAAATTATTCCTATTTTAAAGTCATTTTTGCCTAGCAATCCTTATACTCTACCATCTTTACATACTCCTGTTTCATTAAATATTTACCAACAATCAGAATTAAGCTTTCATAACTCAATATCTATAAATATAAAATGGTTAATGAGTTTGATCGATAAAGCTAGAAATCTTTATCAAGGAAATCAGACTAACAACCAAGAAGCAGCGATTGAAATACTAGAAATTGTTAGAAATAGTATTAATTTTCCGCCCACGTCTGACGAATATTCTCTATGGCTAGTTGTACACTATGAACTTGGTGTTGCATACAAAAACCGGATTCAGGGAGATCATATTGAAAATTTGCGTCTTGCATATAATGCTTTTGAAAAAGTTATGGTTTACGAAATACAGCAAATATCAAACCCTTGAGGAATAAGCATTTGAGACTATATCTAAAGAAATTGCCATAAGCGCGATCGCTACCTTTGGGCTTAGATACTTTAGCCGAAACGTCGATTCTATCGTAAGTTTTCGGTCTACTGACAATTCTCACTACTCGTCCTGGGCTGGTGCGCCGTAGGCGCACCCCATAAACATTAATGTTGATGAGAACGGGAATTTTTTATAATGCCGCCTAAGTAGTTTAGGTAACAATCGGGATTACTTATAACACATAACCTTGCTTTTTGTCAAGTCCCACATTCTGGGATTAAGGTTAAAGGAACTAGCATATAATTGAGCTATTAACTTATCAATAAGCTGATAGTGTATCTTATGCCATCTTTGAAGGCATCCTCTCTAGGACTAATTAAGATCAAGCAAGCTAGAAAGGAAAAAGACTGGAATGTAGATGATCCACAATGGCTTGTAGAGGCTAGCAAGATTATCGAACCAGATAAAAATTGGCAAGATGACAAACTTTACAACATATTTGCCCCAGGTGCTGCCCTACCCACTTGGAAACGTTTTCTTAAAGGACAGGCTATTTCTTCCAATACATTCAAAGCATTCTGTCAAGTTTTAAACTTAAACTGGGAAGATGTTGTAGAGCGTCCTCCAGTTGATGAAGTAGTTTCTCAAGCTAATAGTTCTATAGCATTCTCAGCTTATGATGATAACTGGGTTGGTAAGCAAGAACTACTATCTCAATTAATTAATAAATTAAACTCAAGCTGTCGAATTCTAATCCTCACTGGTATCACTGGTATTGGCAAAAGTGCTACGGCAGAAAAATTAGTTTTTGAACTATTGTTAAAGAATTGTCACCAATTTATTTCAGAAAACTTTGACAATCAAAAACAAGCACCTGATTTTATTAGTGTAGGAGCTAAATGGTTAGATAAGTTTGGAATAACTATCGCAAGCGAAGAACACAAAGAGCCACAACAAATTCTAAATAAGTTAGTTGATTACTTGCAAAACAACGAATTTATAGTCCAGATGGACTCCTTAGAAGAAATATTAGAAGGTAACGAAGAAGAAGGTTGGAGTAATTTCAGAGACGAGTGGTGGAGCAAATTTTTTCATGCAGTCTTATCATCAGAAAGTTTCCGAAGCCAGCTAATTTTAACATCGCAAGATTTGCCAACTTCAATATTCACACATGGCTCTCGTTATCAAAATTTCTGGCATTATCAGCCGTTAAGTGGACTTACGGAAGAAGAACAGTTAGAGTTATTTGATAAAATGGGTTTAGACATTAAAGCAGATACATCTGTTAAAGGTTATTTAAAACGGATTGGCTCTGCTTATGAAGGTCATCCATTGGCTTTGCGAGTAATTACTGGAGAAATAGTAAGTCACCCATTCAATGGGAATGTTTTAGCTTATTGGAGCCAATATGGTGACGAAATAGTAGAAGTAGAAAAAGCTATTGAAGAAGGTAAAGCCGGAAGAGTATCGGCTAATGATACCTTAAAATTACATAATTATACTCAAAAACTAAAGTGGTCTGTGCGATCGCGTTTAGAAAAAACGCTAAATCGCTTAGAAAAAGATGCTTATTATGCCTATATATTACTTTGTGCCGCCTCAGAATATCGCTGCGCTGTTAAAGAAAGTTGGTGGCTAAATCTTTTACAACATTGGGATGATTTGCCAGAAAGTTGGAATGAATATAAAAGCCAGCAATTACTGGATATATTGCGCGATCGTAATTTGATTGAAGAAGTAGTTGAGAATAACGAATACCTAATAAGGCAACACAACTTGATTCGCAGTATTGCACTAGAACATCTCAAAAAATTATGAATAAAGCCAGATAATTTATGGAATTAACAGCAAAAGATAATTTAAATATAAGCACAAATGTTGTTATATCTAGAAAATTTATTCTAGAACAACTTGGTATTACAAAAGAAAAAATTAAGTTTGTTAAATCATTTCGTAAACGGGTATTATATCAAATGATTATTAATTGGGTGATGGATGAACCATTACCTAGTGATTCTAAATTGAAGGAAATTGATAAATATTTACAACCTTACGATATTCTATGCGAACTAGAAGAATGGGAAGCAGCTGCAAAAATTTTATTTAATCGCCTTAATACACCAATCAAAGAAGAATTACACGAACAGTTAGATATTTGGGGATATCATAGTATACGAGTAGATTTATATCTCAAGCTTCAAGGTAAATTAAGCCTAGATTTAGACGTAATTATTCTCAATAGATTAGGCCAGACATATTTAGCTCTGGAACAGTATCAAAAAGCTGAAGAATCCTATAATAAAGCTTTACATATAGCTAATGAAATTAATAATCCCATAGAAAAATTGCTAGCATTATGTGGGTTAGGAAATATTAGGCTTAGGCAAAATGACTGTCACAGTGCAAAGACTTACCATGAAGAATCAGAAAAAATTTTATGTAAAGATACTAATGAAAAGCAAAAAAGGATAATATTTCAAAGTAAAGGTAATTTATGTCAAGCCTTAAAACAGCACAACCAAGCTATTAATTACTATGAAATGAGTTTAAATATTTCCAATAAAATAAATGATCGACGAGGGGCTGCTACTGCACTTTTTAGCTTAGGTAAAAATTATAATTTTATAGGAGAGATGGAAAAAGCTATTAGTTTCTATCTTGAAAGCTTAGAAATTTATTACGAAATTGATGATTTTGTAGGGCAAAGATGTGCAAACTATAATTTAGCTCAAATATATGAAACTAAAGGTCAACTTCATAAGGCCAAATTTCGTTATGAGCAAAGTCTAATTGTTCCTAACGGTTTAGATGATTCATTTATTAAAAATGACAGTTTTTATAGATTAGGAAATATTTGCTATAGGTTGGGTTATTTGACCGAAGCAGTTAATAATTATGAACAATATTTACATAGTATTTTTGAGCGCGAAATAAGGTTTGATGTTTTTCTTAACTTGGCAGGGAGTTATCGGTACTTAGGTCAAATAGATAAAACAATTTTATGTTATAAAAAATGCTTAAATTTAATTAATAATGATAGCGAAAAAAATCCTTTAATAGCTAGCCATGTATTCTGTAACTTAAGCCTTATTTACAACGATAAAAAGGAATTTAAAACCGCAGTTAAATATAGCTTAAAAGCAATAAAAAACTATCAAAGAGTTACCAATAAAAAAGAGGTACTTAAAGGAAAAAGCTACTCGCTTGGAAATTTAGGCATAGCTTTACGAGGAATAGGTAAATATAGAGCAGCGATTAAATTCTTTAATCAAGCCCTTGCTATCGCTGAAGATCTTCATGACTACTCTAATCAAGGAGTTCAGTTACGTGACTTAGGTATCACTTACGAAAAAATGGGAATGTTAGATAAAGCGTTTGAATACTTACATAAATCAGAAGAAATATTAAACCAGCAGGGACTTCCTCAAGAAAAAAGTCAAACAATTATAACTATCGGTAAAACCTATCAAAAATATGGAGAATACCAAAAAGCTAAACTATACTTTAATAAAGCGAAATATTAATTTAGCTGTTGCAAAAGTTTTTGTATTTCCTGTGCTTCCGCGTTCATACTCAAAGCTATAAACCAATCCTTTGCTTTAGTTGCCCAATGGTGTGCTGATTTTAGATCGCCCTGTTTTTGTTTTAACAAACCCATCGATTGTTGATGCAATGCAAGAGAGCGCCAGTCTCGATGTTGTTCCACTACCACAATCCCTTGATTGAGCAAACGGTCAGCTTGCTCTAAGTTACCAAACTGAATGGCAATTTCTGCGCGCCAGTTATTTACTGCCACTTCTGCCCTTTTCCAACCTATTGCTTTGGCATATTGCCGAGCTGACTTATACTGCTCGTCAGCTTTTTTATACTGCCCTATGTGAAAATAGCACTCGCCCTCGTAGTAATGGATGTTGCTCAGGCAGCGATCGCGCACCCGTGAATCTGGCCATTGTTGTCCTAAAAATAGTTTAGCTCTGGTTAAGTGTGTGCTAGCATCTTCAGACAGACCTTTTGCCAGACTCAGCATTGCCTGATAAATCTGTAAATCTATACAAAATACTACTTCCCGGTGGGTGGCTAATTTTTGAGCTTCCTCAAGGTAGAATTTTGCTTCAGATTGGGCTGTTGCTGTATAAGGATCGCGTAAAATACGAGTCAAACCGAGTTCAGCATAAGACTCTGCTATTATAGGGCGATCGCCGCTAGCTTTCGCGGCGACAAGCAACCAGCGTAAAATTTGCTCTCGCTGCTCCCAATGTTGTTCGTAAACATGGCTAAAGTTTTTGACTAACTGCCAGCGATCTACGATTTCCTGATAAGCTCCTCCATCGCGCTCTGAAGCTTCCTTAATAAACTGACTCATCTGCTCGAGCAGATGAGCGAAATCCAAATAGTCCTCTGGTGAGTACCAGTCCCGCCTTTGAGCCTGCCGAACTAGGTGAAAAAAGTGAGACTGTAGTGCCCAACCACCCAGATCGGCTGGATTTGATCCCCGCTGTACCTGCTTTAAATAAGGTTCTAAAGCCGAACGGAAAACATTTTTGTTAACCGTCTTAGCTGGTTGCTCACAAATTAGTGCAGCTAGATTGGTCAATTGGCTGCCTAATTTACGAATGTGGTCTGGAGCGTAGTTAAAATTATATTGAGTTGAAATTTCGTCATACTTCAATCCTTGCCAAAAACCTTGAAACAAAATGCGTTCGGGCCCGGTTAGCGGTCGCCCAAGCCGTTGCTGGACTAATTTAGCAAATAATTCTAAGGATTCGAGAGCTTCCATCGCAGGCAGACAATCAAAATCATGTCCATTCTAAAGCCTATTACGAAGTCTGCCAATGGCCTGTAACCAAAATCTCACATTTCACACTTTTTCCGTACTCAGGTTCTCAATTTCAATCACACTTTTTCTCCCCTATTCAGCCAGTACCATCAGCCAAACTAAGAAGATAAGAGAGTGTTCTTCTCTCTAATATTCCTTAGTACCGAGGTCTGTCGTATGAAAAAACTGGCTTTAGTTTTAATCTCTAGCGTGGCTACAGTAAATAGTCTCCACATTACACCTGCACTTGCAAGCCAAGATGTAATTACTTCCTCGTTCGCAACCGAAAGGTCATCCTTGGAGGTTCCACATAACTATATTGCTCAAGCTAGAAAAGCTTTTACCGTCACATACTTATGGGGTGGGAGAGATATCAACATCAAAAGTGCTGCAACAGGAAAAGTGTATAACGTACAATACGCAAGTTCCATTGGTGCGGAAGTTGGAGATACAGTCACTGTAATCATTGATGATAGCGAGCGGTGGATTACTATCATCAACGAGCGGACAGGCAGCTCTGCTGCAATAACTGGTGTAACGAGAAGGTAGCTTAGGTAGCAGATTCCTGTGAACTAATTTTTTACCAGCAATTGCAATTAGATTAACAGATTAGGAAAGTTGCCCATGAAATATGAAATTTTGCAAAACCAAACGGCATCCAATAAAAATGGAAAAAACCTGCGTGTACTCCAACCGAGTTGGACGCTAGGCGAAATCACATTACCTGCTAGCACCTTGGAACAAATTGAGGAGATGGTTGCCTATATTCGTTATCGAGAAAAGTTGCTAAATGAATGGTGCTTTGCTCGATTTTTGAAAAATAGCGGTGGCTTGATTGTCAACTTTTATGGACTACCAGGTACAGGTAAAAGCATTACTACTGAAGCCCTAGCTAACCTACTTCAGATGTCTATAATCAAAGTCAACTACGGAGAACTTCAATCAGAACTAATGGGAGGTACATCTTCCAACCTTAATAGCCTTTTTCAAGAAGCAGAAGAAACAAATAGTATGCTGATATTTGATGAGGCAGATGCCCTTGTGAGTCCGCGAATTTCTCGCCTCTCTCAAGCAGCAGATCATGACATTAATGCAGTCAAGAGTACCCTGCTTACATTGCTAGACAGGACTCGAAATGTAGTAGTTTTTACGACTAATTTTTTTGGCCAATACGACCCATCTGTACTTAGAAGAATTCTCTTCAATATCGAGTTTTTACCACCGGATAATTCAATGCGAAAAAAACTCTGGGAATTCCATTTATCCACTAATATACCCAAAAGCATTAGCTATGAACGTTTAGCAGAAATCAGTGATGGCTTGTGTGGTGGCGATATTCGCAATCTTACTCTCAAGCTTGGATTAAAATTACTATTAGGTAAGGCTAGTGAGTTGAATGAAATGATTGTTCAGTCAGAAATAGATCGCTACTTAACAACTAAAAATCGTCATCAAGAACTAAACAACACCATAGCTGTAAACTCCCAGCTTACCGACGAAAAGAATGTGAAATTAAATCAAACCCAAATAGAGGAATAAATCATGCCTATCGACATTATTTTGTGGGCTGTTGCTGCTGGAATAGCAGGTTTTGCTGTGGGTTATTTCTGGGATGAAATAAAAGCATGGGCGACCCAAGCTGTCCGGGCTATTTTAAATGGAATCAATTGGGCAGTCGAGGTAACATCCGATGCCCTCACGTATCTAGTAAGGCAGGGTACCCGTATCTATAAAAAGGTGGAAGTTTATGTCAAAAATGTAGCCAGTGGGGGTATTAGACGAGAATATCGACAGGAGTTGATCTCAGAAACCGAAATCCCTGGTGATATTCTGTCCCAACTCAATGCTAAGGGTCAACTTCTAATGATGCGGACTTCTACTTAACCATTTTCTTGGGGTGGGGTAAATATAGCTCGCTCCACTCCAAATCTCTTTAAAACGTTATCAAAAATCCGACAACTACTGTTTAGAGGTTAATAATCATGAGCCATGAAGAAACGCTAGGGCAAAGCTTTGGCAAATTTTTCAATAGTGTTAACCAGGCTGTTAAAAAAGTTTCTGAAGCATTTCAAGAGGAAATGGCTGCCTCCAACTCTCTGTTATGTATCAAAGAAGGAGTATTAGATTTTCATTACATCGAATCAGATATAGCTGGATTACACAAACAATTAAAGCGCGATGGACATGAGGTGCTAGGCAGCCATGTTCTTCTAAACGATCGAACTAACTCGCTGGTGATTAAAGTGTATACCCGTCAAGGTAAGGAAAACTTTGTTAACACAGTTACAACTCCAGTCAAACTTGCTGTCAATATTCCGCCTGACATCGCTCAAGAATTAAAGCAGAAAGGCCACGTTGAGTTGAATGTAAAGCCTGATGTCGATTTTTAGGGGCTTTCGCGTACTTGTGGTGAAAATCCCGGTTCTTTGGGCATGAGGGAGAGAAATGTTTACCCAACAAACATTTAAGCCATATATAAGTCTGCCTTATCACTATTTATCTGGGAGAGCCTGTTTGGGCCTGAGTGCATAAACTATAGACGATTGAAGGTGAGGCCAGTTATAAACGATTCATGGTATCTCAACCAACTGAACTTTATGGACGAGGATTTTGGTACTGACAATTCTGGCAACTTGCTACCTGACGGTATTAGTGAGGACGTGAGAGCGCATGGGCCAAATCATGCTCAAGACTACGTTGGCTCCCCACCACTTACTTTCATTGAACCTACTAACCTAGCCTCAATACTTAATGAGCCAAAGATTGATTTATTACCAGAGCAACACGAGCATCCACTTCAAGAAAATAATCAACATGAACTGGCGCGATCGCTTGAATACCAACCTTTAGCCTATTCAAAGGAGAGTTCTACCATACCTGAACCGCTTCAATTCAATTCTGACCCGAAATTTGACTCTGAGGAAAAGGGAAACTCTACTACAAACCCTGAACTGTGTCAGTTTCACTACGACGATAGGGAAGAATACCTTTCTACAAAACCTGGGTTGTGTCAACTAGATAGCGATACAATAACGAGGAGCGAGGAGTATGACTGTGGTTATCCTGAGCAAACGGATGATACTGATAATTATCTAGGACGAGAAAGTGCAGATAGTGGGTATACATACGGGAGCCACTTTGCTCAATCTTCATACAGTTGGGAAAATCAAGTCAACAATTTCTATGGCGATAATTCAAGCTTATCTGACTTATATACCAACTGGAGTTACGATCGCTCTGAAACTGATGACCAAATTCAACCCGAAAATCAGCCAGATGAGGAATTAAATCACCAAAGTGAGTATATTCTTGGTGATTCTACAAATCAACCTAACTATCTAGTTCACCAGAACTTCGATCCGGAACACCAAGACGGGTTTGTAATTGGCGATCCCAAGCATGAAATGCCTTATTGGGAACACCAAAGTTATTCCCATGACTGCGGAATTAAGGTTCAGCAATTTGTTTTAGAGAGCTTAACAGGAAAGCATTTTTCAGAAAATAGTCTTTGCCTAGAAGCTATGATTGATGGCTATTATGTCCCCGGAGTAGGAACTCCTATTGAATACATCGATCATTTACTGGAAGCTAAAGGTATTCCTATAGAGCATCATTTCAATGGTAACTTCAAGGAGTTGACTGACAAATTGAATCACCACGAATATGTGATTGTTAGTGTTGATTCCAATGTACTTGCTGCACCAGATCAAGGTTCACTTCTAGGAAATCTCGTTCAAGATTATCGAGGAATACCAGGGCAAAAAGCTAATCATGCAGTAGAGGTTATTGGCGTAAATTTTACTTCAGATCCTTTCCACCCAAAAGTTATTTTAAATGATCCTGGAGTTATTAATGGTAGGGGTGTAGAGATTCCATTAGAGCAGTTTGAAAAAGCCTGGGCTGCAAGCGACCATTTTATGGCATCTACCAAATTACATCATGATAATGATTTTATTGCCTCTACCGATAGCCAGCACCATCAAGAGCATAATTTTGCACTAGGTTCATCTTCAGATGTGTTGATAAATGACTACGGTGAAGTATATATGCACGGTGGGCAAGTAGGCTCGGTTCACGACAGAAAATTTTATAACTTTATGGGTGTTTATTTAGGTCGATTAGATGATGATGGCTATATATATGACGCTCATGAAAAAAAAGTAGGCTGGACAGATAATATCAGCGCACATGATATGAATAATACTCTCCTTTTTAGTTCAGGTAGCCGTCTGAAAAATGCTTCTTGGTTTTTATTTGAAAGATTAGGAGGAGTCAGCTAATTATTATGTCTATCAACTCTTCTTAAGCAGCGCCAAAATCTTTTTTATCAAAAATTTTTGGAGCTATATATGGCAAACAATAACAACCCAGGCTTTGGTCAATTAACTGTTTTATATTCAGGGATTCAGTTAGCTAATAACCTAATCAACACTGTTTTTCGGCGTGGGGAAAGAAAGACTGAATTTCAAAGGCAGACAGAATTACAAGAACAGGCACACAATTATCGACTAGACGAGCAATCAGTAGCTAGTAAGCATCGCATCCGAGAAATTTCTTATGCCAAGAAGCTTGAGGCAAAAGCCCAAAAAAAGGGACACCAACATCGGTTAGTAGAGCAAGAAAAAGCGCATGAGTATCGCAAAGTAGAACAGAATGAGGCTCATCAGCAGCGATTGGTAGAAATTGGCTATCGGGCTGACAGAGAGGAAAGCATACAGGCGATCGCCCATCATTACCGCATCGAAGAAAGGGGAGTCGATCATATCTATCGACTGCGAGAAGCTGAATTTTCTAGCGAACTACAACTGTATTTAGGCTTGAAGTTTCGGGAGATTGACTATCAACACTCTACAGAATTAGAGCAACTTCGTAATCAAAATGCGGTTCGGACAGCTGCCATTAACCGCAAGTTGCAAAGACTAGAGGAAAATAGCCCTTTTCTAGACCCTGTTGAGTACGTTGTTGAAACTTTAACCGAGATTTATGAGCGAAATCGTCAACCTTTAGTTCTGATTGCTCCTTTTTGGGACAATACCCGCACTCATAACGCTAATGATGCAGGAGGATTTCCTGATTTTCGATTAGCAATAAGTGTGGCGTGGCAAAAAACTCAGTGGTTTGATGGTGTAACTAGATGTGACGGTTACATATCGCGCCCTCTATTGCGGGGAGATCGGGATATTCACTTTATTAGTGCTGCTCTTGCCAATCTTCCTATCATCTTAATTCATGGTGCAGTTCAAGGTGGATACAGAGTGCATCCGGCGATCGCGTTCTGGAATCTACTTCCCGGACAAGGTGAAACCTACTCTGAGTTAAATCTAGACTCTTTTGACGTGCGATCGCCCAAACCTGGCTCGAATAACAAGCTAGAGTTTGAAGACTTCGTAGCTCATTATTTGGCATCAGTGGTAGGCATTTTAAGCGATGCACACCACCTAGTTTTAGAAGGTAAACGCCCTGATTTGCGGCGATACCTCTCCGACGAACCTGAGAAACTACAGCTATCTGCCCATCAGTTTTGTCTTTACTATGACCTACTTTGTTACCGTGAACCCGATCGAGAACACTTTTATCGTCTCGATCAAGCTTTGATGTTACATGAATGCAATCTTGGCAAAGAAGCAAGAGAGCAAATAGCAGAAGCGTTAATAAGTTGGCATTATCAAAAGTCTCAAAAACATGATTTACCCGATCTTGCCTTACTGTTCAAGTTGTCTCACCAGGGGGATTTGTCATTTATGACTAAACTAGCCGAAACTTACCAAATTATTGGTGAGCAAGACCAAGCTGCCCAAATCAATCAATTGGTTGACGACTTAAAAATACCGAAGTTTGAGCCAATCGATTGGTTTGTCTACGAAAAATAAGCAACTTTATGAAATAAAAAGGAGAAATTTATCATGTCTAAAAATGCCTTAGAAAGCTTAAAGTTTCTTTTTCAAGACCGTCCTGATGTTACAAGGCTACTTGATATACGCGAGTTAGACTTAAGCGATAGGGAAGATGATGCATTTATTGAGCAGCAAGGAAAACAAGAGTTATTTCCGAAACCAGTAAATTTATACGCAACCGGAAGAACAGGTGCGGGAAAAACTACATTAGGAAGACGCATATTAGATCCCAAACAAACAATAGATACAAAGCAAGCAGTTATGGGTTCTACAGGCAAAACTGATTGTACTTGGATGGTGCAATTTTTCCAAATGCTCAGTAATTTGCGCTACTATGACTTACCTGGAGCAGGAGGATGCAATGACACTTATGAAAATATTAATAGAGCCGCTTTGCTGATTCGTCAAGTTGATGATGATGATTTACAACCTGTTGATAAGTTTGAAGTTTGGGATTGTTCTGATTATCCAAAAACCAAGCAAGTGAAGAAAAGAATTGCAACAGTACAACAATGGCAGTCACAAGAAAACCAAGAGTATGTTGCACCAGATATTATCCTCTATGTAGTAGCTCCACACACCCAATTTACTCGTGAAGATCAACGTTATTTGAAGGCATTACTCAAGTTTCAAAAGGAGCGTGGCAGCAAAAATAAAGTTATCTTTGCTCTAAATATTCATCATCAGGACAGAACAAAGATTACAACCCAAGAAAATATTGATGATGCCCGTGAAAAAATAATAAATATTTATCAAAGTTTTTACTCAGATCAACCTCCAATTGTCGAAGTTGATTGTTTGAGAGGAACTGGCATCAACAAAATTACTGAATTAATGTGCAAAATATTGCCTGACAATAAGATCGGTAATATGGGACAGGCACTACAAGACGAACTAAAGGCAATTGCCAAAAAAGAACGCAGCCGTCGTTATCGGCAAGCATTAATTTACATTGCTAGTCGTCTAGCGACTTACAAAGTAGACGAAAAGCTTGGACAACAAGGAATACTGGAAGAAGCATATGCAGCTATTTGTGATTATGCTATTAGAATTTTTAGAGAAGAAGATGCTCGTGCTGCGGCGGAAAGAGAACTTTATGAAATGGTTGACAGCTTTGCTACTGAAGCCAAGCTATCGCGAGAGGAAGCTATCAAAATTTTAGTTCCAGATGTCGTTGAAGAAGATGTTACCCAACCAGAGATAGTAGGGTATACACCTAAGTACAAGACTGTAGATATCGAAGAAGAAGTACCAGATTATCGTGAAGTTACAGAGAAGGTGAAGCGTTCTGCCATTGCACGGGCTGGACTTGGGGTAGTAGAAGGAGTTGCTCGGACAATTACATCTCCAATTAGTGGAATTCAGAAGTTATTTGGAGTGGAAAAAACTATTGGTGACAAGATTCATAAAGAAATCGACAGAGATGCTTATAGAAATGAAAATGTCATTAAGGCGGCAACAAGAAAAATTAAAAAGACAGAAGAGCGCATGATCGGTATGGAAGCGGTAAGACAGGACGTTACTAGGAAAGTGCAAAAGGTTGTGCAGAAGGAAAAAGAGGTTGGCAAGAACTATCTTCAAGGCGGCTACCCCGTAGTTGAAAATCTGCTAGCGATTGGTCTAGGCATAGAGAATGCCGACCCTGCATGGGACTTACAGAATGATTTTGAATCTATAGTCGAAGCAGAACGAGAACAAGTAAAAGCGATGCTTACCAACCAAAAGGATGAAATCAATAAATTGGCAGTGAATAGCGACCCAAGACAGGCTGAAGTAAGAATTATTTGGATTCTAGAGCAGGCTTTGATGAACTAAGTAATAGGACTTAAATAACTTGAGCATTTGTTTGAGTCCAAATCAATATTTGGCACAGTAAATCGCTCAAGTTATTTCATACCCATTTTTAATCAAGAATTGACTATGTATTTTCAATTTAATCCTCCTTCAGATTCTAATATTCGTGCTAGCTTAATTATTGATAAGCTTAGAACTGTAAGCTCTACTAGCACCTATTATACTAATATATTCGTTACCGGAAGGACAGGTGCGGGTAAAACAACACTGGGTAATAAGTTGATTGGTGGCAGCCATTTTATGCCTTCTTCTGGCAGACAAGATTGCACAAATGAAATCAACTTAATTAAATTTGTCAATTGTTTGCAATATTTCGACTTACCTGGAGTATGCAGTAACGATCGTCTAGAAAATTATAATAGAGCCGCACTGAATATTGAACAAATCGAAAGATTTGATGATGAAGACCTGCCGATAGTTGAAAAATTAACTGTGGCAGATTACAGTAAAAGCGAAAATCCTCAAAGGAAAAGTTATAGACTTACAGAGTTCAGGACTCCTGAGTTTGAACCGGATTTAATTTTTTACCTAATTGCTCCTGAAAAGCAGTTTACCAGAGGCGATCGCAAATACCTACGAGATCTCCTGAAGATCCATCGTCAGGTAATTTATGTCCTGAATATGTTTGTCAACAAGCAATCTGAGAAGATATTTGCTGCAACCGAAGCTAATCTGATCGATGCTGTAACAAAAATTATGGAAGTGCATACTTCCTTTTTTGGAACTAACAGTCAACCCACGATAGTTCCTGTCAATTGTTGGACTGGTGAAGGTATTTCAGAACTACTAATACAATCTCAAGTTATTTTGGGGGGTGAAAAGGGTAGGCTTTTTGAGGAACTGATTGCATATCAACAACAAAAAACTCCTGATGAATACAATCGCCAAGTCAACCGTGAATTAGTAAGAGCATTTGCTTATACAGCTTCTCAAAAGGCAAAAACTGGGGTTTACAGTTGCGATCAGCCTTTACATAAAGCCTGTCATTGTCTTTGGGATTTTCTCGCTAACTTACGAAGTAAAGCTGAACAGACATCCTATTTCTTTGGTAAGGATGTTAGTAATCTAGTTAACAAAGTGCTTTCGGGCGCAATTCGTCCACCTCAGCAAGGGATTAATTCAACTGAGGAGAAGATTAGTGCAATTTCTAGGGGACTTGCTTACATTGGTGACAGCATCGAATTTCTTAATGATGAAATTAGCACACGCATTTTTGCAACTCAAGAACAAGCCATTGAGCTTCGCGATCGCCAAATTGAATCATTCAAAACAGATATTCAATCACGCGGAGAAGATATTACCAATTTTGAGCAAGAGATCAGTTATCGACTAGAGACATTAAACTCTCTCATAGCTTCACGCGACTCCTTAGCGGCAGAGATTGATTCTAGAATAGATGCCCATAATGTCCGTGTAGATAAGCTTAATTCTATTCAAATCGAATTGATTCAACGCAGAGAAAATTTAAATTCACGAGTAGAACGATGGAATTCTCGTCTAGAAAGCTACAACTACACAGTCAGTAGGATTAATAATGGTTATGCAAAGCCGAATAGAGATACTATTGAATCTCTTGAACAAGAAAGCGACTGGTTAGACGAAGAAAAATCAAAAATAAAATCCAAGCAAAGATCTCTTGAAAGAGATTTTGACGACTATCACGATCGAGTCAGAGTTATGGAGACAGAAGAAGAAACTCTTCAAAGAATGATCCAACAGCGAACAGAAAAGTCTCAGACTCTTTCATCTGAGGCTAATTCAATTCAACAAATGCTGAAGCAGCGTTCAGAGAAACGAAAATATTTAGATGATGAGGTAAAATTTGCTGCCGCCATTCTCGAATCGTTTGAAGAAGAATTTAGCTCAATTGATAAAAGAGTAAATGAACGAATTAGCGAAATTAACAGCGATCTTGAAATTATTAAATTACGCTTGAGTATTTACCAACAAGATGAAACTAACTCCATACAAGACGAAATTACCGCTTTTCAAGAAGAGGTTAACAAATGTGTAGATCGAATGCGCGACTTTGAACAGGAAATCAAAAAATTTCAAGCCGCTATTGAAGCTTGTGAAGCAAAAATGCTAATTAATAAACTTGTACTGAGGTTAATCATGCAATCTACTAAATATTACTTTGACGAAACAGGTGATTGTGAATTTAAAGACAGCACGGCTGATTATTTTGGCAAAAATGGAGTAGTATTACTATTAAGTTTGGCTCATTCAATTGTTTCTGGTAAAGATATAGAAAGTGGCGATCGCGCTCTCTACAACAGCATTTTAGCTCGAATCAACAAGTTAGGGATGTTTCCCGAACCTCCAACAGAAAACAATGTCAAACAATTTCTGGAATTAAAAATAGATTCACTATTTGATGAATCATTCAATCAAGTAATTAGACAGGCTGCATTATAACATTAGAAAACTTTAGGAATGAACTATGTGGTTAGGTATTGATTTCGGTACTTCTAATTCCAGTGCTATTTTCATGCAAGGGTGGGTTCCATCCTTAGTTGAAATTCCTGGCCGAGAGCAGGTTTACTCTTTGCCAACTTGTGTTTATGTGAAAAAAGAAACAGAAATTTATGTAGGGTATGAAGCTTACAATCAGCGTCTCAGAGATGCAAGTCGTTATAAGGAGCTATTTAAGCGAGATTTAGGTCGAACCAAACCGTATTATATTGGTGATTGCGAGCTTCTACCAGAAGATTTAGTTGTTAAGGTCATAGCAAAGCTCAAAGCTCTTGCAGAGAGCCAATTCAACGTTAAACTCACTAGAGTTACTCTAGCAGTACCAGCCAGCCACCCAGAGCATAAACGCCAGTTGATGGTAGAAGCGGGTAAAAAAGCTGGTTTCAGTCAAGTGGCCCTGGTAGATGAGCCAGTAGCCGCAGCTATTTATTACGCTCAACGCAGCAGTACAAAAGATGGAGAAATTTTGCTAGTTTATGACCTTGGTGGTGGCACTTTTGATGTTGCTTTAATCCAGAGGAGAGGGTCGGGTTACAAGTCTTTGACTCTTCCTTTAGGTGATCCGCAGTGCGGCGGAATGGATTTCGATCGCAAAATCTTTGAAGATTTCAAAGCGCGTTGCAATCTAGAACAGCGTGAATTGCTCGAACGGCAGGATACTCAAGCACTGCGAACTCGCTTTACCTTAAATGATTATTGTCGAAGCCTCAAGGAAAATCTCAGCACCAAGCAAGAAGACTCATTCACAATTCCTTTATTTGGGGAAGAGCAAGAGTATCGGCTAACCAGAACAGCTTTCGAGTTAATGATTACTCCTTACCTAGAAAAAACTCTTCAACTATGCCGCCAGTTAGTGCGAAACGCAGGTTTAACAGAGGAGCAGGTTGACAAGATCCTATTAGTGGGTGGAAGTTGTCAGATCCCTTATGTGCGTCAAGTAATGGAGCGAGAGTTTCAAAGACCTGTACTTCGGTTTGACGATCCGGATCTGGCAGTTTGTAAAGGAGCAGGACTCTATGAAGGGTGGAATCCAGCTTATGAATCACTTCAGGCTGGGATCGATCGCGCAGATGTGGGAGATTATCATGGAGCGATCGAAAAATACAATGAAGCATTACAGATAAATTCCAATTATGCGAGGGCTTATGTTGAACGCAGTCGCGCTCATCTCGAACTCGGAAACCACGATCAAGTAATTGAGGATGTTGAGCGAGCTATCCAGCTTGAACCTAAATATGCAGATGCTTACGGTGGATACGCCGATCTTTACTTTAGATTAGGAGAAGATGAGAGAGCGATCGCTCAGTTTCAACGAACTATAGAAATTAATCCTAATGATATAGGAGCTTATTGCGAACTGGGAAGATGTTATTCAGCTTTAGGAGAAAAAGAAAAAGCTTTAGATAGTTGGCATCAAGCTTTAAAAATAACACCCCAGAGTGCTGGAGATTTTTCTAATCGAGGGTCTATATATCATTGGTTAGAAGAAGAACAATCTGCTTTAGAACAATACAACAAAGCTATCGAACTCAACCACCGCTCTGTAGATGCTTATGTTGGTAGAGCACTCGTTTACGCTAAACTTAAGAATCACCAAGCAGTTACTGACGATTTCAATGAAGCATTAAGATTAAACCCCAATTGTACTCATGCTTTTGGCTGGCGGGGAATCTACTTTTATGAAGAGTTAGGTGATTTTGAAAGAGCGATCGCAGAATTTAACCTTGCTCTAGATCTTAATCCCAATTACATTGCTATCTACAGTCATCGAGGTCTATGTCACACGTTGATGGGCAATGCAGAACAAGCGATCACTGATTTTAAACAAATCTTGCAAACTAATCCTAATGATAGCTCCGCTTATTCTGGTCTTGGTAATGTTTACTCAGCTATAGAAAATTATCAAGAAGCAACTGATAATTTTAATAAAGCATTACAGATAAATCCTAAAAATTCAGTAGCATATTCTGGCTTAGGAGATATTGCTTCCAATCAAGATAAGCCAGAACAAGCTATTACTAACTATAAAAAAGCAATTGAGCTAGAACCTAAATTGGTATCTGCTTATTTGGGACTTGGGAAAGTTTATTTAGTGTTAGGAAATTATCAAGAAGCTATTGATAATTTTAACAAAGCAATACAGATAAATCCTAAAAATCCAGTAGCTTATTCTGAATTAGGAGATATTTTTTATGACCAAGAGAATTTAGAACAAGCTATTGCTAACTATAAACAAGCAATCGAGATCGAACCTGAATTTGTCGCTGCTTATCTGGGACTTGGGCAAGTTTACTTAGTGCTAGGAAATTATCAAGAAGCTATTGATAATTTTAATCAATCAATCCAAATTAATCCTAAAAACCCAGTAGCATATTTTAATTTAGGAACTGCTTTCCATAGCCAAGATAACCTGGAACAGGCTATTGCTAACTATAGACAAGCAATTGAACTCGAACCTGAGTATACTCGGGTATACAATCAGTTGGGTGTAGCTCTTCAGCAACAGGGAGAATTAGATGAGGCTATTTTGGCGTATCGAGAGGCAGTGATGCTAGTGCCTGATTATGCTCGTGCTAACTCTAACTTAGGATATGCGTTATTACAACAAGAAGAAACAGAAGAAGGCATTGAATTCCTTGAGATAGCTAGAGAACTATTCAGAACGGCAGAAAACCACAAAGAAGCTGACGAAATTGATGCGTTTTTACAGAAACGTATTGCCGAAACTTACTATCAAAGAGGTGAAGAGTTTTTTGAACAAGATAAATTTGCAGAAGCGATCGCTGCATACCAAGAAGCTATTCGGATAGATTCTAGTTATGTAGATGCCTATTTTAAAATGGGAATTGCCTCATTCAAGCAAGGTAAGCGTTCTCAAGCAAGTATTGCATTAAGAAAAGCTAGGGATCTATTCAGGGAGCAAGGAAACGAAGAATTGGCAAACGAAATTAATAACTTTTTACGCCGAGAAGGATTAGGGCTAGGATAACTATGAGCAATAATTATTTGTTTAACGATCTGTTTGGCAATCTATTAGATAGTCAAAATTTCATAGATAGTCAAAATTTCACAAGCCAAGAACAATACCATCATTGTGATACTAATACGGATAGCGGTAACTCACAAAAGCATGAATCTGATTATACTCATTCAGAGTTCACCCCTGATGGGAATAACTATCACCTAGATGGACACCAAGATCTAAATTACTACGTAAATGATTGGCACTCTTATCCATCAGAGTTTGACCCTCATCACTCACGGATTCTTGGGAACACAGTAAACCAAACAAACGACTGGAATAATCAGCATTTTGATCCCCATCATCACAGTAATGCGATCGTTGGCGATCCTGCTCATGAGATGCAATACTGGCATCACCAAATTCATTCAGAAGACTGTGCTATTGCTACTCAAGAGTTCGTTTTAGAAAGTCTAACAGGTCAGCATTTTTCAGAAAATAAATTATGTTTAGAAGCAATGAATCAAGGCTGGTACATACCTGGTATTGGTACTCCAGCCGACCATGTAGGCGATCTGATTGCAAAGCAGGGTTTTCCTGTAGCGCATGAATATGGATGCACTATAGAACACTTGGCTGAAAAATTAGATAACCATGAAAAAGTAATCGTGGCTGTTAATGAGAGTATACTTCTAACTTCAAATCAATCTCTCAATAATTATCTTGGCATCCCAGGTCAGGAAGCTAACCATGCTGTTCAAGTAATTGGAATTGATAATTCTCACCTCGATCGTCCAATGGTCATTCTTAACGATCCAGGTGTAGCAGATGGTAAAGGAATGATGGTGCCATTAACCCAATTTGAAAAAGCATGGGCTGCAAGCGATCACATGATAGTATCTACTTATATAACTAATAACTATGAGCTTCATCATTCTGTTAATTTCGCTACACTCCAAGCTCACGAGCAGAATGCTCTTTCTTTAAACAGCGATCGCTTGATATTAGGGTCATCAGACTGTCTTTCTGTACATATATGGAACGATGGCGATGTTTGGCTGTATCGAAATGGAAACCATGTGAGCAATCTCGGTCACATTAATGGACGAACAATCTATAACTCGGCTGGACACGAAGCTGGTTATGCTGGAACAGATGGCAAAGTTTATGACAGAAATGACAAATGTGTAGGACGAGTAGATGCCTGCGGTCATGTTTACAATACGGCAAGTGAAGAAGTTTATACCACTAACAATGGTGTAGTTGGAGGTGCTGCTTATCTTCTTTTGGTGTATTTGGGTGGAATGAAGTAATTATTCAAAAATTGGAGCATTAAACAAGTTAGAAACAATGGAAAGAACTAGAAAAATAGAAAGATTAATCGAGGACATTCGTAAAACTCCTATCTTTCGTCAACTTATCCCAATGGAGGCGCAGATTGGTTGGCCTATCCCTTTACGTCGAGAAAGCAAAGTCTATGTCACTTTAGTATTCTTTGGTGCAAATAGTCGAAGTAAAGGTGAAACAGTCCTTTTTCCGCCCTTTGCCAAAATTACTCTAGATTGGTCTAACCAGATTCCTGTTGAATATGTTAATTTACGCTTCCAAAATCCTTGGAAAGAAGGTAATTGGGAAGCTGAGGTTGGCATTTTTCCTCATTCAGCAATAGCTCAAATAACTGTAGCAGAATATCAGAAAAAACGACAAGAATTACTAGCAATGTATGACGAAATGCTGGATAAGCTAGCACAGGGTGGGTCATTTCTCCCCGACTGGAAAACACGCTTTAAGGAATTGTTACGGCTTTTAATGGAACCTCCATTAGAACCATACTATCGCGCTATTGACGCGAAGTTTTTTGACCATTTTTTACCTCATTATTAATTAGAAGAGGAATCAATGTTTAATTCTCATGAATGGTATCAACAAAAGAAGCAAGAAACATTAACTTTGGTTCAGTCAGCAATTACTTTATCTCAAAACCAAGGCAATCAAAAATTTGACCGACGACTACAGGACGCACGAAAACGTTTGATTGAAGGGAAATTATTAGTAGTTGTATGTGGTGAGTTTAAGGAAGGGAAATCAAGTTTACTCAATGCTCTACTTAATGAAATTAATGACGATCTATTCCCTGTAGATTCAGACATTGCTACAGGCATTGTAACTACTATCAGTTATGGAGAACAAGAAAAAATTACAGTAATTTTAGGAGAACCAGGCAAAGAAGAGCAAATACAAATTCAGAGGCATCAAATTGATGAATATGTTAACGAGCAACGCAATAAGGGAAAACAAGCTCGAATGCTAACAATTCAAGCTCCAAACTCTCAACTTAAAGAGGGTTTAGTTTTGGTTGATACACCTGGTGTAGGAGGATTAAACACACAACATACTGGAATTACATACGGTTTCATTCCTGAAGCTGATGTGATTCTATTTGTTAGTGATGTCAAAGCTCCACTATCAACAGACGAACTAAAATTTTTGAAGTTTATCACAGAGCGTTGTCCTGATATTATTCCTAACATTATCTTCGTCGCTACCAAAATAGATGCTAATGCTAATTATGAAGAGATTGTAGAGAATAATCGGGAGAAACTGTCCCAAGTGCTGAAGCGTTCGGGTAAAGAAATTACCATTATTCCTGTCTCCAGTCATATCAAATTAGAGTATTTAAGATCTAAACATCTAGAAGATTTAGAGGATAGTAATTTCCAAGCACTAGAGAACGAACTTTGGCAACTGCTTAATCAGCGTGGCGGCTACACCTTACTAATGCGATCGTTTGGGGAACTTGGTTCAGTTTTAAAGGAAATGAGAATTCCCCTACAAGCACAACTATCAGCGTGTCAGCAGCAGAGCGAACTGGAGGTGAAAAAACTGGAACAGCAGTTCCAAAAAGAGCGAGAACGCCTAGCCGAACTGGAAACTAACAATGCCAACTGGCAAAGGCAGTTAAACAGAGGTCTTGAAGATATCAGTGTAGAAATATCCAATCAATTTCAGAGAGGGTTTGCTAAGATTGGCACTTGGGCTAATGGATACATAGCAGATGAGAAATTGTTAGTAAACCCGGCAGAAATAGCTGCGCTAATTGAGCGAGATATTGATACATTAATGTCTGCGTTAGGTCGTCAATTGAGTCAAGCAGCATCTAAGTTACATTTTAAGATTGAGGCAACAAGCGGTTTAAATTTAAATTTTGTCGATTCTGAATATTTGGATTGGGAAAAAACTCAACTTTCAACTGAAAATATCCAAATTAAGCAAGCAGGATGGTGGGAAAAAAGTCTGAATGCCACCCGCTCTGCTATGTTTAACGCCTCTGCTGGTTCTGTTGTTGGTGGCGGATTCGGGGCAGCAATTGGAGGTTTTCTTGGTAGTCTGCTAGGAGGTATTGGTGCTATCCCTGGAGCGGTAATTGGTGGCAAAATTGGGGCAGCAATTGGTGGAGTAGCTGGTAGTGCATCAGGTGTTAGACAAGGATTGTCTCAACTTAGAGAGCGAGACTTCGCCTCAGTTAGGAATAAAGTGACACCAATGATTAATCAGTTTATTAGTGAAAGTAGACAGCTTTGTAACCAGAGTTTGACAGATGCTATCAGAAGTTTAAAACGGTCAATGGAGGATGAGTTAAGCGAACAAATTCGACAACTCAAACAAACTTGCGATCGCACTATCCGGTCGATTCAAGATACCCATAGGCTAACCGAACAACAAAAAGCTGAAAAAATTAAGGCTCTTACGATCCCTCTCCAGACCCTAGAGCAAATCCACAAAAGCGTTGCGACTCTAGCTAGTGCTGTAATTAAACAAAAAGAGATGGCAGAACAGCATCAAGTTGCTGTTGCAACTCAATCAAATAAGACAGATGACGCTGATTATGGTGAGGATTGGGCAGATGGATGAAACAACATTACAACAGCAGGTGGAAAACCTCTTTGATTTTTGGTGCGGCTCAATTCAGAATCGTCCTAACCTAGCGAACTTATATCAGACTCTGAAACAGTGTCAGCAGCGACTGCGGCAACCAATGCGAGTGGCGATCGTCGGCAAGATCAAGGCTGGTAAATCCACGATGATGAATGGATTGCTAGGAGAAAAAGTTGTTCCCACTGGTTCAGTAGAAGCGACTTTTAATGTTAACTGGTTCAAGTATGGCGAACAAAAATCCCTACTGGTAAATTACAAAGATGGTAAGAACCCAGAATCAAAATCTTTTGATGAATTAGAACGTTTGACTTTACGAGCTAAGGAAAACTACGATTACTTATTGGGTATTAAATATATTGAGGTATTGTACCCAAACCATATCTTAAAAGAGCTAAATCTGATTGATACACCTGGGTTAGCATCCTATTATCAAGATGACTCAGAAAATACCCGCGAATTCCTAAACTTACACGGTCAAGAACTTACTCAAGTAACTCAATCTGAAGCCTCTAATGCAGACGCAGTGTTGTTTTTATTTGATAAAAGTATTTCTGAGTCAGTTAGGGAAACGATGGCTCAATTTCAGGGCGCTGCCGCAGGACAAGCAACACCCATCAATGCTATTGGTGTACTAACCAAAGTTGATGATTACTGGTCAGATAAAGATCAACCTATTAAAAAAGGTTTAGAAATTGCCGATCGGTTGCAACGCGACCACTCAGAACTAAGGAACTTGTTGTATACAATTCGCCCTATCTGCGGTTTGTTAGCTTTTGGCGCACAAACTTTAACAACAGAGGAATTTAAAACCTTGACCCAACTAGCTTACTTGTCTGAAGAACGTTCTGAGAGATTAATCAAGGATGCAAGACGATTTAGCCAGCGTGATTACCCAGATGAACCAGATATTCCCCCAGCTTCTGAGAGAAAATTGGTGTTACATCGATTGGGACAATATGGAGTATGGTTAGCTTGCACTATTATTCGTTCTGGAGTTAGTGATGCCAAACTACTTGCTAGGCAACTATTACAAAGTAGTGGAATTCCAGAACTATACGATTTGATAGTTTCTCACTTTGGTAATCGGGCTTTTTTAATCAAGCTAAATACTGGATTACAACAGATCAAAGCAGCTTGTTTCTTAGAATGTCAAAGATTGGAAGGTGTAGATTGCCAACTAGCCGCCCAGATAGCAGGACAATTTGGCAGGCTAGAAGACGATGAGCATTCTTTACAAGAACTAAGAGTTCTACGGAATTATTACGAGGCAAAACTTAATTTCAGTGATGCTGACGTAGAACAATTATTGGCAGTAACTGGTGAGAATGGAACCTCATTAGAATCCCGCTTAGGGCTGGCTGAAAATACTGCTGTATCAGAGATGATTTCTACCGCTGCTAGAAGGGTGCAAGAATGGAATCAACGAACAAACGATTATTTAGGTGCTGATGGTCAAACTATTGATGCCGCTAGAGTTTTAGCTCATTCTTACGAAAGAATACTTTATTCACTCAAACACAACAAATAGGTCTTATGGATAGTTATTTTGCGCTTTTTGAAACCTTTTCCCCTTGGATATTACTGATTTTAGGGACAATTTTTTGGTTACTCCATAACCAAAAGCTCCAAAAACAACGGCTAGAGGAACTCGATTTAGCATGTAGAGTAGAGGCGATCGCCCGAAAGTTGAGCGAGCTATCGCCAGAAGCTCCCGAGCAATCCCAGAATGAGATAGTCACGTCCCTAAGATCTACTTACTCATTCTTAGAACGGTTGTCAGAAAAAGAAGTCATATCTGAAAATTTTCAAAAAAAGGTAATACCTGAAAACTATTCCGAACCATCAGAGAAACCTTTACAACTATCTGGTACAGCCAAAGAATTAATTAAAGTTCGAGATTGGGTATTACTTGCAAAAACTGGGAGTGAATCTATAAAGCCTGAAATGTTCGATTCTTTATATCGTCAGTTAGGGCAAGTCTTAGAAAAAGAAGGAGTAACTTCTTTAGAAGAAACTGGTACATACAATGTTGAACGGCAACAAATAGTTGGTACACAGCCTACTAACGATCCATCGCTAGACGAGCAGATTTGTGAAACCATCAGACCTGGGTATCTGTTTCAAGGCCGCTTAATTCGATCGCAGGAAGTTGTTATCTATACAACATAAACTAACTGTATTAAAACACTCTAGTCTTGCATATAGGCATTCTTGGGGAAACAGACCCCCCACAGTAATACAACGCCTGTTTAAGTTTTTTCGTCCTTCCTCGGAGGCATGATAACCATAGTTCTTTAAATTTTTATTTGCTGATTGTCAATACTCATTTTAGATTCAGTTTCATACTGGTGGGGTGATCTTATTTTGCGTCTGGTAAAACGCTTATCTATCAAGCATTCTGAGAATCAAAGCCAAGGTGAAAACCAGGCTGGTAGCGATACAGATGACTTGAAAGAAAAATATGAACACAAACCACCGCTATATTCAGCCCCTTGTTGAGGAAAGATTAGAAACCCGGTTAGGTAATAGCCAATCTAATCAGTTTGTACGCATTCAAGATTTGAAGCCAGCAATTTTTGAATCAGTAAATCAGTGGCTATTTTATCTGCACGAGCAATTCCCTCAAGTATCAAAGGTTCTCGATCTAAACTCCATCAATAACCGCCTTCACTACTTGATAGATTCCGGTCAAATTGGTACTAACGAATTTAGTGAAAATGGTCGAGGTGAAGAGTATACGAATAGCATTGAAATCTATCCGCTAGCTCGTCAAGAAGGCACTGTTGATTTACTCAAGCTAACCCATCCTCAAAAGGAAATCAGATTTTCAAAGAATTATCTTGTAGCAGATTTGCTAGCAGGAGATGGGTATATCAATAAAATTTCCAATGCCTTATTGTCTGAAGAGCAGAGACCTACTGTGCTTAATTCAGATTTATCTTCATACATGATTAAACGCTGCCTTAACCAGGGTTTTGCTGGTATGTTACAAAGCGCAGATGACTTATTTTGGTTCCTTTCTAAATCAATTGATGCTGTCATTTTTGCTTATGGTACGCATCATATTCCAAAAGAACAACGCCCTCAAGCAGCCCGTGAAGCTGCTCGAATTCTGAAACAGGGTGGACGTTGGGTAATGCATGACTTTGAAGAAGGCTCTAGCATGGCTAATTGGTTTGCTCAAGTAGTTAATAAATACTCTAAAACTCGCCATGATTATCCCCACTTTACTCAGCAAGAGATGTTGAATTTAGCTCAGTATGCTGATTTGGAAGATGTGCAGTTAGACTATATCCCCGATCCATTTGTTGTCCAGGCTCCCACAGAATATGATGCTGTTTCGCTCTTAGCTAAATACGTCATCAATATGTACGGTTTGAGTGCTCTGAATGGTGATATCGAGAAAACTGTACAACTTTTGGATAAATACTTTGGGCTTCGTGTTTGCCAAATTCAGTCCTCTATTTATGAAGCACGGGTTGTCCGCAATGCTCTGGTTTGTCACGGTACAAAACCCTAGCTAGCTCTATCTGAGGCAGTTAGTTTTTTTTTGAATTGACTGCCTTCGGTTTTTTTTTGAGTCATACAAGATTAACTGAGGTTTAATTATGCCAAACATAGATTTATCACCTAAAGTTGAGGTGAAATGCTCTTTATCTTCGGAGTCTAGAACAAGCCAAACCGATTATAGAGAGTCAATGGCAAAGTTACCAGGTTTCATGCAAGGCTTACTTACTTGGGTAACAGGCAAACCCCTCAAAGAGCAATTATTACAGACTAAAACCCCAATCTACCATCTAGCAATGGTATTGACAATTTTGCTCGTCGGAACTTTACTGAGTATTTTTGCTGTACTCGCTCAAGGGGTTTGGCTACTACTGCTATTGCCAGGTTGGATTTTTACTGTTTCAGGGGCGCGTCAGCTTCAAGTAGTAATTGTTCATCATTGCGCTCACGCCAATTTTACCCGCAACCGCTCTTTGGATCGGCGCTTAGGTCAGATTATTTCAACCATCCTTCTATTCAGAGAATTTGATGGGTATCAGCAGGATCATATAAAACATCATGCAGATCCTTCTGCTGTTGATGACGAGACGGTCAAATTTTTGCGCTTGCTCTTGGGCATAAGAGAGGGAATGAGCGTGCGCGAACAATGGCAAAGATTGTGGTTCAGCTTAGTGTCACCCATTTTCCACGCTCAGTTCCTAGCTGCTAGATTAATTTCTAGCTTGGGTTCGACTTCTGTTACTCATAGAGTTTTAACTTGGTCATCTCTGATTATTGTTCTGACAATGGTAACTTTAAGCAGCAGTTGGCATATCTTCTTAATAGTATGGGTCTTTCCCCTGACAGTGCTTTATCAAATCAGTACCACTTTGCGTCTTTGTTCTGAGCATCTCCGTTTACCAACCCTCAAAGATAATGCCAGAAGAGATAAGCAATCTTACAGTCAAGCCACAGTTGGTATATTTCTAGGAGATCCAGTACCCGATTTTACTCTGCCTTTCTGGTCGCAATTAAAGCAGTGGTTTTGGTGGTATCTGAGACTGGCACTAATACATATTCCAACTAGAGCCTTTATTCTGGTAGGCGATTGCCCCCATCATGATTATCATCACAGACATCCAAACGGCAATTGGGCTAACGCAACAGTTGCGAGGCAACAAGATATTGATGCTGGGTGTCCTAGTTGGAATGAACCTTACAGAGAAGTAGCTGGTTTATGGGCAGCAATTGAGTTGGCTTTCCAATCCATTAGCCAACAAGAACCTGTAGTTATTGCCCAAACTAACGAGCCTATTCACAAACTCTATACCGTAAGTGCAGAAGAGGGATAGTATTGTCAGGCAGTCGGCTCAGGGTTATTGATTGTAGTGGGTTCTGAGGAATTCCTCTAACCCATAATTTTATTGCCTATTCTCTAGGAGTAACTATGAAGGCAATTTTAGTTAAGAACTACGATGGATCGGAACAGTTACAGCTAACTGAAGTGCCACAACCAGAAATCTCCCCTGTTGATATTCTGATCGAATTGGAAGCTGCTGGGGTGAACTTTGTTGATGTGTATGAACGCTCTGGGGTTTATTCCAATCTTCAACTACCTTATATTCCTGGTAAGGAAGGTGCAGGGGTAGTTGTAGGTAAAGGAGAGATGGTTAAAAACTTTGCTATCGGCGAGCGAGTGGCTTTTCCTTATATTAATTGCGGTAGCTATGCTGAATATGTAGCGATTCCAGCTTCTCAAGCCGTATCCTTACCAGCAGAGATTGACTTTATCACAGGTGCTGGTTGTTTATTACAGGGGTTAACTGCTCATTTCTTAACCCATGATACTTTTCGATTAGGAACGGGGCATACTGCTTTAATCCACGCAGCTGCTGGGGGAGTAGGTCTGCTAGCAGTGCAAATGGCCAAGCTAAGGGGAGCGACAGTTATTGGCACTGTTTCAACAGAAATCAAGGCTCAAATGGTTAAAAAGGCTGGGGCTGATTATGTAATCCGTTATGACCAAGAAGATTTTGTCGTGCGATTCGTTGTAGCCGAATCAGTGAATAAAACCACAAAAAAATAACGCTACTCACAGCCATTTAGAGGCTGTGAAACTCTCAAGATGATGAGGGTGCAAGCCCCTCCCATCAGGTAAGGATGTGACTCCCAATCTAGCCACAGCGACCAGACTCGGAATTCTGGAGACTGAAGCTGGCAGTAGGGCGCAATCAGAGCTTGACCGAAAGCACACTGGCGCTAGGGAAGTTCCCAAGGTGAAACATAGCCTAAAAAAGCAACTCATCTTCAAGCCGGACGGAAAAGAATAACCCCCCGGACTTCGCTAGAGTAAAAACTCGCTAGCTTATGCCAAAGAGACTAGCCTTACCTTGGGTTTCTAGCAGTTGAAATGGCTACACCTAACGGAACAAGACAATCGCTTGAGGGAACGAAGAAAAACGAGTCTAAGGTCTTGGGAAAGGTCGAACCCCAGGTAGACATGACGAGATGTGGAACCCCTTAGATTCGGGTAGGATTCAGCGTAATTGCTGAAAGGCAATCAGAATACAGAAATAGGAGTAGAGCATGATTGGGCGCAGCCTAAGTGCTAGCGAATTTTGGAAAAAGCTACCCTGGAAGCAATTTCGGCGTAATCTATTCCGCCTACAAGTAAGACTGTACAAAGCTATTCGAGCCAATGACCTGCGGAAAGCTAAGTCATTACAAAAGCTAATTCTGAAGTCCCGTGCAGCAAGGCTATTGGCAATCCGTCAAGTAACACAGCTAAACGCAGGAAGGAAAACCCCCGGTATTGACGGCAAAGCGTCCCTGACACATCAAGAACGCTTAGATTTGAGTACAAGACTCAAGTTGAATGTTAACACCTGGAAGCACCAAGGGTTGAGAGAAATTCCTATACCAAAAAAAGATGGGTCAACCCGGATTCTCAAAGTGCCTACCATAGCAGATAGGGCTTGGCAATGCCTCGTCAAGTACGCCTTGGAACCTGCACATGAAGCTACATTTCATGCTCGGAGTTACGGATTTAGGCCAGGAAGAGCGGTACAGGACGCTCAGAAATTCCTGTTCTTAAATCTAAACTCAAAAGCGAATGGAAGCACTAAATATGTCATCGAATTAGACATCGAAAAATGCTTTGACCGAATAAGTCATACCGCCATCATGGATAGACTCATTGCCCCACTAAGCATTCGCAACGGGATCTACCGTTGCCTAAAATCAGGAGTAAACCCAGAGTTCCCAGAACAAGGAACGCCCCAAGGCGGAGTATTTAGCCCACTATTGGCTAATATTGCATTAAACGGTATCGAATCCATACACCAATCAGTCAGGTACGCCGATGATATGGTGTTCATATTGAAGCCCGAAGATGACGAACGAAAAATACTTGACAAAATCAGTCAGTTCCTTTCTCAAAGAGGAATGAAGGTTAGTGAAAAGAAGACAAAAATCACCGCATCGACAGATGGATTTGACTTTCTAGGATGGCATTTTAAAGTGCAAAAGAACGGAAAGTTTCGGAGTCAGCCCTCTGAGGAAAACTTCAAAAAGTTCCGAGAGAAGGTCAAGAAAATCGTCAACAACTCGAATTATGGGGCAATGGTTAAAGCCCAAAAGCTAGCACCCATTGTCAGAGGTTGGAGAAACTATCACCAGTTCTGTAAGTTAGATGGCCCAAGATTTAATTTATGGCACATCAACAAGAGAGCCTGGAAGGTATTCAACAAAGAAAGTAAGCTTAATCGATATCAGGTAGATGACCTGATAAGAAAAGCATTTCCGGCTGTCCCTTACCACGAAAACAAATTCGTAAATGTTAAAGGAGACAAGTCACCTTTCGACGGAGATACTCTGTACTGGACAAAGCGCAATAGCGCATTGTATGACGGTACGACCTCTAAGATGCTTAAAAAGCATAACCATACTTGTGGATACTGTGGGCTTCTCTTCATCGGAGAAGAAAAGGTGCATCTGCATCATATAGACGGCAATCATAGCAACTGGAAAACTAATAACTTAATGGTTGTACACGAAAGCTGCCACGATTATATTCACATGAGCAACTAAGATTGTCGGAAGCTGGGTGCGATGAAAGCCGCACGCCCAGATTTAACTGAGAGGGGCGAGGGGTAATGCCCTCCCTCGACTCAACCTCAGCCGTGATGGATTGGACAGATGGAGTCGGTGTAGATGTTGTTTACGACTCTGTGGGAGTGGCTACCTTCAATCGCAGTCTGCAAATTCTCAAAAGTCGAGGCTTATTAGTTGTGTTTGGCCAGTCTAGTGGTGTAGTCCCAGCAGTAGATTTGAACTCTCAATTAGGAAATCGAGATAAGAAGCGTGGCTCTTTTTATATAACTCGTCCTGTAATTCGACACTATATTGGTGATGAATTAGCTTTAAAGTCAAGAGCAGACGAATTATTTAAGTATATAATTACAGAAGCTATCAAAGTTCTGATTGGGTATCAATACGATTTGTCAAGTGCAAAAAAAGCGCATGATGATTTAGAGAAGCGTTTAACTATAGGAAAATCTATTTTGCGAATACCTTTTTAAGGTAATAGCTGGTAAATAATATAAGCATAATAATTATATGGTTATTATGGTTTACCAATTCCGGCTAACGTTTCTAACGTTGAAACCTCTGCCACCCAAACCTTCTTAACGGGGCTTAGACAAATTCTGGGCTTAAAACGGCCTGTATTCCTTTCTGGTCAAGAGTTTTAGATCGAAAGGGATATATAAGCCTAAAACCCAGTCGTAGCAAGGAAAACTAAAAATTGACCTCAAAATCTCTTGACGACTGGATTTGAGCCTATTTTTAAGCTAAATTCTGTCTAAGTCCATTCAAATAATACGAAATAGCGAAGCTAATATTTCTCAGTATTGGAAGTTTTTTACCTTATTAAAAATTTGATTGTTGGATCGGTTTTAGATCACTTAAAGCTGTCCTTATTGATCTTTTTTTGGCTATTGCTAATTTTAAGGCAACTTGAGATTTTGATATTAGAAAAGGTGCTGCTTTATAAATAAGCAAAGCAGAGCCTACCAGTAAAACACCTACATAATTAAGACATAAGAAGAATGACACACTCTCTAATAACCCAGCAAGAGGTTAGGTTAAATTGTTCAGTTCAACTGGTCGATCAACAGATTGAGTCCACCTTCTGTCAGACTAGGAGAATTACTCTCCCTCTTTTGATGGCTATGCAAGAGAAGGAACGACAACTGATCGCAACGAATGATCGCCAGAATATCGACGGTATTCTTCGATTCTTACAAAATTTGAAAGTTATTAATCTCGAAGCGTTGGCTTTAAGATTAATGAATCCAAAAACGGGTTTTGGTTGGAGTCATCAGCAGACTCTACGGGCGATCGCTCGTTATTTTATGTTCTTGTTTCTGATGTATCTATATCCAAGTGGTGTGATTATCCCGACAAAAGAAATTGACCGCGTGTGGCATACACACATTATTGACACGCGAAGATATGAAGCCGACTGTTTAATGCTTTTCGGTTACTTTTTGCACCATGATGTTTGTGGTAACGAAACTGAGGCAGAGGAACAAGCTTTGGATAGTGCTTTTACAGAAACAGTCAAACTGTTTGAAAATCACTTTGGTGCAGAGATTTTAGCAGACGCAGACAATGAAGACTGGCAAATAGTTGCTAAGAAATCTCCACAACGAGGGGCTTGCCTGCGACCAAGGCCAAAAGAGCGCAGAAATGAAATAGCTAAGCTAATACCAGTGGCGTGCGACATGAAGCCATCTACTAAGCACAATAATGCTTGATGATTGAGAGGCTGCCCTCTCCAGAGAATCCTTCTGGAGGGGTGCATCCGTCTTTGTAACTAGCAAAATAACCCACATAATGCCTCAAAACATCGCCCGTGGCTTACAGCTGACGGCGGTATTCGTAACCAATCCACGATTAGCAACCGTAGGTAAAGCTACAGTCTGACGTTGCTTTTCTACCAATTCGCTCAAAAAATCAGTTGGCATTTCTACCAGTAATGCTTCTTTGACTTGCTTTTGTTGTGCTGCTGTGACGCCTAATTATTACTATAAAAAATGGCTAGCGCCATTGGAAAAGATGATTTTGATTGTTAAATAAACTTTGATGAACAACAAAGAAGAAAACCTTTTAGAAAATGTTGAGCAAATAGAAAATCAAAATCCCAACATTAGCTTTGAAAAGGCTGCCCTGATTATAGGAGTACAAATCCTGCCCCAATTTGAAAGTTCTTTAACCCGTTGTGTCATCCTGAGTGCGGGTATCAAAGGAGAACCACCTCTTCTATCTAGTTGTACGCTGACTGAACTGCTAACTGGTATTCCCATTCAAGAAACTTTACAGAAGTTAGAAGAAACATTACCCGAAATCATTGAGACATCTAGAAATAGAAAAAAGGCCAAGCAACAGGAAGTCCAAAATATTTCAAGACGCATCCATACTCCACAATCATTGCCGGAAAATCATGACAACAAAAGCACTCAACTTACTCTATTTTAGAATATGCAGTACATCTTGAAACTAGAAGGCCAAGATATTCCTCTGACTCCCGAAGTCGCTGCTAGTGACCAAACAATTCGGGATGCGATCGCTCCCTTTTTCCCCGACGCTACCACTGCCGAAATCAAGCGAGAAGAAGCGGATGGAATTACTGTCATTCGCTTAGTCAAGAAAGCAGGTACTAAGGGAAATGTAATGCAAAAGCTGGCGACTGCTGAAAATCAACTCAATCCAGCGATCGTACTATCATGGCAACTAAAAATGGCTGAAATTAAAGGTGAACTAACATTAGAAACTTTGTTAGGAATTCAGCCTTTGATTCAAACAGCTATTCAAGAGAGCGAACAATGGCAAACTGATATAAGCAGAGCAATCTGTCACCTCAAAAATTGCCAATCTATGCCCTCGATTAAACCCATTATTGGCATCTAAATGATGGAACTCAGGAAATATCAAATTCCTCTTTCTGGAGGAGACTGCTTTGAATACCTGCAATTCCTTCAGTTACAAGCAACCCTGCTCCATCTTTATCAAGAACTTTTTCCCACTCAATGGAACAATTCTACCACTGGGCTGTTTCAAAAATCTTGTTCTGTAGTCTATACAGACCGAGAACTTGAATTTTTGAAACTGCTCAATTCATGGTTTCCCATTGAATATTATGATGACCTGGAGGCGATTGAAGAACGATACGAAGAAATTCCCATCTATCCCCAAAATTTTAGCTGGTGGAATGAAGACTTCGAGCAACTCAATCCGGTCGAACAATTCATCATCAGTTTACTAGGCTGGGGATATGACCTAGAAGAATGGGAATCCGTCTTTGGTTTTACCCCTACCCACATAACACCACCAGAACAGATTGATTGGGAAAAATTAGAACAGCTATCTCTTGCTAACGAAGCGCCTCTGCAATACTTGTACAATGTCGTTAGCATTATCGATCGCAGTTCAGATTGCATTTGGATTGATATTACCGACGAATGCTGGGAATCTTTACCTTGGACGAAAGAGAATATTCTGTACTTGAAAAACCAGTGGGAATTGGCTGTGGAATTATCGCAGCAGATGGCAGCATTTTCTGAATGGTTGACTGTCAACGTCGAACACAGGTATAAAGCTTTTAATTTATGGAACCAAGCCCAGAAAAGCAGTTCGCATTGCCCCCATTAGACATAGGAAGCATTGCCAGAGCTATCATTTCTAAAACCGAGCTAGGCCAAGTACAAGCCCAGCTTTTATTCTTAGAAGGACAGTACGTTTTTATCTACCAGGAACAAGAAAAAACACACTGTAAATTTCTGTCACCCACTGCCTTAGCACAAGCCTTTGCCCATACTGATATTGATTCGGGTTGGCTAAATTCTCATACCGTTCGCTGGGGTCATGGGTTATCCGGGGAATGGGTAGTGCAGTACTATCCACCCCAACAGTATCAAATTCAAATCCATAACGAGAAATGGCAAATTCCTCTACCCGCGTTCGTATTTGCAGGGTATCAAACTAGGTACTGGATTTGGGCATCGAAAACCAAACAATTTGACCCAGATGCCCCTTTGTACGCTGCACCTTTGCCTAATGTTTATGGCGATGGTGCAATTTGCTTTGGCGAACTGCATCCACCTAACTGTTGTGAAAGCCAGATAAGACGAACTTGGGAATTATTTTGGCAGAGTAATTTCAGCAATCATCTAATTCAAGGAAAATCAAAGCGCTATCCTCAAGACGTGCTTAAGCAACTAATGCAGGTTACGAACAAACGAAATTATCCCATCAAAGATCTAGTGCTTATCAATAATTCTCTCAGTGAAATTTTGTCAGCAATTACGAGATGAATATGACTCAATTTGTAGAGTATAAAACGGCTCTACATTCAAGTTTACCTCCGATGAGTGCTAGCGCACTCGAATATTGGTTATCTAGAAATGGCGTATTTGTTAGAGCGCAGCGACAAGGAATTAAAGCTTGTTTTCCAATCGCCAATTGTCGAATTGCTGGATTGGCAACAATAGAACCTTATTTCCAAATGGAATACCCTCGTGTACCGATGGAAATAACCAAATTGATGTTATTACTTAGTGAAGACGCGGGTGAGAATGAAATACTTTTTCACCTATCCTTTAGAACTGGAAATTGGCATTTAGAAGTACCAGCCCAAATTGCTACGCCAATTAGCGTTACGCCGTTAATAAATTCGCTCGATTCATCTTATGAAAGAGCTTTGATTGAAGTGCATTCTCATGCCAATATGAGTAGCGAGTTTTCGGAAACAGACAATCGTGAAGAAACTGGATTTAGAATATTTGCAGTTTTAGGTAAGCTGAAAAGCCAACCGGAAATTAATGCTCGAATTGGCATTTATTCCCACTTTTACTCGCTTCTTGCATCTTGGGTATTTGAGCTACCACCGACGCTGGTTGAGAAAGCGTGAATTTAGGGTACTTGTCGCACCTATTTTCTGCGATAATGGGCTTTCCTTACACACGAGAATCAGTATGGTTGATTAACCTACTGATTCTTTTATTAGAAATGAAAACTATTTTTAAATAACTCACAAAATTTACCGTATTTTCGCGATCGAAAATATATGCTAAACCTAACTTACAGCAAATCTGTACCAATTTTAACTCGCAACAGCCAACAAATCAACATCTGGATTATTGGAACTGGGGGAACAGGAGGATGGCTTGTACCTAATATAGCTAGGCTACTCAAAGTCTTAGAAACAAGTACCAACAAAAAGGTTAGTTGCACTTTGGTAGACCCCGATGTTATTGAAGCTAAGAACATTGCCAGACAGAACTTTATTCAGAGTGAAATAGGCTGCAATAAAGCTCTAGTTTTAGCAACTAGATACAACCTGGCATTGGGATGCAACCTAACTGCGATCGACAAATCTTTTCAGCGAGATTTATTAGATAATTATTGGAGAGGTTTAACAGTAATTATCGGCTGTGTAGATAATGCAGCAGCCCGTTATCAAATCAGCCAATGTTTGGAATTCAATCAAAATAAAGAACCGAATATTTGGTATTTGGATTGCGGCAATCACGCCCATTCAAATTCTGGACAAGTATTATTAGGTTCAACCAATCAATTTGAACTTAAAAACGCTTTCGACAACCCAGAAAGTCCTAGCTTTTGTATCAACCTGCCTTCACCTAGTTTGCAGCATCCTGAATTGTTAGAATCTCAACCTGAAGAATTAAGCGATACTACACTTTCTTGTGCGGAAATCGCATTACGCAATCGGCAAGGATTATTTGTTAATCAACAAGTAGCTACGATTGCTACAGAGTATGTCAAAGCGCTGCTATTAACAGGAGGATTGAGACGATTTAGTACCTACTTTAATGGTGATATTGGCTCGATGCGATCGCACTACATTTGGACTAGCAATCTAGCTCAATATAACTCAAAATGAACCAACTTTTCAACCTCAACACGACAGACCAAAATCCAAACAGTTTGCTCGAAATGACTGATGAGGAAATCCAAAGCTTAGAAGTTCTAGACGTAGTAGCAGTTTTTGGAGCATCCCTTCCTCAACCAGAGTTAGTAAAACCGCACCTGTTTAATTTAGGCGATATTGTAACTCAAGGTCAGCATTATGGAGTGGTAACTTCATTAACTGAAACAGACCGACCTATAACTATTACCTGGGATGGAAGGAGTGATTCTGAAGCCGATGCTTTTGCTTATACACTCGACGAAATTCGATTTTTTCAAATTTCGATCGTTTCACAATTTGTACCGCTCAAAACTCTTCTAGAGCTACCAGCGAACACGACTATGCAGTTTGGCAATGCTAAATTGGTGAAGTTGAATCAGACGAGAGTTTTTTTACTTGAAGAAGTTACCGAGCATCATCTAATTATTCGCTCTCTTGACGAGCGATTTCGCTTTACTAGACAACTGTTTCCCGGACGTTTATTTGCTTGTGCTGTAGACATTCCAATTCTCGATCGGCCCGAAACAGCTAGCCCTTTGACTCTTTTAGAACTAAAAACGAGATTAAGGGTACATCTAGCCTTGGCTATGCCTAATAATTTGGAACTTATCACTACTGCGAAAAAGCAGCAAATCTTTCAGGAGTTGAGATGTTTACTAGCAGAAGAAAGGTATGATGATTTTCACCTTAATGCTGCTTGGGAAGAACTTTGGCAGCAACAACTAAAAAGTTTAGTTCAAGACCGAGATTTTCACGGGATTTATCTTGGTTCGCGTATCCTGAGACAGCGAAGTGGAATAAAAATATTCGGAACAATTGTCGAATTAAATATTGAACTTCTGCGACCTTTTCAAATTCAATGGGATAGTGGAGAAGTTCAAATTTACAGTTTAACTGAATTGAGATGCTTGGGCATTACTCAAATCGAGCCAATCGCTAAATTATCGCCGAATGTTGCTTACCAAGTTAGTGGGGATGGTTCGTATTTTAAAGCTTGGATTGGCTTTCGTACCAAAGCGCTAGCTAAAGCTTGGTGGCGTTTTATTAAAAAGCAAGTCGGCTACCTCAGCCACTTGCAAGACTGCTATACTCCAGAACTTCGCCATACTGATAAACGGTACGAATATGGAGTAGAGAAGTATCGACAAAAAACTCTAGCCAAACGCATAGAGGCTCTCCAAAAAGTAGCAGAACTCAATTTAGAGCAAATACCCTGAAATGAAGGAGTAGACAATAATAAAAATTATGACTACTCCGCAATTACTTTAATAAGCTAACGCTTAGATTGTTGGTTGATGAAATTATCAATTGGAGCGAATAGATGATGCAAAGTTTACTAACACATCCTCAAATAATCAATCCGCCGTATCCGTTTAAGCTGAAACCACAACAGCAACAAGCTCTCTCAAAATTAAGAGAATTCTTGTCAAGCACAGAGTCCTTTTTTCTATTATGTGGCTATGCTGGTACGGGAAAATCTACAATCATCGTTCAGTTCATCAAAGAACTACTAAAACAAGGCAAACGAATTGCACTGACTGCTCCCACTAATAAGGCTGTTAATATTCTCAAAAAGATGGCAACCAAGCACGGTATTTTAGGAGTTGATTTTCTGACGATACACCAACTTTTAGGGTTAAGTATGGTCAGCAAAGAACAAGATAAAGTCTTAGAACAGACTACTTCTAGCAGTCTCCATTTGTATGACATCATCTTTCTCGATGAATGTTCGATGGTGGGAAAACAATTGTGGAATTGGATAGAACGCAGTTTTGAAAGGACGTTGTTTAACCACCGCAAGTTAATTTTGATGGGAGATTCTGCTCAACTTAATCCAGTCGGAGAAAAGCGAAGCCCTAGCTTTAGCGTTACCGCTCGAACGTTTCTGACTGAAGTAGTCAGACAAGCTGGAGAAAGCCCAGTACTTGATTTTATCACTGATTGCCGTCAAGCAGTTAAAAGTAAAAGTTCTAATTCGTTTTTTCTCCCCCATTCTCAATATAAAAAGGGGGATAAATCGAATGGAGCTTTTAAAGTTAAGACAGAAACATTGCTGCAATATGCAATTAAAGTCATTCACTGTAAATTTGCCGACAACCCAGATTGTTTTAGAATTCTCTGCTGGACTAACAAACGAGTAGACTATTACAACCAGATAATTCGAGAACAAATATACGGGATAACTGCACCCCGATTTGTTCCAGGCGAAAGGTTAATTACCAAAAAGCCAATTATGGCTCCCGATGGCAAGACGGTAATTTTATCAACTTCAACAGAATTTACAGTGAAAGAAGTGGAAACGAATCAGCACTATGGTTATCGAGTCTGGCTGCTCAAGATTGTCACCGATGATGGAATGGTGCGGCAAATTTTTGTGCTGCATGAATCGGAGAAAAAGCGCTATGAAGTTGAATTGGAACAGAAGCTTAAAAGTGCCAAGCGTAATGGATTTTTGTGGCGCAAATATTATTGGTTCAGAGATGATTTATTTGCTGATGTTAATAATTGTTTTGCACTGACAATTCATAATTCGCAGGGTAGCACTTTTGATGGGGTAGGGATTGATGGAGATGATCTGGTGACTCGATTATTGATAGGAGATGATATGAGTGTAAAGCAAAAAATCAAAGAGTACCACCGCTTGTGGTATGTAGGAGCATCGAGATGTAGGGAACGGCTATTATTTATAGCTCCTAAAGAACACCGAATTGCGCGATTGCATTGTAGGTAGAATTTTTTTGATTAGCTTCTCAAAAGTTTTGAGTAAAGTCTCGATCGCTTGTTGAGGTTTGTGTACGGTACAGAAATGCGGCTGGGTTTTAAGAAGTAATTTAGAGAAGCTAGACAGGTAGAAAATTCAAACAACTTAGGCAGGACTTTACAATTTGTGAAGTCCTGTTGTTTAAGTGATAATCAGAACAGTTGAGCTTGTAAATTATTTACAGCCTGACTGAGCCTTTAATGCGCGAATGGTTCCGCTATTCAAACTTATCTAAATTTCTATTAGAGATTGGAACACCGCAAAAACATCTCTGATGTTGGTGAGGAAGAAGGGTTAAAACTTGCGATTGCTTTCAATGTCTATCATTATTCAAAAATCGATCGGTAATAGGTTTTAGAGAACATCACCATCCATTATTTTTTCTATATAAAAGTTGTTTCGGCTTGAGCTAATGGGAAAATATAACACAGATAAACAAGGTAAGGTTGTAAGTAGTTGGACAAAAGCCATCGACACTGTGTTAAGGGTTGTAAAAACTATGAAATCGTTACCAGCAGGCTGATTAACCAGCTTTATAAAACTTAAGACAGTTAACATTATTTATGTCCGACTACTTAATTCGGAATGCTTGACATTTTTTTCATTTTTTTATTAAGATACTCATCAATAATACTCAAAATATAATAATAATGATCGATCTGTTAAATTTACCAAACCTGGTTGTTAATCAAGGCAAGCTCCCCACTGTACCAGCGATCTACTTCGTCCGATATGGGCGTAAAGTATTATATATTGGCAAAACCGGAAACCTCCGGCAACGTTGGGCAGGAAAAAACCATCATCTTTGGGAGAAGGATTGGTTCTCTTATTGGGTTGAGACAGGTGAGGATATTCGCATAGCCTGGTTAACATACTCAGATATGCTGTGGTCTAACAAAACAGAGCAGATGTCCAAACTTGAAAAAAATCTGCTCCAACATTATAAACCGTATTTCAATGAACGGAACCTGGAACCAAAGCCACCTATCAGACGGATTACTATTAACCTTAGCTTGGGGGATGAATTCAAGTCAGTTTGCAAACGTAGTGGGCTAAGCATGATTGAAGTTATTAGCAAACTGATTCAGGAGTGGTTAAAGAATCCCGTAACTATCCAAACAAAAGATAGCAGCAAAGCCAGGTATGAATACTCCTATTCTTCTTCCTCTCTATATAAATCGAGCAGACCGAAGCAGGTTGCCATTGCTCCAAGCTTATGGGATGAATTCCAGTCAACTTGCGGGCGTAAGAATCTAACAATGAATGAAGTTGCTAACGCACTAATCCAGAACCTACTTGATTACTTAATCACTCATTCGTATAATTATGTAACTATTCACAGGGGGTTCCAATTTTATGCGATACACTAAATATTTTGTAGTGGTTTGTAATAAATTGGTTTGCTAATTGCTACTGTATCTCATAAAAGCGGGAACTGCTGGCAATTAATTTTCAGGGGGCGACAACGGAGCTAGGAAGCTTGCTGGATCTGGGTTATAGCGTTTAAACCCCGTTGATAAAATGAGCGCTTATTGCGAACAGAAGTGACCAATTCCTCAACCCACTCCTGACACTCATGAAAGGCGGCTATCCAATTGTGACCATACAAACCGATCCAGAAATTGCTATGCCTTCGTTTATTTCTCCCTGCTTCCTTTGGCCGACAAATATAAGCTGATTTCCCTAAAGTGCTTATTTGTTCCCCTTGTAACCAAGCCGTGCTCATCGCGATAGCAATCAATAAGATTAAACGTACTAATTTATCCTGTGAAGCTTGAGAACCTTCTAGGTTATAACCACCAGTTTTACAATCCTTAAACATTGCTTCAATCCCCCAACGTTGTTTATAAGCTTTTACCGCTGTTTCTAAATCACTTAAATTAGTTAGGAGATACCAAGGTGATTTTTCTTGTTTATTTTTATATTTCCTGCGCCAATATATAGCCAAATTAAACCGACCAAAACCTTTTTTTTGGGTAATGTTAATTTCTGAGAAAAATTTTCGTTGACCGGGTGCTAGCTGAATACTTGATAGGGAATTAAATTTTTTTCTTTTCAGGCGAAAAGTCGTATCCTTTTTTTGCCTCAACACGAACTTGACACCTTGACGGTCTATCCACTGCGCCAAGTCTACACTGTGGAACTCTCTGTCCCCTACAATCACTATTTGATGAGTTTTAAATAATTTAATTACAGGGCGCAAGACGACTTGTTGTTCTCTCAAATCACTCGCACCTTTTTTAGATAATAAAATCCAAAATATCGGGAAAGCGCGTTTTTGATAAATCGCACTGGCCATCAGGATATTATTCTCTTGCCAAGCGGTTCTATCCAAGGCAATAATCAATCGTTTTCCTTTGGGTATGCGTTGATTAACAATTTCTTTAATCAGGGGAAACCACACCAAAACTACGCTTAACCTAGTCAAACTTAAAAAACGTTGTAGATGGCGACGGCGACTGTTCTGTTGAATTGGTAAAGGCAAGGTTGCAGCCAGCCTTTCTATTTTTACTTGTTTCTGGCTTTGCAGCAGCCATACTAATAATTTTAATGTAATCAGTTGGGTTTCAGTCAGATATTTTTGGAGATGGTTTTGAGAGAATTCAGGTAGCATATTTATCACGGTCTTGTTGAAATAATAAGACCGTTCTTTTTTACCACAAGAAGAGCAGCTAAATTCAGTTTTATTTTTCTCTCAATAAAGTTTGTTCTCAATAAGCTGGGAAATTTTTCACCCAGTCTGAACCTTACAACCCTGCATTCATCTTGGTTTCGGGGCGCTTGTCGCCCCCTGAACAATTAATTACTCAATACCTCTGCAAAATACTTACAGACTCAACATTTTTCGATTGAATTATTGCTAGACTTAGCAACGAGCGATCGCCAATCCCACAAGTGTCCCCATCATCGAGGCACTATGAGATTGATATTAGTTCACATCTGCTACCGCAGTAGAAATCCAGATAATCAAACTGGGTTCAATCATGACAAAAGCTCCACTCAAAAAATTCACTACAGTAGAAGCAGATACTCCAAGAAAAACCTCCAAGAAAAAGCGGCCATCGACTGCTAAATCTTCAGTAGCGGGTGAAGAGAAAGTACGCAGAGTCAAGGCTACATCACCTCTAACTAACCAACCCGAAACAATCTCTCCAACTGAGGTTGAAGAAGTTTCCGAAACCTTAACCCCATCCCCCTCAACTGCATCTGAAGTTGAAATCATTTGCAATTCTAGAGAATTCAACGATTACGTGCAAGCCCTTAAAACCATAATTCCTAATAATAGCACCCACCCTATCTTGTGCAATGCACTAATTGAAGCAGATGCAGATGCACAACAATTGCACCTGACAACCTATAATTTGGAATTCGGTTTGCAAGTGAGTTTCGATGCTACAGTCAATCAACCGGGAGCTTTGACACTTCCTGCACCCATACTTGCTGAAATTTTAGGTAAGTTTCCATCTGGTCGTCTCACCTTAAATAGCCAACTGACGACTTCAGGTACAAACACTCCATCGGTTAGTGCCACGATGAAGATGTCAGGAAGTCATCACGTTTTACGCGGACTTTTGAGTGATGAGTTTCCCCCTATTCCCAAGGTAGAACAAAAGCTGCTTTCTCTGCCTGCTAGCGTATTATTAGCAGCGCTTAAAGGTAGTTTATTCGCTGTCAGTTCTGATGAAGTTAAAAGGATTATAACAGGCGTTCATTTCCAACTGAGCCACGATAGCGAAAGGGGACTTGACCAATTGAGGATTTGCACAACAGATGGTCATCGAATTGCCATGATTTTAGGATTAAGTGAAAGCAGCGATAATCCCAATCCTTTGATGAATTCCCCGGTACAGTTCACCGTACCTGCTAAAACACTTAAAGTCTTAGAGCGCAATTTAAACCCATCTGACCGTCTCTCTATCTACTACAATATTTCGACTCAAACTTCGCAAAAATTTGTAGCATTTCGGTGGAAAAACTGGCATTTAACCAGTCAATTATTGGAGGGAGAGTATCCCGATTGTAGCCAAATTATCGATCCATACAGGAATCGGTTCGATCGTGAATTACTGATTGAGCGATTGGCATTGTTGAAAGCTTTAGAGCGTTTAGCGACTCACAGCGATAAATCTCATGTTACGGTCGTTTTAGAATTTAATTCCGAGCGGCAGCAAGTTCAAGCATCAATTAGTAACGCTATTAGTGCTGGAACTGAAATCTTGGATGCCAAAATTATTGGAAGTGACTTGAAGCTGAAGTGCGATATTCGCTATCTAATTGAAACTGCCAAAGCGATTTCTAGTTCGGATCTGCGAATACTTTTGGCAACACCTACAACACCCATTTTGATATCCCCTTTTGGCACACCAGCATCGGGAGAAGCTGCGATCGAATCGGAGTATGTTCTCGCACCACAAGAATGATTAATTGCAAGGGAGAAGGATTTTTTAGTTTTCCTACTCTCCCTATCCTTAAATTTTTCATCCCCTAACGGGGAGTTACTCAGCACTTTGAATAAAACTCGAATAATGCACCAACCATTACCGCTCAAATATCGACCAAAAACCCTCTCAAGTTTAGTCGGTCAAGAACCAATTAAAACGGCGCTAACAAATGCCGTTACTTCCATTAAAATTGCCCCGGCTTATCTGTTTACAGGGCCAAGAGGAACGGGTAAAACTTCCACAGCACGTATTCTGGCTAAATCTCTCAATTGTCTTAGCAGCCAAACTCCCACAGCCACTCCCTGCAATAAATGTACATCGTGTAAAGCAATTGATGCAGGCAATAGTTTGGATGTGAGTGAAATTGATGCTGCTAGCCACAATGGGGTAGAAGATGCTAGAGAATTAATCTCTAGTAGCAATTTTGCGCCAGCAATGAGTCGATATCGGGTATTCGTTTTAGATGAATGCCATCAGCTTAGTAGTAGCGCTCAAAATGCTCTCCTCAAGTGTATTGAAGAACCACCATCTCATGTGGTATTTATTCTTTGTACGACAGAAGCGCACAAAGTATTACCAACTATTAGTTCGCGCTGTCAAACGTTTAACTTCAAAGCACTGTCTATTGAGGCAATTGTCGGACAATTGTCGAAAGTAGCTCTTCAGGAATCGATCGCGATCGCAGATGAAGCAACTAAACTTATCGCACGGCATTCTGAGGGTGGTTTGAGAGATGCTTTGCAATTGCTTTCTCAATTATCGCTGATGGGAGAAGAAATTACACCAAACCATGTGATAGAAGTGTCTGGTGGGATTTCTTCTAACGATTTAGCTGGTATTGTACGAGCTATCTGTGCAGGTGATGTGCTGGCAGTATTGCAATCGGCGAGAACCCTGATTGATAGCGGTAAAACACCGAAATTAATCCTCAGTAGTATGCTGGCAGTTTATCGCGATTTACTGATCGTTAAAAGCGTACCCAAAAGTGAAAGTGCGATCGCGGGAACTCTTAGCTACTCGCAATTGCGACAAATCGCTAGCAGCTTGGATTTCCATAGCATAGATGCAGCTTTAATGCAACTACAAAAGTCGGAGAGTCAATTGAGAATGACGACTAATGGTGCTACTTGGTTAGAAGTATGTTTGCTCAACTTGATTCAAAAGAGCGAACGCCAACCGTTACGAGAACAGCAAGTAAGTCGATCGCAGTATAACGGGAATGGAAATGGTACAACTAAAGATTTGGATTCGGTTTGGGGTCAGGTTATTGAAGCAACGAAACCAGCTAATCGCACCCTACTATCTCGTGCCAAATTAGTAAGCTTAAAGGATGGTAAGTGCATATTAGCAGTGCAAGCATCTGATGTCAAAAAGTTTCAAACCAATATTGTATTGGTAGAGCGAATTGTCAGTAAAGCATTGAGATATTCCGTTACGGTTGCCATCGAACAACAGGAGAAAGTTTCAGCATGATAACGCTATTGATTGGTAACGATACTGAAGCGATTAAGCGAGAATTGGCAAGTTTAAAAGTACAAACGCATCCAGTGTGGCGAGACTTTAACGTGCATCGATTTAGTGCCGAACAATTGAGTGCTGCGATAATGAGTGCTTTGTCGGTTCCTTTGGGTGAAGGTAGCAAACTGATTATCGTAGAAGGCTGTGATTTTAAACAGTTTGGCGAGATGGGATTAGAGATTTTGCAACCTTTATCTATGCTACCTAAAACTACCCATTTGGTGTTTATCGCTACTTCGATTGATAAACGATTGAAGGTAAGTAAACATTTGCTATCGTTAGGCAAGCTGAAAGAATTTAATTTGATTCCACCTTGGCGTACCGACTTAATCGAACAAGCGATCGCAAATACTGCTAAACAGATGCAGCTAACTATTGCTCGTGATGCTGTTAGCTATTTAGCACAAGCGATTGGCAATGATACTACCAGAATGGTGAAGGAATTGGAAAAGCTAGCTGTCTATGCAGCAGGTAAGCGGATTACCAAAGAGCAAGCTATTTTGCTAATTCCTACTACAACCAGCAATAGTTTACAATTAGCTCAAGCCTTATTGGAAGGTAAAACTATTGAGATCGTTCGGATAGTACGTGAGTTGCTATCGAGAGCAGAATTCCCCCTGGTAATTGTTGCTACTCTCATCACTCAGTTTAAGACATGGTTGTGGGTAAAAGCAGCATTGGTAGCTAAACGCTCTGAAGAGGAAATTGCTAGTTTATGTGGATTGGGTAATCCGAAAAGAATGTATTTTCTGCGGCAAGAGGTGAAGGAGATTTCGATAAATTATTTGTCAAGAGCGCTTTCTATGCTGTTTGAATTAGAAGTTGAACTAAAAAGTGGAGAAAAGGCTGATTCGATCCTGCCAGCATTGTTGAGAATTTGCCTTTCTTAAAGGGTTGGAACTTTCCCTATCTGCGAAAATTGAATTGTCAATAGGCGCTATTGGTTAAAAACCAGTAGCGCTAACTTGTAATGCTGTGCAAAAATTAAATGTAGGTTTTTGAATGAATCCATCCATAGTAATTACTTTAATCGATCCAGACTGCAGCTATTCTCTCCCTGCTCGTTGGGGCAATGATTATCAAATCGATAGGATTGAAAAAGTTTATCTGAACGGGCAGCAAGGATTATGCTTGCATCTTTCTAGTTTACAAGATGAAAAAATTGATACTTTCATTCCAGGGTGTCAGCCAATTAACTGCACTACTGAATACCCTTACTTTTACTTACTTTGCTTACCAAACGAAATTCCTCCTGCGATTGGAAGTGCATGGGGAAACTTGTATCGAATATCAGAATGTTGTCAAGTTTTAAGGAAAAGTTATTTTAGCAAAGAAAAGTATTGCTTGAGATGGCATTGGAGATTAACGCTCAGTATGAGGAGAGAACCAATTAAACTACTTCCTCCTGTTCAGTAAAGATTAGCAAAAAAGTTGTTTGTAGTTAATTTATTTGAGTTGTAAGTCAGCGCTTGAGATCCCCGACTTCTCTTGTCAAGTCGAGGATCTCGCCTTATGTAGGCGGTAATCGCAGGGGGTTTAGGCAGTGCGGAGCCGTTTTCGATCGCGATTCCCCGATTTTGTGGACTTTTTGCTGCGGGTGGGTGTGGATGGTGTCTGGGACTTTCTCTGGCTACTGCGACGTTGATTCGATTGCTTCGGCTTCGGTTGCTCTGCCGCAGGGGGAGGTTGGCTTGTACCCTGGAATCACGTATGAGGGAAGGGTTCGATTGAGCAACCGTTCGATGTTCTTCAGGAAGGGATATTCATCGCTACAGACCAGGGAAACGGCTTGTCCAACGTTTCCAGCGCGACCTGTGCGACCGATGCGATGCTTTTATCAAAGAGGTCTGAGAGCTATAAGCCTCATCCAGCAACCACTTTAGCCTCGTTGTCGCCCCCTGAAACGTTGGGCAGTTCAAAGTTCACCACATGGGGAAGCTGGTCGATATCTAGTCCCCGCGATGCTACGTCGGTGGCGACTAATACCCGCACTTTCCCTTGCTTAAAGTCTTGCAGCGCACGGGTGCGGGCTGCCTGAGTTTTGTTGCCATGAATTGCGGTGCTTTTGAGCCCATCTTTAGTAAGCTGCTCGGCTAGACGGTTGGCTTTAGGTTTTTAGAGTCAGCCCATTGAGGTGTTGGCAGGGTATAGAGTTTCCTGATCGGTGTATGAATTGGAGTTGCTCATTGAATGCTTTCAATTCTAAGGTCTAAACTAGCGATCGCGTGTTTCTGAAGCTAGAATATAGGGTAGTTTGCACAGTGTTTAAGCCTTATGAGGATTTCTACGCTTGAGATCAAGAACTATCGGAACTTAGATGGGGTTAAAATAAAGTTTCATCCTACAACAAACTTCATTATTGGGGAGAATAATTTAGGTAAGTCAAATTTACTCGATTTATTAAATATTATATTTAACAAAAATAATTTTTTGAATCAGATTTTTGGAATCTAGATAATCAAATTCAAATTAATTTTTCATTGGGACTTTCCGAGCTTGAGCAAGGATTTTTTGATGATTTGTTTGATCCTAACAACAGAGAGGAAATAAATCTAGTAGCTATTCAAGAATCTCCTGATGAAATAATTAAGTTTCAACATCAAGAAACACAAACAGCTATTCATAGTAGCAAAGTAAAATGCGTCAATTACATAAACTATGACTCACTGAGGAATCCATCATCTGAACTAAGCTTTTCTAATAATAGAGGTGTTGGTAAATTCTTGCATCATATTATAGTCAAGTATCTAAGAAATGGCAGTTTGCAAGACTCTGACTTTGTAATTACTGAAAAAATTGATGAATTTATAATCGGAGTCAACCAATCTTTGCAAAAAATTAAATCGTTTCGAGATTTCTCGGTGCAAGCTGTTAGGGAAGAGAATAACGAGAACTTGTTGGCAAAGCTCATATTATTAGCAGATGATAATAATCGAACTTTGGAAAACTTAGGTTATGGCGTACAGTTCTCAATAATTATCACCTTGTCAATTCTCGAAAGGTTACTAAGCCTTAGCCAGCAGCGTTTAGATAGATGTATTGTCGAAGATAGCTCAAGTGGAGAAAAGTGCATTCCAGTTTTAATAGGGTTGGATGAACCGGAGATTCACTTGCATCCTTATGCTCAAAGAAGTTTAATTAAATATCTTATGCGAGTAGTAAATAATGATGATCCAGATTTTAGCTCTCTTCTTGCAGAGATATTTCAAATAGATAGATTGCTTGGACAAATTATAGTTGTTTCACATTCGCCTAACATTTTACTAAATGACTATAGACAGTTTTTAAGAATCTCTAAAGATGACAATGGTTCTATGGTTGTAAAAAATGGGTTTGATATAAACCTAGATACAGCTACTGAAAAACAGCTACTCAAGAATCTGCCTTATGTTAAAGAAGCGTTTTTTTCTAAAGTAGTAATTTTGGTTGAAGGCGATAGTGAACTTGGCGCTTTCCCTATTTTTAGTGAAAAAATGAATGTCGATCTAGATGAATTAGGAATTAGCGTTGTTCAAGCAGGAAGCGCTGATTCGATTCCACCTTTAATGAAATTGCTAAATGAGTTTGGTATTCAAAATATAGGAGTAATGGATGCTGACAAGAGAGCCAGTCATAGTGGTACTCCAAATTTGTTTTTCACGCAAGGAGAGGATTTTGAAGAAGATATGTATGATAGCTTCAATATCGCAGATTATGCAAAATATTTAGAGGAAGAATTCCCTAATTATACAAAGGTTAATTTTTTCATGGGAAAGGCTAGGAGCATCAGCGTTCCTCTTGATCCTCAAAACCTAATTCATCCTCAGTTAGCTTCTTTATCCTCAGATAAAAACCAAGAACTCAAAGATATCTCAAAACAGGATATTCTCCCTACTTTAAGAAAAAAGAAAAGTCTTCTTCTTGGAAGAGATTTAAGTAAATACGTTACTGTAATTCCTCAAGTATATAGAGATTTAATTCAAAAAGCAGTTGAATTATCGAACAATGTTAAGTGAATCAGAACAGAATCAATTATTACAGAAGCTCAGAACTCTACATTCTGACGATGAAAAGCAGCTTGAGGTTGTCTTCTCGGAGTCTAAGAGACTTATTGTTGAGGCTCCTGCGGGCTACGGAAAGACGAAAACCATGATTAGTAAGGTAGCTTATCTACTAGCTACTGGACAAATTGCTCATCCCAAAAAAATCCTTGCATTAACATTCAGTGTTAATGCAGCATATAAAATTAAAAAAGAGCTTTCTGAACATTTGCCTTACCTAATTCAGTCCATAAATTCAAATCAACTTAGAATAAATCAGAACTTATTTGTCTCAAATTATCATGGTTTTTGTAGGCATATTTTAAAAAAATATGGTTATTTGCTACATTCTAAACTATCCAATTTAGATATACTGAAATCTGTAGATGATTCCAGAAACGAAGAAATAACTGAGCTTCTAAAAATATCTTATGATAATGCTTTAATGTTTACTAAATATAGTGATGCTGTTAAAAAGGTAGACAAACAATATCTATCAAAATTCTTCCATCGATACACAGATGGAATCATAGAAAGGTTTCTTGATAAGGATTATATAAGTTTTAATGGAATCCTTGCGCTTACTTTAAGGCTATTTCATGACTATAGTGAAGTGCTTCACTTCTATCGGGGTTATTTCCCCGTGATTATTGTGGATGAGTTTCAGGATACAAATGTTTTAAGCTGGGCTTTATTAAAGAAGCTAGTAGCTAATAAAACTCAATTAGTTTTTATGGGAGATTCCTTGCAAAGGATATATGGCTTTATAGGCGCTATACCGAATTTAATGCTTGAGGCAGAGCAACTATTTTCTATGGAGCAGATAGTACTTGAAAAGAATTATAGATTTATGTCTAATCCACAGATGCTTCAACTGGATAAAAATATCAGACTAAATGCAAAGAAACCTGATGCTCCAGCTATTCAAACAAATGCGAAGATTCCATTTATATTTGCTAATAATCAACTAGAAGAAGCCAAAAAAATCACACAACAGATAAGTTGTTTGCTATCTTATGAAGATGGTCAACTGTACAAAATTGCAATTTTAGTAAAACAAAGAGGAGTAAACATTGAGAAAATTATTGAGGTACTTATCGAGAAGGGTATTTCCTATTTTTATGCTCTCTTTGGTGACGATGATCCAGAATATTTATTATTTCATAGAGAGTGCTGTTCTCAATTCACCGCTCAATTAAGAAAGGATATTAGAATTTCCAAAGTAACCCTAAGAAAGTTTTATCTTAAAATTGAAGAAACATTCAAACATAGTAGCAGTCCAGTAATAAAGTCATTGCTGAATTTACTAGAAGTTTTTTTGTCCAGGGTCTTAAGCGATTACTCATTTCTAAGCGCCGAAGATAAATTAATCCTCATAAGAGATACTTTTGACAATAGAACACTAAAGCAAAACATGGAATATGTTAGTGAGAGTGTCATTATATCAACCATTCATGGAGCAAAAGGATTGGAATGGGATTATGTATTAATGCCAGATATGGAGCAATACTCTATGCCTAACTGGTATGGACTCTGCGGAGCCTGTAACCATAAAAGCAACTGCAATTTAACTGTAGATAGTAGAAATGAAAAAAATTTCATAGAAGAATTAAGCGTGTTCTATGTAGGTGTAACTAGGGCAAGGAAACAGGTTTTATTTTCTGCAAGTAGTACTCGTTTCAAAGCAAACGGAACTACACAACAGGCAAACTTGAGTTGTATGCTAAAACTTCCTGGTATAACTCTTGTGGAGCAATAACTGTTTATCCAGCCTTCAAACTGCTAGAGCTGCGGAATTTGGTCTTTTTGTTCTTTAGTCAGGGTGTTATAAAGGGCTAATTCTCGCTCTCTATACGATTAATTTAACAGGTTTTAATATTGCGGGTACGACAAGCCGACCGCAATATCGATTTACCGATTCAGAGCCAAATGTTAACTATATTGTAGCTTTTCGGTATTCAGATTCAACTCGATCCGATTGGAAATTTATCAAAATAATCGAGCGATCGCCAATGAATTGCTTACACGGGAATCAAACCAACTCATTGGTGGGCTTTGATGGAAGTTCGTTCGTAATGTTTGTGGCAGTAGCGTAGTGGTTAAAAATATTTGGTACTCCGTTATGCAAAACTACTCTATCTAAATTGCTTTCCCATTTTTGGTAAGAACGGAGAATTCAAGTGGCTTAAGCGCCACTTAAGTTTCTGAATTATCGCTAACTTGCCCAACAATGCACCTGCTAACTTTATCAGATCTTAAGCCAATTGTAATTAACAAATCAAGATCTCTAGTTTCTACCTACATTCAGCAGCAATTTCAGTTAACACTTAAACAAACATTAATGGGATTGCCCGTAGAGCCAATACTTGATAAGTATCCCCAATTAAAACAATGGATATGTTCGCTGAGAGAACTTTTACCCAGCCTATTTATACCGCACAAAAAACTCTTCATTGATTTGACACTTACTGCTCAACTAGAATGCAAGTCATGTAGGGAAAACCGTACTTCTTCTGGTTGTAATCACGTAATAGAAGTTCGGACAAATGTGGGAATAGTTAGAGAAAGACCCCGGCTGTTTGAATGGGGGATTAGACATCCTCTTCTGAGTTACTCCGATCGAATTAAGTTGTGGGTAGCCACTGAATATTTTCAGATAAACCCTAATGAAATGCGACTGACTGTTTTAGCACTGCATCCGACCGAAGCTGCTCAAAAAGTAGTATTTAGCTGGGATAGCAAGCAACACAAGCGCACCCGCAATTGGTTGATTAAGAGAATTAACGAAAAAATAAGTCAGCCATATCAGCCATCTATTGCTATTCCCAAAAGTAATACAGATACAGGGAATGTAATAATTCCAACTGACGACACAGTTAGAGCGATCGCTCTAGTAAAAAGTATAGACGAAATCGATGAAGTACCGCTTTAACTAATCAAAAACAATCGATGTCTGTTAGATTTTATATCGGCTGTCACCAACCAGCCGATGCCCAATTTTTTTCTCACTGCTGCATCAACTTCAGTCGGCTACGAAATCGCAAGTATCGTAAAGGTTTCAGCCCACAACAGTGGATTTTAGATGCCGGAACTTTTGCAGGATTAATGCCTAATTTGGAAGAATATGCTGATGCAGCCCATCGGTGGAGTTGGTGCGGCATTCTGGAAGCTGTAGTTGCACCAGACTTGCTATGTCTGCCTCAATATCTAGAAAAACTGGTTTGTCAGTGAGCCAACATCAAGCTCAAACAATTATCAACTACGACGCACTCAAAAAATTAGTCAAAAATCGAGTCTACTTGATGCCTGTTTTGCAAGGCTCAAACTCTGAAGACTACAAGCAACATCTCTACGACTACGGAAACCGACTTTCATTGGGAGCTTGGGTGGGGGTTGGCTCTTTATCTGGCAGAAAACCCGATACAGTAGCTGGTATTTTGCAAACAATTCATCGCTTAAGACCAGACCTCAAATTACACGGGTTTGGCTGTGGAAAACGAGTGCTAAAGCATTGGCAAAATCGCCGCTATCTTTGGTCTGCCGATTCCAGTGCTTGGTCAAAAGCAGCACAACTGGAAAAATTACGGCGTAGTTGCAGTTCTAATCGTCCAACCGAAGCAAGTGCATATTCGTTAGATATCAACAGTTTCCAACCTTCTACGCAGACAGAACTATTTCTGTTGTCAGAGATATGGTGTTAAAAATACAACCTCTTCTTCTCCCAATCGGTTGATGGCGTTTCCAAACTTCCCCGGAAAAGATAGTGGAAGAAACCAGAGTCAACAGCACAGGTAAAAATGACTACCAATACTGAGATTAAGGCAAAAACCGTTCTGATCGTGGAAGACAACCCGATGTTGCAGGTGGGACTGCGGCACGCACTCTCTGCCCAGCCTGGACTGAAGGTGATAGGACAGGTCGAGGATGGTCTGCAAGCCGTGAGTACAGCAGTCCAGCTAAAACCAGACATTGCCTTGGTTGATATCGAATTACCCGGCATGGACGGCATTACGCTTACCCAGCGAATCAAGGACGTACTACCGGACACCCGCATTATCATTTTCACCCACTACACCAATCCAACTAAAGTGATGGCAGCTTTATCGAGTGGGGCTAACGGATACTGCGTTAAAGGTGTTAGTATACCTCAACTAGAAGCAGCAATCATGGCAATAGGAGAAGGAAACTGGTATTTAGATGCTAAAATTGCCGACTGCGTGTTGCAAAACATCAGACAACCGCTGCCCGATGGGGAAGAACTAGAAGAAGTACGACTTACCGAACGTGAAATGCAAGTGTTGCAACAACTTGTGGAAGGTAAAAGTAATACAGAAATTGGTCTTGAACTGGGGGTGAGTGCGAACACGATTAAAGGCCACGTACAACAGATCATTCACAAGCTCAAGGCAAGCGATCGCACTCAGGCAGCAGTTAAAGCGTTACGCTTGGGATTAGTATAACCTGAATTCGACATCAGCGATCGCTGCCATTTTAAGATGTTGTGTAAGCGCTAATTTGCAGTTGGGTTAAGATAGGTGAAAACAGCAGGGTTAGGTTAAAATTCTAGTTTACGCTCTTGAGGTAACCAGAAGCTATGACAATTAAACAAATTCCGAAAGTTAAAATTCCTAAATTTATCCAACAAATTGAATCAACTTTAAAGCCATTAGAATTTTTAGAACGTTGTGCCAAAAATTATGGGGAGCTTTTTTTTACTAATTCCTTTGGTAATTTAGAAACTTTAGTTGTTAGTCATCCACAAGATCTACAAGAGATATTTAACCCTACTAATAAAATTCTTGATGCTCCTGGTGCTGCCAATGAAATCTTTAAACCTCAACTTGGAGAAAATTCATTAATTGTACAAGATGGAGAACGCCATCAAAAACAGCGAAAGCTAATCATGCCTCCCTTTCATGGGGAAAAAATGCTTAGTTACGGGCAACAGATTTGTGAAATTACTCAACAAGTTACACAACAACTCAAACCAGGTGAAAGCTTTATTGCACGTCATCTATGCGAAGACATTACCATGACAATTATATTAAAAGTAGTCTTTGGTATTGAGGGAGGATTAAGATTTGAAAATTTGAAAAATTTAATGTCAACTTGGCTGGGTTTGACCAGTTCACCAATCAGCGCCAGTGTTTTATTGCTTCCATTTTTACAAAAAGATTTAGGTGCTAGAAGCCCTTGGGGAAAATTTCTCCGTTTGCGACAACAGATTGATGAACAACTGATAGCAGAAATACGGGCGCGTCGCCAACAAGCACGATCGAGTCGTTCTGATATTCTGAGCGTGCTAATGCAAGCAGAATATGACAACGGAGAGACTATGAGTGATGCCGAATTAAGAGATAACCTTTTAACTTTACTGAACGCTGGTCACGAAACTACTGCTACTGCGATCGCTTGGGCTTTATACTGGATACACCAACAGCCAGAAGTTTATGAGAAAATATTGCATGAGTTGCACGGTTTAAATACTCCTGACCCGCTCAAAATTGCTCAACTTCCTTATCTGACAGCCGTTTGTCAAGAAACTTTGCGGATTTATCCTGTCGTTCTTTTCACTTTTCCGAGAATTACGCTCCGGTCTGTTAATTTAAGGGAGTATCAAGTTGCTTCTGGAACGTATGTCACACCTTGTATTTATCTAACTCATCGTCGAGAAGATTTATATCCCCAACCAGACCGATTTCAACCAGAAAGGTTTATCGATCGTAAATATTCATCTTATGAATTTTGGCCTTTTGGCGGAGGTTCTCGTCAATGTCTGGGTCAAGTATTTGCTTTGTTTGAAATGAAATTAATTTTAGCAACAATTCTATTAAATTATCAGTTAGAATTAGCGGAAAACACCCTGGTTGCTCCAGCGCGACGAGGTTTTTTAATGGCTCCTAAAGGTGGTGTAAAAATGAGTGTTTTGGCAGATACCACGATTTGAAAGTTTTCTGGCATCAGGCTAATGGCAAAGTAAACCAAAACAGCGTACCTTTACCCAACTCGCTTTCAACACCAATTTGCCCACCATGAGCTGATACGATTTGGCGACAAATGTAAAGCCCTAAACCAGAGCCAGTACGATCTTTTGTGTCTTTCCCCCGCACGTAAAGCTCGAATAATTTATCGCATTCAGCCTTGGGAATGCCTACGCCATTATCAGCAACAGTTATTCTTAGCATAGATGTTTTAGCATCTACTTCGGCATCCAGTGTTAAAGTAATACCCGGTGGATTGTATTTGAGCGCATTGCCAATCAAATTTTCAAACACTCGCCACAATTGCTCTGGATCGACATGAATATAGGGTAACTCTGAAAGAATACGATTGTTGAGGACAACTTGTGATGAAGTTAACATCGGAGACCAGCTTTTGATGACACTGGTTATCAAACCATAGAGCGAAATTGATTGCAAGTTTAACGGATAATTGCCAGTTTCTAACTTTTGCGTTTCCACCAAAGAATCAATTAATTGAAGTTGTCGAGCGCAACTAGCCAACATCATTTCTACAGCTGGTTTGTCAAGTACAACATTTTCGGCACTATTTTTCAGATAACTTTGCAGGAACAACGAAATACCTGTCACCGGATTTCGCAAATCGTGGGAAACAGTATGAACAAAAACTTTCAAACGCCTTTCTGCTTGCTGTCGCTGTTTAATTTCTCGTTCTAACTGAATATTGTGTTGAGCAAGTTGTTTGTTTTTGGCAAATAGTTCCTGTTGATAGCGACGTATTGCTAATTGCTGTTCTACTCTCGCTAATACTTCAATTGGTTCAAACGGTTTGGTAATATAGTCAGCACCTCCCACCTCAAACCCTTTCACCTTGTCAAATACATCATCGGCAGCGCTAATAAAAATAATCGGTATTTGTTTGGTAATATCGGATGCTTTGAGTCGTTTGCACACTTCATAGCCATCCAGATCTGGCATTCGGATATCGAGTAAAATTAAGTCAGGCACTTGCAGCGCGATCGCTTTCAATGCCCTTTCCCCACTTACCACTTTTCGTACCCGATAACCGCTATCAACTAGCATCGATGACAGCAGCCGAATGTTATCGGGAATGTCGTCAACAATCAGAATATCAGGTGATACCAAGTTTTCAGCCATTACGCACCCCGCTAATTGCTCCGTTTTTAAATAGTTCCCGAAAATTGCCCAAAACTCTCTCCCCAGCCGCTTTTGGGTCTGACTTGACATCAGCGGTTGTTACTGGTTCGGTTGGGTCATTGGGTAGCGGTAGCAATTGATACGCAGCACGAATGCGATTATCGAGTTCTGTATCGATATCGATTGACTGCTTGGTTTTCGGGTCAAGTGAGTGCCAATAAGCTCGTTTTTCCAGTTGCGATCGAATGTTCGTGTCCCACAGTGCTTCCGACTCTTTAGCGCGTTTGAGGTCGCTAGGCTTCACAGGAACTTTCAGGGGATAGGGAAATAGCGCTTCCGTACCAGAACCATAAGCAGGAGACGTAATTACGCACTTACCTTGGGGAAACCTTAGAATTTCGTCAACACTAATCAGCGGTTTCTTTTGCAATTGTTCGTTCCAGTTGACAGAACGACTGGTCTGATGACCCATCGAGCTACCCGTAGAGCGATTTTTTACCAGTACTTCCACTTCTCCGTAGCGTTTAGAGTATTTCTCAGCAGTATCGTAATCGCCTGGATTGAATAGCACGTGGGTAGAAAGGGCACTAGCGATCGCAGCCCCTTTTTTATCCCCATAGAGGTTGTACAATTGGTTCAAGCTCTGAATGCCGACAATGGGGACACCGCCAGCACTGCGATATTCGTTAGCCCATTGATCCATGCGATCGAATTTCAGTGAGGGGAATTCGTCCAAACAATACACGAAGGGTTCTTTTCGCACTTTAGACAAATTGCTGACAACACACAAGTGAATAGCAGCAGCTAAAAGCGGCCCAACTACAGCACGTCTTTGGTCATCTAATTTGAAAATAATGCACTTTTTCCCTTCTAAAACGATAGGAATAGTGCTTTGACCGATAAACGCTCGCAGTAAATCTTTTTGAATGAAAGCAGAATAAGTTGCTTCTGCTGTTGCTTTGATACCCGCTACCGTTTTTTCAGCATCTTTGGAACTTAAAAGTTGAGAGAAACTAGCAGCAATCCATCGATCCATTTTCAAAGGATGACCGTCAGGACGATGAACAGCATGATGAATGCGCTTAACAAAATCTGGTAATTGAATGATTGCGTAGACCATTGCTAAATCTGGATAGGGACTACCTTTAGCTAGCTGTACCAATCCCTTCGCCATCAACTCACCAGCTTTCTCAAAAAATTCGTTACCTTTGCTATCTCCCAAACTCGCATTACGCGCAATTACTGAACCAATTTCTGCTGCCATGACTGCATCTTGAGCATCTCTCATAAAATCTAGGGGGTTAATTACACCCGAATAAGCTTCCCCCGGTGCAAACACTTGCACGTCATAACCGTAACGAACAGCTAAGGGAGCGTGTAATTTCATTTGCTCACCTTTTTTGTCGTAGATAATGACTGGAAATCCTTGTTGAAATGCGCTTTCAACTAAACGGTCAATAACGCTAAATGTTTTACCACTACCCGGCGCACCAATTACCAAAATACCGCGTTCGGCATGAGGGAACCAAACAGTAGGAGAAGCACTTAGTAAGGTTTGTAAGTAAGAGCTTAAACCCTTTAATTTACCAGGTAGCCAATAACTTGGACTACCACTCCACAAGGTTACAGGCTGTCGTTTTTTTTCTTTAATTTGTTTGAGAGATAGACCTGTGGCTGTCATCTTTTCTGCTACACCACACAAGCGTCCAGATGTTACTTTACCCTTGCCCGTTCCCACCATTTTGGAAAAGATGATTAATGCCAAAAACATTCCTAACATTCCCAGACCTTCTGGGTTCATAAACTGACCTATTAATCCACTAAAATCAATACCAATTAGCGGGCGTTTAGTTGGTTGGCTTGTTGTTTGCAGCAGAATCGGTTGGGTATTATGAAGAATGAATTGATGATTTTGCATAGTTACTTCATTGAATTCAGATTTTGGTTATTTCTATTAAATTTGCATTAAAAAAATTAAAACATTTGTTAAATTTGAAATTCGTTGATATTTCCAGTTCTACACTATTTAACACCCTTCTGTAACGGCTATCGCCTTTAATCACAGGCAATATTGCTGAGGATTTTTCAAAATGGTTAAAGCTAATAATGCTAAATTGCCGAATCAAAACGGTTCTAGACAAAAGCAAACAACTCAATTTGAAGTAGACCCAGAATTACTGACTCCTCAATACAATCAAACTAGACGACCTTCTTTACCCTACGGCATCATCATTAATGACAACCCGGCTGGCATTTTAATTCCAACCGACCAACTCGTAAAAGCTGAGTGGAAAATGATGCCGACAGAAGAAGAGTTGATGACAGTTGAGTTAACTGAAGCCGTAACCGGACTATTTCTGAGTAATGCGCGGATGTTAGTGTTAGCTTTTGTACCAGAGTACATTCGTTTCAAAGATATAGAAGAAAACGGTGATTTAGCTGGAACATTTGTTGGTTTGTATGACGAGTATCGTCAAAATCTGGATAAAAAGACGCAGGAAGTGTGTTCGGAACACGCTCTCATCTTCCTTAATTCCAAAAACCAACCGTTGCATAAAATTCCAATTGTGGTGCGATTTAAGAACGTAGCACTTTGGAGTTTTAAGAGCGCTCGTGAAGAGTTTTATCGTCACTTGGAAAAAGTATTTGCCGATTACTTTGAAGTAGATTATAGCGGCAAGACTGACAAGTGGCGTTCTTTGGGTGTTATCAACATCAAGTTTCAAGCTGTCAAAGAAGGCGAAGGAAAGAACAAGTCATTTTGCTGTAAAACGGCTAACATTATCAAGCCAACTCTGGAAAATCTGCCCAAACTATACTTGGGAACTCCCGAACATAAGAAAACATTTTGGGGGTTACATCAGGATATAGCTGGGTTTATAGAGGCTGGGGAATCACAATTACCTGCATTAGCTAAGAGTGGAGAACCGGAGGAAGTTGAGGTATTACCTACTGTTGATAGCCGTGGTAGTAAAAATAAATCGAAACCACTTCGTCGAATTAAACAAGTTGAAGAATCTGATGCTGAACTAGATGAATTGGATGATTTTGAAACGATTGAAGTTGATGCCTCTGTTGATTTAGAAGAGTAGGTAATGGGGAGTGGTGAGTAGGGAGTGGTAAAGAGATTTTATCCTTTATTCTTTCCTTTTTACCTTTCCCCTACTCTTTACTCCCTACTCCCTGTTTCCTCTTTTCAACCAATTGATAAGTCAATCGGTCGTAACAAAATTTAAGCTGAGTTTGACTGTTACTGGATTGTTGAGTAACCACCAAACAAGGCATTCCGTTATAAGTTGATTCAGCTTCAGCTTGGAATAAAGGAATTTTCGGTGGTAGGTTGGGATTGAGATAAGCTGTAAATACCTCTTTTGGCATCTGGCTTTTATCAAAAGGAATTAAGTATCCAACATAAAGACAGCCGATTTGACCGCAGAGGTTAGGTTGACGAAAGTCATAGATGTTTAATACACCTTCTCTACCCTTTACTTGCCACACCTTCATTTTGTCGATCGCTGTTTGAGGATCTGCTAAACTGCTGTGAGATTGTACGATTTGAACTAAAGTTTCTGTTGGTGTAACTTCAGCAGCATTCTGCCAGGAAGATAAAGTCGTTTTGGCTGAACTGCTAGAACTGCAAGCGGTAGTTCCTAACAGCAGTGTGATGACGCTAAAAAGTATCAAACCAATCCGAAACCAATAAGCGCTGCGGTTTAACCAAGCTGGTGGATTTCTAGATGGAAAGGAAACTGTAGAAAAATTGTTTGTAATTTTCGCATTTTTTAGCATCTTTTTTTGCTCCTAATGAATGAAAGTAGATGTACCAATTGTGATGGCGATGCTTAAACCAACCAGCAACCAAAACGTTCGCATCTTGCGGGGATGAAGAAACTGTGTGAAGTATCCGATTAAGCCTAGAAGTAAGCTAATGAGTGAGGCAGTCTTTAAGCGAGTGGCACTCAACGCAATACCAGAACTAAGAGAATTAGTGTGGTGAGAATTAAATAAGCAATCGCCTTTGGTGTTGTAGTTATAAAGCTGTAACACCTTTTCTCCGTAAGATTTGAGCGAGTAACCACCGTAAATATCGGAGTAGTTGGCATCTACTTTACTGCCTTCTCCCCCGAAGTGCTTCTGTGCTACTCGTTCGATGAGGCGATCGCCTTCAAACAATTGTCCGGTGGTAGGATCGACTTGAGAGCGAGTGCGATCGATACTTTCAGCTAGTGTGTTTTGCAAAAGCCGATCTTGCACCGCCGGGGGGAAGAAGCGGAATAGTTCTTGTGATGTGGGTTTTTTACCGCTGTTGACTTGCTTGAGGAATTCAGTACCCCCAGCAACAGAACCGATCGCTTGCTGCACGTCTTCTCGGTAACTCATCAATTGATAGCGACCTAAAGCCATACCGCAATTAGTTCCCCGATCTGCACAAACGTAAGCGCCAATGGCTTGATAGTCGCCGCTATCTGCACTTTCGAGGTTAGCGATCGCTTCTCTTAGGCTGGCAGTATCCACATCACCGATATAACTACTCTCCCGCACGCATCCAGGTTGGCTTTTCAGTGGCTCAGTTTGATTTGAGTTAGAGTTAGAAGGTATAGGCTGCTTGGGTTTTGAGGATTTGGCAGCATCAGTGGAACGAGACACGCTTTTTGAAGAACCGCCTTCTAGCAAACCCACAAATATCGGCGAATTTACGCTGTAACTGAAAAAGGGAATTGGGCCAATAATGTAAGGAGATTTACCGCAGGGAAGGCTTAAGCGAAAATAAAGTGCGGTATTGACTGTATCGTTAGTTTCATCTGGCTCCATTACCACTACTTTGAAAGCTTTACCAAAGGGATGGCGACCCGTTGGTTCCCAACCTGCCAAACAACCAGAACCGCCTCGAACTTCCTGATATTTTCCACTAATCCACTGTTTGCCTTCCAGTGGGCCAGACCTGCGACGACCGGAGTTTTCTAAATCATCAAGTTCGATGTAAGCGCAGTTTTTGGTACAAGTAACTGCAAATCCTTCAACATCAGAACCGGAAATAGTGTTTTGGCGCTTGCTTTCAGATGCACCATAAATCATGTCAATTCGCATCACTCCACCGCCTACTTCTGCCACTGGTACTGGAAATTGAGAAAGCGGTAGCGTCGAGAGCTTGGGAATATCAGCTATTCGTTCGGTTTCCCAACCAGAAAACTGTTCTAAATTTACGCTAGTCAGGTTGGGTATTTGTGCAATTGAAAACCCAGATAAGTCAATTTGGTTAAGTTGAGTTTGTGCTAACTTCGGTACTCGTTCTATTACTTGATTAAGTGGTAGGTTATTTAATTGGGAATTATCGAGAGATATTTGAGAGGTTAAAGCTGCGATCGGTGGCACTTCACTCAACCGAAATTGACCTAGATTGGGAACAATTTCGACCAGATGGCTGAGGGTTTGCTTTCCTACTAATGGAAAGGCTGACAAAGCTAAATTTTGCCAATCTGTGCTATTAGGTACGAGTTTTTTAATTGCTGCCAATGAAAGGATTTCTGGTTTAAGGTCGCTAATATCTGCTAGCTGTAAAATTTGCTCTAGTTTATCGCCTGTTTGCCAACTTCTATTACCAACGCTTCCTGCATTGGGAACTGCTGAAAAATCGCTAAAGCTAATCTGATTCCAGTCGGGTAATAATACTTTAGCTTGTTCTGATTCCCAAATTCGAGTAGGTAATGGATTGGCGTAAGCCATTGATGAAAAGCTTAACCATATAAACACAGAAATTGCGAGCGGTAATAGGAAATTACATCGCTTTAAAATACTTTTGACATCAATGCAGTAATTGAATTGATTGGAACGGTTCATTGGGTTCACCGTTATCTTTCTGTGGCTTTGACGAATAAAGAAAGGAGTGGCAAGTAAGTAGTAGAGAGTGAGTAAAAAGCTCTACTACCTATTTATCACTGCCTGTTAATAAAAGCTAATCAAGCTCTAGTTCTAACTGTGGATTGGAACGAGTAGGTGAATCTGTCCAAGCACTGTCAGCTAGATTAGATGAGTCGTAAACGTTTTCTTGATAGCCATCATCAAAGTTACCTTGCTCTACCTTCTGAGGTGAAGCGTAACCCAAAGTATCTTCATCGGCATAGTATCCAGAATTTTGATAGCCTAAATTTGGCTCGAAAGAAGTATTGTTCATGGTTTAGATTAAGTCAGCTAAGTAAACAACTTCAAACTAAATCATGCTGAACATCTATTACTTCACCAGAACTGGTAATTCTTAACCATTATAGTTACCCCCTCCACTTGGAGGGGAGAGCCTTAATATTAGTTAGTTTATAGAGTTACAACTTATCGTCTACTGATTATTAATTATTTAAACTATAGTTCCTTGCTGGCATCGTGAGTAAACTTGGGTTATTAGTAAAGCCAGCGCTATGATTAAGAAACAATGATTTTTTTGACAAATGCAAACAAAAGCGATTGCGCCAAGCGCACCAGCAAAGCCAATTGCACTCTCAAAATAATCACCTTTGATACAAAGCACGAGTAAAATCTAAAACTTCTCGTTTACGTTCTTCAGATAAATTACCGAGCGCAGCTACAATCTGTTCTGATACTGATAACCAACTCTTAGTTTTAGCCTTCCAAACCACTATAAATTGATGAGATTGCAGCGAACAAAGAACCTCAGTTTCTCCTTCTTCGTTAGTAAACTCTACCTCATATTTACCATAACCATAACAATCTACAATTGCTCCTCGCGTTCCCGCTAAAAGATTATAATTAGGCAAATTAATTAGCAATTCAATTACATCAAATAATTCTGCTTCAATCATCTTGTCCTCCGCACAAAAAGGGTTACTAACCTAGCTGCATCACTACCTAGCTCTACTATCCAACCTGTACGCACAATTTCTTGCTGTCCTTCGGTTCCAGTAATTTCTAAATCTACTCGATAACGTTGTCCATGTTCATCAGCTTGTCCTAAAATTGCTTCAGCATCAAGCGCTTGTGCTGAAATTTGTTCTAGCAGAGGCTGATAATTATCTTTGGTAAAGCCTAAATGAAGTTGAAACATTACCGCTTTGTCACCGCCTATTGGGTTGTCAGGATTAAGCGCGTATTCCGTCAATTTACGGGGGTCAATGACAAGGCGACTAACGATATCTCCTAGCTTCATTCTGGTTTACCTTAGATTGTAACTAAACGTCATAATGCTTGCCCCAAACAGAGACAAACACTGATATACTTGACAAAAACTGAAATCCGTGTATCTCAATTAAAGTATCTGCAAGCCGCTACTACCTCAAAAATATCAGTTAATCTGATTATCGTCAGTTAGCCCAGAATCCAGTTCACTTGGACAAATACCCGGTGGCACTTTCCACAGCTTCATCGGTGCAAAGCTGCGATGGTGCGGATTTTTGGCAATTCTATCGGGTTCTCCAGATACCTTAACACCAAGGGAACGAAGCTTAGGTTTGGTAGCAAAATGTAATCTCGAACCCATTGTATCTACTGCATAATGAAAATCCCACTGAATCATTTTTTCGTTAGCATTATCGGGAACCCAACCGCAAGTAGCTTTAGTGAGATGAGCGATTTCATAGAATAATGGAATATCGTACTGGAGAGCAATTTTAGTAGCCTGGTGCATCGCATCAACAAAAGATGCTGTGAAGTTGAATGTACTGGTTATCCACCAATAAAGCGAATTGTATCCCTGCAATTTGGTAGCCTCAAAAATAGCGGGATAGTAGTAATTTTTGGAGTCGATTACTACAGAAACGCAATGCTGACATCCTATTTCTTTAATTAAGTCAATGCCATTGTAATATTTGAGTGCTTCCTTGACTGCGATCGCTCTCTGTTGTACGGTGACTGCTTGGGCTAAGCGATGCTTCACTCCCTCTATACCACCCAAGATAGCAGAAGTAGTAGCACAAGCCATCTGATTTCCCAAAACTGCATCATATCGCTGCGGATTGGTGGGTGTTAGTGATGGCTTGTTGATAAGATACCACCCATCTCCTTCTCGCTTCCAGCCCGATCGATCGCATAACCAAAATCGATCGCCGATAGCAAATACGTCTCCGATTCGGCTAGAGCGAGATAGGGTAATAACCTCTACCTTGGGATTATTAACCCCGGAATTATTATTGAGGTTCTGAGTAGCATAGAATGCTTCCATTAAAGCTTTTACTTGCCGTCTAGATTTGCAACGTACAATTGCTACTTTAGTAAGTAATAAATAATCGATTTCTGTAAAAATAAGCTGATGGCAGTGATATACTTCGAGTTTCATATTTTCACCTCCTAATTAAACTTGACAACAAATCAGCTATTTTTGCGTAATGTTCGATGCGGTTCGTAGTTAACAAGCAATGTCGATTTTATTGAGAACGCTGAATAAATTAAATTTATTATAACTCTTTAAACGCTCACTTAATAGCAAATTAAATGAGTATTAAATTGCCCTATAACTAAATGATTTTATAGGTTAGGGCAATTTAATACTCATTTAACGGTTAACTCTGCTGCTTTCAAAACCGCTTCAATGTTGTAATCAGTTGGTAGCATAATAACTTGGTAGCTGTAATTGTCCAATGATTGAGTATCAGGATGATTGTCCAATAAGTTTTGAACAGCGTCGCAAAATATATCTTGTCCGTAGGTTTCCAAAATAGAACCTAGTTTGGCGATACAGTCTTGCATTTGTTTATTTCTTGGTTTGAATTGTCTCATCTTGGTTTAACCTGTTAATTGATAATTGTTTGTTAGCAAGCGTAACTTTAGTCATTAGTTAGTTTTCATGGTACACCTGTACTTCAGCTAAAAGAGTAATGATAATTAGCTAAAGATTTAATGACTAAGTTACCAGTTTTGAATTGATTTTACTCTCTTCACTTACCGCGATCGCGGTAGCTAAAAAAAGCTAGTATTTACCACCGTTATGAAACTTACTGCCAAATCAATTCTTCGACTTTACTCCTCTCCCCGCACCAGTAAAGATAGTCCTGGCTCTTTTTATTCTTGGTCGGAAACCCAAGTAATGATGAAGCACAACCAGTCAGCTAACCTTCTTCAAAATAAACCTCATGCCATTACAATTAAAAACATTAGCTCTTTCAATTACCCTTATCAACTAATCAATAGTGCTGCTGCATTAGAAACAGCACTTAAACCCTTTTGGCAAGCAAAAATTATCGGTATTGATTGTGAAACTGAAGGGGGAACTGACCCGCATCAAGCGAAAATTCGTCTCGTTCAGTTGGCTATTCCGAACCATCCAGTTGTCATCGTTGATTTAGCTGCAATTGACAGTGAAGATTTGTCACCATTACGCCAACTTTTAAGGGGAAATGCGCTCAAAGTAGGACACAATCTCAAATTTGAATGGATGATGCTAACACAAGCTGGCTTACAACCAAGCCGTCCTTTTTTTGATACTTACCTCGCTTATCGAGTCTTGACAGCCGGACTTAAGCGTAGTTTATCCCTAGAAGCGATCGCTGACCAATTACTAAATGTCAAACTAGATAAGCGATTACAAACAAGCGACTGGTCAGGTGAATTAACAGCCGCTCAATTACAATATGCAGCTATAGATGCTGCAATTGTATTACCTTTACGAATTTACCTGAAACGTAAACTAAAACGAGCTTTGTTGTGGGAGACAGCTTTACTGGAATTCGCTTGTTTACCAGCAGTTGCACAAATGGAACTAAATGGGATGTTGTTAGATAAAGCACAATGGCAATTATTGAAAGAACAGCTAGAAGAACAACAGAAAGCACTTGCAAGAGAGCTTTCATCATTGCAAATCCCATCCCCGAACAAGCAAATTTCTTTACTTGCAGAATTCACTAATTCTATCAATCTTCGCTCTCCCAAACAAGTTTTAGCTGCTTTGCAAGCTCAAGGAGTTTCGGTTTCTTCTACTAACACTCAAACTTTAATTCCTTTAGCAAATGAATATCCAGTTATTCAAGCATTACTGGATTATCGTAGTTTATCAACGCGAATTAGCACGTTTGCTGAAGGTTTACCGCAACACATTCATCCCGTTACCGGACGCATTCATCCAAACTGGTTTCAAATTGGAGCCAAATCGGGTCGGTTTAGTTGTCGAGAACCAAATTTGCAGAATATTCCTAGAGATAAAGCAACTCGACAATGTTTTAAAGCCGCAACGGGCTATGTTTTACTAAAAGCAGATTACAGTCAAATTGAACTGCGAATCATGGCAAAAGTGAGTGGCGATCGCCTTCTGATTGCTGCTTATTCAAAGGGTGAAGATTTGCACAAGTTAACTGCTTCTTTAGTATTGGGTAAGCCGTTATCTGATATTAACCCAGAAGATCGACAGCTTGGTAAAATCATCAATTTTGGCTTAATTTACGGTATGGGAGCCAAGAAATTTAAGAACCTGGCTCAAGTTGAACATGGTAGAACTTTGAGTTTGAAAGAAGCTTCACAGTTCCGAAAGCGCTTTTTTGAAAGCTATGCTGGAATTGCTGAGTTTCACAAGAATGTACGGCAGAATTGGTTAAAAGGAATGCGAGAGAGTCGTACTTTAGGAGGAAGAAGAAGACTTTGGTCTAAAGATTCTAAGCCATTGCTTAACGAGATGTTGAATAACCCGATTCAAGGGCTGAGTGCTGATATCACAAAACTTGCACTAGCCAAACTATTTGCACCCTTGAATCGAACAGGAGGCAGGTTGATTTGCGTAATTCACGATGAAATCTTACTAGAGTGTCCGATTGCAGAAGTAGAAACAGTCAAAGCTTTGCTGAAACGCTCTATGGTGTGGGCTGGAAACAAGTTTTTAACGCCAATCCCTTGTGAAGTCGAAATTCAGATGGTTAAGAGTTGGGGCGGTTAGTTTTTGTCGTCATTTAAAGTTTGGTTTGGTCGCGATTTAAAGCCAGTTTTTGCCGCCCCATAAAGCTTGGAAACGCTCGCACCAATCAGCAATCAGCGATCGCGTTCCGAATCAGAAACTTATCCAAAGTGTGGGTGCGAGCGTTCAATTCATCCTGGCTGGGCATCGTACCTTAATAAACAACCTAGTTTCTAGAGTAATAACATAACTTTCACTTGCAAAGCTCAAATTAGACTTACAATATCTTACGAGAACGAATAAGATGTTCTCGGAGATAATATGCTCTTGATGAAGCAGTTTCAACAATTGCATTGAGCAGCACTAAACATGACTCATGCAAATTCCTTGACAAAGGTCCAGGTTGATCAATTTGTAGAAAATACTGAATAGCTATTTCCAAGTAGAACGCAGTATTCACTCCTGAAAATAAACGAGTTCCGCCTTGTTCTCTTTGATGCCTTGATAAAATGTGTATCCCTGATTCAAAGAAAATTGAGCGAAAGTGATACATAAGTGACGCTAATGCTTCAAACACATCTGGATTTTTTCCAGCATTTTTGAAGAATTCAAGTAGTAAGTCTTTTCCAAGAGCAATATCCTGAGTTTCGTAATCAGATTTTTGCCAGTCTAAATCGACTTTCAACATGCCACGAATTAACTTGCGCTTGTTATTTTGCCACCTATGGTTAGGACTATTACCAGTAACCTCAATAGCTATCTTCTGTATCTTTTGCGATAATTCCCTCCATAGTTGCCAATAAACTTCCTTCTTACCTTGTCTCTCAGACTCTACAGCAACACATACAGCAAGGTAATCAACAAAAATGGGTGCTATTTCACAACCCATTCGTAACTGCTCAATATAATCCTGAAAACTGGAACTGTGTAAGTGAAACAAATATTTGGCAAAACGTTTTGTAAATTTTAATGGCATTTCATAATGAATTTCAGTTTCATCGTTCTCTTCAGAATATTTTGTATTTTCTCTTTGCTCATCTTCAAAAAAGATAGTCAGCATATTCGACAGAAATTTAATATGGCTAGGTTCTGTTGAGCCATCTGGTATCATCAAGCATGGGCTTAAAAGATACCAAGAGCTATGTGATTGAAGCGTAACTTGTTCAATCTGATCGGGAATCTCACCACGTGAAAATCGAACGCAGAATTCATTTTTCCTTTCTTGCAGCTTAGTAATCTCAGCCTCTCTATCAGCACCCTCTAGGCTATATATTCGCCTCTTTGTGAATCGGTTATCTTGGTCTTGCTCAAATCGGGCGTACTCAAGTGCTCCAATAATACATTTTTGAGCGAATTCAGGATCTCTTTGCCAAAGATGATTTCTGATACCCTCGGCTACTTTGTGCCGAACATTTTCATTAATATGTGTTAATGCAATAGCAATTAACCTTTTAATGAAAAACTTCTTTTGCTCCTCAAAAGCAAAATCCAACAAGATTGGAAGAATAGATGCAGCAGCAGATGTACCGTCGTGATCCGTTGCATCTGCTTGCGCTGTTGGGTTATCTGAGTCTGCATTCGCTGTAACTGTTTGAATTATTAATTCAACACACCATAAAACATCTTCTTCATTCAGTTCACTTGAATAGTCTCGAATAAAACTAGCAGCAGCAGTGACAAAAGCACCAAAATACATTGCTGCTAGATCACCAACGGCACTAGACTGGAGTTCTTCAAATAGCTCTTTTGCTTCAGCAAGAGCCTCATGCCACGTCGCATAGTATTCATTCTCTAGCGGTTCGTGTTCAAAGGTTTTTCTCGCCCAAACATAAAGTGCAGAAAAGCGGTTTTGTATTAGCAACTTTTCTTGAGCTTGCTGCTGAATATCCTTTAGGTCAGGTTCTAAATCTTCGGGCTCGAAAATAATTCTGTTATTCTCTTTATCCTCTACAGGTTTCCAACCACGACTATCAATCCTATGTAAGAGAAATCGTGTCGTTTCATCTTGTGGTTCAGATGCACGTAGCAAATCAATAGTAGCAAGTGCTTCATCTCTCCACTCGGAAAACTGAAGGCGCACAATCAACGTCTCTAAATGTTCTGCCCGCCACGGACGCAAGGCAGCAGTACGTCTCTCTTCTGAATAAAGTTGAGAGAGTATATCTCTTTGAAAACCAGAACGATGCCAATCAATTTCATTGCCACCTCGTTCATGAATAATCCGATTCCGATCCATGTGATAAAGCTCAGCAGTACGTAGAAGTGGTAGCGCAGATTTCCCAACTTTTGCAGGAAAACCTGTTGCTACAGAAGCTAGTACTGCTGTAGGCATAACTGAGTTACTATTCCGCATAATGTAGTTAAATAACCACTCTAGATTTTCCGATTGACTGGACTGCATTAAATCAATCAAGGAGTTTTCCAGCGCCATTAAAGCAGATTTTAATAAACACGGAACATTGGAATATCCTCGGTAAGCACCCCAAAAGTCACCGGAGTAATACTGATAAATTTTGGCTCCAGTGTTTAGATGGATAGGTATCACTGCATAGACTAGCTCTGCATATTCTTGTGTTCTCGATTGGTGTGATAGATACAATTCAGAATGAACATATGTTTCTACTGCTTTATTCAGTAGTCTCAAAATAAAATCCAAGCCTTTTTTCGGATAAAAGCGAAGCAAATGCTGGAATATACCCTTAGAACCACTGGCTGGAAAGAAATTAAATTTGTGTGCGTGCAAGCCAAAACGATTTTCGATCTTTAAACTACTTGCAACTATATGTCTAGGTCTATCTTCTATTTCTTCTATAAACCACTCAAACCATGCCAATTTCATGAGGCGGTTGGGCATATACTTACAAAAGAAAGCTGATTCAATTTCCTTCAAAGCCATTTGACAGAAATCTTTAGCATAGGATAATCGACTACCTTGGCTTCGATAAACAAGAACTTCAGATTCTAAAAGATTGACAAACTCTTTACTAATGGCTGGAATTATTCTAAAAATAACGCTAAGTAGCTTTTTTCTATTAACATTATCTCCATGTAAATCCTTAAGAGGAGCTAACAAGTGAAGAGCTAGCAATCCCGCTTCACGGGCTGGTAATGGTAAGTCCTCATTTAGATTTACTAGGGAAGACCAATTACTTAGAACTTCTGTTATGTGCGGTAATAAACTCTCAAATACAGAATCTTTGTTTTCAAGTAAGAAACGAATCAGGGCTTTCCATGCCTGACCATAGGGTTTAAGAAGTAAGGCATCAACTAAAGATTTATCATCATTTTGTTTGAGTTTGGAAATAATTTTCTGGTCTGGAGTTTGGCAAGCTATTCGGAGTATGAAGCAAAAACGTTTCAGAAGTTTTCCATTGCCTAAAAAAAGCTGATCCTTTAAAGAACTGAGGAATTCATCTGGATTCTCGCCTTGAAGTATCGCAGCAATAGTTTCATCCTGCCAATAGCTCTGGATATTTTGACTAGTAAGAACAGAGCGCACAAAATCACCAATATTCTCACCATATCTTAACTTTTGATGAAGCCATAAGCGAAATGCACGGTTTATTGCAGGTTCATGACCGATTGCATCAAGGAAATCTTGTGTTCTTCCTGAATACCTTCGATAAGCATCCTCAATGTATTGGTCAAGCGCCCAGTCCTCTAGAACATCATGCGATGGGCTAACAAGACTGTTTGTGGAGTCGCGACGAACTAAGTTATCTTCTTCGAGCTTGAGTACAGCCTCACCATCAAATTCAGTCTCAGGAACTCCATAAACCATTTGCTTAGCTCTACTGACTGCAACATTGATGAAAGCTTGCTTTCGCTTAAACGGCATTCCATTTGCTCGCTCTTGTTCTTTTGCAATTACATTTCGCCAGACTGCAACGCGGAACTCCTTTTCACCATCCTGAGATATAAATTCCGTTCCGGTCTGAAGAACCCTACATGCTAAATCCGCAAAAAACGGAGATTTTAGCAACGGCTTCAAATTCGGATTGTCAGAAATTCTTTGCAAGGGTTCAAGTCGTTCACATAAATTCTGAACTCGATCATTACTAAAACCATTTAATGTAAGTGTTTTAAAGTTAACTCCAAAAGGCTGAAGATAGTTAAATGTTATTTGTTGATACGCATAGTCACGACCAGTAGCAATCACAGTCCAACTTTGACGCTTACTCAGTAATTGAAGCAAGTCTGTAAACGCTGTTGTTTTCTCTAACTCAAGAAGCTTTTCAAGCGACTCGATGATTAAGTACTTTTTGGGCATTAAAGCGAAGCTTGCTTCTATATCAGAAAGTGAACTTCTTAAGCCCATTGCTGAAAAAACATTGTCAAGATGGGACTGCTCTAAATCCTCAGTGCGTAGACAGAATATAGGAGCGCTTTTACTTATATAGTTTGAAAACTTTTGTATCAGGCTAGATTTTCCAGAACCACGCTCTCCGGAAACAAAAACGAAGCTAGAGGTTTCAGTCAAACTGAGCAGTTCAGAGAATACATCCGGTTGCTCAATATGAACTCCACTAACAGTAGTCCTTATACCACCTAAAATGTAATTGCCATGATCCTTGAGCTTGGTGATATCTGATGACCAACTGGAGGAACTAACAGTGCTAAAAGCAGTCCGGATATCATCTGGCAAAGTCTCTAAAGTGATTGTTCCTGCGTTCTGATTTGCAGTCTGAACAGCATCAACGACTCTTGCCCACAAAAATAGCGCAGACTCATTTGAATATTGCGCAATTAGATTTTGAATCAAGGATAAGGTACTTCCTGACTCTGTATCCAAATCATAGCCAATGACATGAAAAGCTTTTAGGAACTTCCATATTTGTTGTTCCAAAATAGTTGTGTCGAAACTAAAGTCAATATTTACGGCAGCCTTTAATAAAATGTATACTAACTGAGTAAGTCCTAAATCACAAAAAGCCTTAATTTGGCAAAAGAAATATTCCATGAGGTCAACTACTAACTTTTGATATCTTGTTTTATTTGCTTGATTCAGTTGAGTCTTAAATGCTTCTAATTTATTTCTTTTCGCATCACTACTAAAGTTAGCAGTATTAATTTTGGTGAAAAATTCTGCTTCATTTTCAGCGTGCCTTGCCCACTCCAAAATAGGTCGCACATCGTTGATGTCAGTTGCACTTAGAAGACCTGTGATAAGAGCGAGAGCATCAGTGTCAGGATCGAAACTTTCGTCATTGAAATCATTCCAGGTACTTTGAATGACTTCAGCAAAAGTTTTATCGCTTGCTGTGATGCTGATGTCATGCTTGATTTGAGCCAGCAATCTTGCTTCTTTCTCTGTTTCTGGCTGGTTAGCAAACACAATGAAATCATCAGTATTAAAGCCAGCATAATGCCCTTGCAGCTTAATTTTTACAATTGGAAAAAGTGGTAAGCAGGGCGCAAGCCGACCCGAAAGCATAAGAATGGTAAAAGCTGCTTGAACCCGTGTTTCAAAATTTACTCCACCTCCCCCCGTGGAAAAGGGGTTACTTTGCTGTTTTGTTGGCTCTGGCATTTATCTTTAGTGCTCCTTTAGATTAACCTCTTTATCTTAGCTTTTCATCACATCGATCACCCTCAAGAACTATGTTCCAGAGATCCTTGCTTAATCTCCTGCCTTTCTCACAAACTAATTGAGAAGCTAATTTAGGGGTAAAAAATGAAGGGTAAAAAAACCAGGGACTGGGAAACAGTCGCTTAAGAAAATTTTAATTCAAATTTGCAACCCCGTTGCTAAATTGTCAAATTAAATAAATACTCATCACCAAGTTTGTGAGAAATGCGGGGTTAGGGTCACCTTTCACCGTTGCTTAAGTCGAGTCTGAAGCCTATGCGATCGCGCTAACAAATTTCGAGCTTTCACCAATGCCCGATTTTCTTCAAGCTAGCGTCACCGCGATCGCGGTCAACGGGTGGCAATACTTTTTGCTTATTGTTACCATGAAAAAACTAATTGAAATTCCAACAATTGGCCTGAAAGCTCGCATCGAACTTCGACAAAAATTACGGAAAGATTCCTACCAAATTAAAACCAGGAAAGATTTAATTCCTAACTTCAATCGGAATTTAGTACATGGCTGGATGATGCCAATCCTGGCGCAAGTAGACCGTTGCCTTTGGGGAAGATGGGATTACTGGGGGAGATGTCAATTAATTCCGGCTCACGCCTGGACTCGGTGGAAAATGGAACCGATGTTAGCTCTTTTAGAAAATAGAAAACCCGAACCATTGCCGGAGTCTGTCATTCAAGAGACACTACCTAACGAACCAATTCCACAAATCGATTGGGAGTATTCAAGCGTAGCAGAAAATATGCTGAACAATACTCTCAATTGCATTCCCAAACATGGGGAATGGCGAACTTGGAGTGCATGGGAATATCTCGAATATTTCTTGGATTGGACTTTATTTGGTTTCGGTCATCCAGCTTACAAAACTCTGCCAAAAGAACCAGCAAGTTGTGAAGGAGCATCGATGCGTCTTTACCAAATGTTCGATTTGTCTGCTCTTTTGCTATATCCCGAAGATTATTTGGGTAGAATACTACCCGATATTTGTGGGAAAAAGGCGCAGAGGAATGCAGGATTTTATCCAACACCGCTAGTAGTCGGTAGCTTCATGTCTCAAGTAATTAGCGCTGGCAAAATAGACCGAACTTCTAGCTTTAATGAACCTGCTTGCGGTACGGGTACTTTAATGTTGGCACAATCTAATTATTGTTTGTGTGGTATCGGTCAGGACATCGACCCAATCTTGTTGAAATGTGCTTTGTTTCAGTTCTTTCTGTACGCGCCTTGGTTGGCAATTCCGATTTGGTGGTTGGGTCAAACTGACCTTTGGCTTGGTAATACCTTATTAGCCGAAAAGCCTAAATCGATAAATGCGGTTTATTGGTATGAAGAATGGTTTGAAAATGTTGAAAATACAGAGCAAGAGGAAAAGAGCGAACAGGTAGAGTGCAAAAGTGTTGAGATAGTTGAACAACCAATACAAACAGAAACAGTGATTCAAGAAATAGTGCAGGGAAAACGCAAGCCGAAGAAGAATACAACTTCAGCTAAACAAATGACTTTGTTTAATTTGGATGATTTTACTTGAATGCTTCCGTAACAAATTTCAAGTAAATCGGAGAAAGTCAAACGTAAGTAATACCAGTGGTAGGGTAGTTACAAACCTACCCTACTAAACAAATAAGACAGTTTACTAAACTTAACGAAGTTTCAAAGCAAGTTTCAATAAATTGAGCAATTTCTGTCAAGCTTTGATGAATTACCAGGGATTAGTATATTGATAGACCAAGAGGATACACCATTTGACTGAATCTGTTCTTAATACCTATTACTCTAGATTTCGCCAAGTACTTGAGTACATCGATTCTCATCTAGACGATGACCTTACTATCGAGCGACTCAGCAACGTTGCTGCATTCAGTAAGTATCATTTTCACAGGCAGTTCTCCGAGCTTTTCGGAATTGGCGTATACAAATACATTCAACTCAATCGCTTGAAACGCGCTTCTTATCAACTTGCCTTTCGCCAAAGGATGCAGATTGTCGATATCTCGCTGGCGAGTGGCTATGAAAACCATGAATCGTTTTCTCGTGCATTCAAGAAGAGTATAGGGCAGACTCCAACAGAATTCAGAGAGTATCCCCAGTGGAATCTTTGGCACTCGACTTACCAAGTATTAAGTAACATAAGAACCGAGTATATGAAACAAGAGAATCAGTCCGCTACCGTCAAACTAATTACTTTTAAAGATACCAAAGTTGCCGTTCTCGAACACCGTGGCGACCCCAATCTCATCGGGAATTCCGTGCGAAAGTTTATCGAATGGCGAAAGCAGAACAATTTGCCACCTTCTGTCAGCGCTACTTACAATATCCTCTACGATAATCCAGCTGATACTTTGCCAGACGACTATCGCTTGGATATCTGTGTATCAATACAGCGAAATGTGGCTGATAACCAGTTTGGAGTAGTAGAAAAAATTATTCCAGGTGGTAGGTGCGCTGTATTGCGGCACATTGGAGCCGATGCTAATCTTGGAGAGAGCATCACTTATCTTTACTCGAAATGGCTTCCTTTGAGTGGTGAAGAACCGCGCGACTTTCCACTGTTTATTCAAAGAGTTAGTTTTTTTCCAGATGTAGCCGAACATGAAGCAATTACCGACGTGTTTCTTCCCCTCAAGTAATTGTTGAATTAGCTGATTTATAATTGCTAGTGTTAATCATTTGATTCTGGGTGGACGGTACTCAAATAACTCTTGCTCAGTTACGGCGAATTTAGAAACATCTTCACCCGATGCAGGTTTAGCAAATGAAGCTTGGTTGCGAATGGCTTGAATATCCTCGGAACTCCTTTGAGATGACAATACAAACTGATTTCTTTGATAGCGTAAGTCAGCTAGTTCAATTTTACCGGGTCTGCCTTCACAATACGCTCGTTCGGCACAACGTTTGACGGCATTACCAATCTCTGCTGGAGTAGCACCAGCATAATCTGATAGTAGCGAATACCATTGGCGATCGCTCCAAGGATTTGGTTGACCTGACCCAAATTGTTGAGGAAAATATTTAGCTAGGTGCAGATTGAAAATCTCGTACCTTGCTCCATTATGGGGTAAATCTACAAACCAAATACCACCATCATCAAATCTACGAATCAATTCAGGAGGTAGCATTCCCAATCGGTTAACGGTAGCCAGCATCAGCACATCAGAGGTGTGTTCTTGCATCCAAGTAAGCAATTTCTGCGATAGTCGTCTGGCTACACCGCCGTCTGCATTTGAATCCCACCCGGCAAATCCTTTATCGAAATCATCTGCAAATAATACGCATCCGCCCAAATGTTCTGCCGTTTCTAAAATTTTAGCTAAAGCGCGATCGGGATTGGTACTACCTAAAACATTGCCCCAACTCATCGCTAGTAGTGCATAGCCTAATTTTTTAGCAGTCAGTTTTGCACTTAAACTTTTACCAGTACCGGGTGGCCCCCACAACAGCATTCCTTTGGGAGGTTTGAGATTGTATTTTTTAGCCTCTGGTTCTAATAGCTTGACTACATCGTTTAAGTATGTATCGAGTAAGTCTAAACCACCTGCAAAAGGAACGTCAGGTTTGGCAATGAATTCTAATCCTTGGTTTTTCAGTTGAGATATTTTATGCTCTAATACTAATTGGGCAATCTGTTCAACTGAAGAAGTTAGAGTTAGCGATCGCTCCAGCACCAAGCTAATTTCAGCAATAGGTAATCCCTGACAAGCTCGTATTAATTGTTTTTTCGCTGCTACTTGCTCGTTATGACACTCTAAACTGTTAGTGCGATCGCAGAACTTATTCACTAAACCTGCTACTTCAAAACTATTAGGTAAAGAGCATTTTAAGATAGGTATTAGTGGCTGTAGTTTATTAGGTAATTGGATGTAATCGCTCAAAAGTACCCAATATTGTTTAACTTTGCGCCACTCGGATTGAAAGAAGGCATTGGCTAATTGAGAAACTCTATATAGTGGCAAACAAGGGCTAGATGATTCTAAGATATCTTCTAGCAAAAATATGCCTGGTTCGTCAGACTCTAACAAAAATTGCAATACATCATCTTCCACTTTTAAGTCAACTGATTCTAAAATGCAGTGACCGTTGATATATTTTATAACTTGAATTGTTGAGTAAGCTGAATTCCAATAATAAGCATTCAGACTTTGATGACAAGCAAATTGTGCAAATGTTGATAGTACTTGTTGTCGGTCAGCACTATAATATTCTAGCCCCACAATTGGTGTACCTTGTGCTATTAGTTTAGGCCAGTCGTTGATAGTTTTCATGGCAAGTTGAACGGATTATTTTGATTACTAACAGTTTGATAGACAAAGTTAGGAGAAATCTTCCTACGATTGAGCGAAAGCTTACCCCTCTAATTGGACGGTAGTAATTATGCCTAGCGGCATTCAGAAATGAAGTTAAGTTCAGTGTCGATATGGCAACAACCAAAAAACAAACAGCCGCCTCTTCTAGAACTACATCGAATGCGGCAAACGGTAAATCGAACGGTAACGCTGCACCTTCTAGCACGAAGTCAAAGCCAGTTGAAGCGGCTAAGAAACCAAAACCTCAGCTTTCTCCAGAACAGCAAGCTGAAGAATTGGTGAAGATTATTCGCAATGCCATTCACAAGAAATATGGCGTGACTATTCAACGCCGCGACAGTCGCGTTTCTACCAAAGTCGGTCATGCTGCACGGGAAAAGTTGGGCTTGGATGTACAAGCTCAAATTAACAAGCGTAATGGCAATGGCAATGGTAAGAAGTTTGATTGGCAAGACTGGAATAATACGGTATTTCCCAAATTGTTCGGTCGTCCTGATGCTCTCAAATACGATACAGAAGTGGTAGCTATGGCAATGAGTAAGCTGTACGATAGCGTTTCTGAGAATACAGAAATGGCAATTGCTGACTTGGTTGAATTTAACGTCCAGTCACTCAAGCGTCGTAATGAGATTGCCAAGGAATCTGAAGTTGAGGATGACGACCTCGATGATGAAGAGGATGATGACGAAATTGATGATGCTCTCGATGAATTGGATGATGAGGAGGATGACGAAGACGAAGATGAAGATGAAGACGATGAAGAAGATTTTGAAGTAGACGAAGATGAAGAGTTTGAGGAAGACGACGAATAACCTGTAACTGTTCGATTGCTAATATCTTATGTAACGCTGCTATACTCTCTAACCTAACAAGTGTTACATAAGATTCAGCTTTTGCTTCATATAGCACCAGTCTTATGTAACGCTAGAACTACTGTATGCGTTACATAAGATTTGATGGTAATTCTTTACCAACATAAAAACTGACTACTTTTCCGTTACTCCGTTGGTAGCCGTACCAATAGGGACCATGCGGGCAACGACGGCAGTTTTCTTTTCCGCAGCGCACTTTTTCTAAACGGTAGACAATTGAGTTAAAGCGGCGCACGCTCAGCGCAACTCGTCCCGACTTAACTGGTGGTAACTCAAACTCTTGTGATAAAGATTCTAGTTGTTCGATGCGAACAGATAGCCAGCTTTGAAGCTGTTTTAATTCATCGGAGTTCCAGCGCTCTAAAAGCCGAATGACTTTTTCTTTTGGCGTGAGTTTCATTAACTTGCTTAACCTCCGCGCCTATAAGAGTGAATTGCGATCGCTCACATCCCCAGAAAGCAGGTCAGAAATTTTCTATACCATATATGCACTATTGTAGCGCTAATGCTCTAATAGTGCATTAATAGTTGTGATAAGCTTTAAATAAAGGGAAGTGTAAAAGCCTCAACAATAGGAACCCGAATGGCTAGACGAGTTCTGTTGCTCGGAAAATGGAATCTGGCAGCAATTATGGCTGACAGAAGAATAAGCGATGAAGAGTTAGCCACAAAACTTGGGGAACTGACTGGTAGAGCGCCACATCCGAAAACTGTCTATAAGTGGAAGACAGCAACAGAGCGCCCTAACATCCGTCTCGACCATTGGGATGCCCTACCACTTGTCCTCAACTGTAGCCACGCAGATTTGATCGGGAAGGAAGAAAACTAAATTATGCGATCGTATGGCAAGCACTTCCTAATCTGGCCTTGTCTTATGTAACGGTAAAACGGAAGAGGCAGTGTAAGCGTTACATAAGACTCAATTTCAGCCAAAGAGAACCGAACAAATATATATCTATAGCTCGACCTGCGATAGTCAATATTTTAAGTTGTCTTATGTAACGTTTGCTGTTTTTTAATTCCAAAAAACGTTACATAAGACGCTTACCATCATCAACCCCGATCTATGCCCTAGCTGTATTTTTAAAAAAAAGTGGTGGAATTTAAAATAAAGTAGTGGAATTTAAAATAAAGTTTGAGAAAAAGGGCGGATTTTAGGGTAAGGTAAAGCTCACCAGAGGTAAAATCCTACCCCCTCTTGCTTTTCAGGTGATGCGCTTAGTCTAGAACTTTATTATTTCAAGCTTATACTGAGATCTTGCACCTTCTCAATAAGGGGAGGGTGAACGCTACCCAACCTACGAAATAATCAACTTTTCAGGCTGTGATTTTCGCAATAAGATAGTGGTGCAAGATATGAGTATACCCTCTCTTGGTTTGATTGCTGTGAAATTTGAGAACTTTATTTCTGTTTGTTGCCTGACTTGCTACGCCAATTTAAGCTTTCCAGCCTCCTTTATTCCACAACTTTATTTTAAAAATACAATAAAAATAGAGTACTATTGCAGCCCCACCCACCTCCCTAGTTACGAATAATCAATAATTTTAATCAAATTGACCTAAGTCAAAATTTTGACAATCGAGCCAAAGCTATAAAAAACTAGCCTCTATCGATGCCTTGCTTGGTGAAGCAATTGCCTAGAAACCGAATCTTAAAAATAGATTCGACTGTCGTCGCTTCAGTTGTGAAGTTAGTTAAACTAGGAGCGCCAATCATGGCTAAAGTCAAAGCTCAAACACCAATGCAAAAGCAATTTGCAGAAAGCTATGAAGAACAACGTAAAGAAATGTTTCTTCATGTCGCACGCGAACTGACAGGTCGTGCCAAGCAACGGCAATTACCCAAAGGTAAAGCATTGGATTGGGAGAAGTTTAACGAGTATTTCAACAACTTCTATGCCGAGCATACGGCTGATGAAATGCTTGATGAACTCCTGAGCAACTGTTATTGGCTTGCATCCGAACAAGCCATAATCGAATTGCACTTCCGTTACGTGCAAGATGCAGTAAAAGCATCTAAACGTAATGCCAAAGATGAAGACGATGATAATAATGATGACTTCATCAAATAAAGCTCAAATCTATTAAATCAATTTGAAAGCCGCTTTAAGCGGTTTTTCTTTGACCCACCACCCACCCCATCGGTACACAACAAAAAGCCGCTATCGCTGCTAGTAATAAAAACGCCAATCATTCTAAGTGATAAATTTTCTGCCAAGTGCGATGCCTTCAACACCCCTTACTTTCACCCTTCAAACCAAATTTTCTAAAGCGACGAAGTAGCTAACTTAGTTCTCTGAACTGCTCAATTTGCTTTTTACTTACCAACAAAACCTTCCCCAGCCCAATGGGTTATTTCAAGAGCGACGGCTGGTAAAAGTGATTAAAAATTTATTCGTTTTCAGGAGTCATTTCAACAATGAATCACAAGGTTTACCTACTCCAAAGGTGGCCCGATCTGAAAACTGATTCTTGGGTTTGGGTGATTCAAACTATACCTGCTTAACTTTGGATTAGCGATCGTACTTAAGAATTTGAAACTAGGAAGTACCAATTCAGTTGCTTTGCTGTCAATACCTCTAAAAGGTCAATTCCAAGGTTTTTAGTTAAGGGCAGATTTAATTTCTAGCGGCGATTGCCGCTACCCTAAAAAAGCTTGAGTGAACGCAAATGTATCAAGAATTGCAAGATTTACTAACTTTCGCAATCGAAGCGGTAGCCATTATAGGGTATGGTGGTATCTTCGCTCACTACATTTTAACTAGCGCTTTTGCTAAACAGCTAGCATCGCCACCATCTGAAACCGTACCAAATGTATCTACCAACGAAACAGGGGAAAAAACAAGAAAAGATGCGACAAACACAACAGAGAGAAGTACCACAAATACCATCATCTGCACAGTAAATACAAGTAGCACTAATACCAATTGTACTGCTCTTGAAGTGCCAGAATTAGGTCAAATTGAGAACCTTACCCTTCGCCAATGCCGTGCAGTTATTCGCTTTTTGAACGAAACTTTGCCAAAAAGCGATCGCATTAGACTGAAAATTAACGGAAAGGATGCACCTACATCTTGGTTGCGATCGCAAATTAGGAAACATTTAGAAGATAAGCAAGAGCAAATTACACCAACAATTGAGCAAGTTTTAAAAGCTAGTTAAAACGGCGAGTGCCAGAATTTGAGTGTAATTATTGCCTATTCCAGCATGATTAACATCCGAAGATACAATTCCAAACTACTCAACAAACCAGGTGTTTTGTACTGTGGCCGAGGTCGTACTATTGAAGACCTCGGCCTCGGTAATCCCTTCAGCCATAAGTCAGGAACAGCCAGATTTCGAGTTAAAACATTAGCAGAATCCATTCACTGTTACCAAGCTTGGCTGCATAAATTGCTAAAAGCGTACCAGAAACAACAAACTCACAAATTAGAAAATTGGGAAAGAGCTTATTTGAGGCGAGTTATTAAACTAGCCAAAGACATTGAGTATGGTGTAATCACTGACTTGATGTGTTTTTGTATTGACTTAGAAAATTATCAACAAGATGATTCAAAACCATACAAGTGTCATACTCAAATCTTGTATGAAATAGCGCTCCAAATTAAATAGGTAGATACCAATCAGTCAACAAAACTCTCAGTTTCACACCGAGAGTTTTTCTTTTTTTTACCCCTAGCGGGTTAATAGCCGAAAAGAAGCTGTGGCCAAAAGGTAAAGGCAGCCTCAATAAGACGATGGCTTTTTGAGGGTTCGATTCCCTCCAGCTTCATTTATTTTCATGGTAAAGTTACTAAGAATCCCTGCATGATAGCTATATTTAATTAGCGCTAAATTGCCTTTCTTTTGGAGAACGAGTCCACAAAGTACAAAATCCTCCTTTGGAAGCTTTTCCTTCAACTGTTAAAGTAACTCCCAAACGGCTAACTTCAGTTTCACAAAGTTTTTTGCCATTCTTTTCGCTCAACAAGGCTTGATTCCAGCTCATAAACTGACGAGCGTATTTCCCTTCATTACTCATTGCCCAGCGAATAGTATCGACATTCTTTTGAGCAAATTGACCCTCGTTGCTTAATCCCCATTCTAATGCAGATGCTTCTTTCAATGTTAACTGTCGGAGTCCAGTTGGGTCGAGTTCTGGTGATGGAGTAAAACGGGGAATTGCTAATCCAACGAATACACCTATTGCAATTGCACCAAACACCACGCCACTGCCAAAAATCACCGACCAAATATCATGAGCTACTTTTTCTAATGCAGCTTGTCGCACTAAGGTTTTAACTGAATTAGAGATATTGCGGCTTTGTACTGTAACTGCTGCTTTACTCTGACGTTCTAGAACTTCTCGGCTAGACTGCGCCCAATTATCAACAAACTGTTGTACTTGGTCTATTTCTTGGCTGATAATTGCTTGAGAATCGTTTAAGTCTGATCGCCATTTAGATTGCCACTCTTTAAAGAAGTTGTCAATCTCATCTGGTTTCTGTTCTAACAGTAATTCTAGCTGACCTGTAGCCAGTAAAATGATTAAAAGGGGGTCATTTTTATCTAGACCGTATCGGTAAGCTGTGTTGATGACATTAGCACGGAATTCGGGGTCTTTCCCTTTCAGCACTTGGCTGATTAATGATTCGGTATTTCGCTCGTATTTTGGTGGGGCAGATAGAGGCGATTCATTCTGCGATCGCTTTGTTTTCAGTTCATCATCAATAGCTTCCCAAAACTCTTGTTTGTGAGGAAACTTATTATCTGTTTCTGGTATTGTATCTTCAGTTTCAGCTAATTCAGATCTACCTAATTCTTCAGCAAATTCGTCTGGTTCTAAAATGTCATCATATTGCATTGTATTAACTCCCAAATAAGGTTATAATAAGTACACCGCAGATTGAAGAACAATCTGGGTGTTTTGGTAATCAACTGCATTGATAGACATCAAGCAACAGTTTTATCTGGTTGTTTTGCTAAAGGTGGAATGGCATCTAGATTAGGCTGAATCAAGCGATTTGGTGCATCATTAAACAAGCCAACATTTTCGATTAGACTGTAGGATTCTTCGAGAAAAGTGTGCAGGCGTTGTTGGCTAATCAAATAAAAGTCTGGATGGTTCATTGCTTGAGAGAAAGACAATCGCTTCGTTTCGATAAACTTCTTTTCCTTAGCACTGAGTTTGGGAAAGTCTATAACGGGGATTTGGTGTTTGCTAATCAGTTGCAGGATGTCGTTATGACCTTGCATATGTGACCAATCTTTACAAACACCAAAATTACGTACCAAAACGTGCTTTAGTTGACCTTCAAAACAATTGAAGGAGTCCATAAACATTTTGATACTGTCAGGCGTACCGCTACATAAGAACCACTTGCAGATATCAACTCCTGACTTTTCTAGAAAGTCGGGGGAAACTAAGCCAGCTTCATCAATCCATTTGTTGATAATGCCATAAGCGCGAGCGGGTAGATTGACAATGACTGGGGTTTCCAAGGCAGTTTCAAAAATGATATCGATGTCGAAGAAGTTTTCTTCATCTTCGACTAAGGCAACTACTTGCGCTTCATGTTCGGGATAGCGTTGCTTTACGTCAGCATTTTTGGAATCTCCATCGATTAGCGTGTAAAGGAGGTCGTACTTTTGATTGTATTCGACTAGCACGCAAGTAAACATCGATTTGCCGATTCCGCCTTTTTCCCCATCTACTAAATGAATTCTGTTTGGCATATATCTCCTAGTGCTAACTAAATGTGGGGCCGAGCATTGCTGGGTCAAAATTCGTTAAATTAAATCCATCTGTATCCGCTGCGAAGTCATCAGGCTCGACTGCTGGCTCTTCTAACTTACTGACTGACTCTCTTGGAGTAGGGAAAGGAAAAACTGGCTGACTTGCACTCTCAGCTTGATACTTCAAGCCTAAAAAGTAAGGCGCACATTTAGGATGATGAGCGCAGCCTCTGGCAATTAATAGTGACCCTAACTGTTGTCGATTTAACTCCAAGCTTGCACAAAGATAATCTACATGATTGAGTAAGGCATCAATACAATGCCAGCCCAATTGATGAATTTGTTCGGAAGAAGCTGTACCCGTTTTTTGATAAGCTAAAGCTTTCCAAAATGCCTTAAACGCTTTAAATGCAGCTTCTTTAGAGTCGTAAACAGGATGATTGAGCAGGTAATTCAATAAAATTCCTTCATCAGAATCAATATACGGCTGACACCGAAGTTGATACCAAACCCGCTGTTTTTCTTCACTCATGGCTGATTTTTCCATTTAAACATGACTCACTGTTTTCTTTTTTCTTTCCGCTTCCCCGGTAAGGTCCTGATAATAGGGAAACGGCATCCAATTCACCTATATCTTTGACACTAACCGCCGCTACAGGAGAGGTTTCTATATCAGTTGTTTTGGTACTCGATTCAGCAGTAAATTCGTCAGAAGACTCAACAATTTCCTCTGTTGATTCGACCTCAGTTGCTTGAGTAGCCTTATTACGCAATCCCTCAAACTGAGATTTGAAATAAATAAACAAACCGTAAGCATCTGCTAAACGATGTCCTAACTGATGAGGGTCTAATTCTGGTGGTACTGAGATACCTGCGTGCCAAGATTGAGCGTAACGGGAATAGTGAGAACGTAATTCAGGTTTGAGGTATTCAGCTGTACCGCCGCAAAAGACGATTTCATCGGTATCGGGGGGTAGCACTTCATCTAACCAATGGGTTAGCATCCTCGCATAGTCAGAACGAGATTGTTTCACAGCGGCAATTAATTCATCTACCTCACGCTCTCTAGCAGCTTCATCGCGATTGCGTGCGATACGGTAGAAGTAAGGACGGTTGTATCGTTCGCCTGAAATAGCGATCGCTTCTGCTAGCCGAGCCAGATCGTAGTTAGAGGTGCGCTCTTGTACGAGTTCGACCATTCGTACCATGCCTAAGTCGGATGTTTTGCCTTTACCGACAGCACCCCTGGCAGCTACCACTAGAGAGGCATTGCGAAATCCCACCATTGCAAAGGCTGTTACTCTGGTTTTGAAAGCGGCTCCGAGTTTGCTATTGTGAACGATAGAAATACCCCCTCCCTCTTGCAGGGCTTGGGTTTTATCGAGTTTGACTGAAAATCTGCCTGTGGGGGTTTCAAATGAGGCAGCGGCGCGACTCAATAGCTCGAAGAATTGTTTGGAGTCATTGAACTCGCCAGGGGGTAAGAAAACTGCGATCGCTATACTGAAGTGATGACCTAAGTCTAATTTTCGCGATATCACCCATAAAGCTGCTAAGGCTTTGTACAAGGCGCTACTGTATTTGAGGCCATTCAATCCGATGTGTGCATTGAATTGGGATGCAGCTAAGTAACCGACTGCTCGACAATCGTTGTTAATGGCAACCCAGGCAATATTTTCGGGAGAGGTGGAGGTCAAGTTGGGCAAGGTGTAGGCGTTGGCTGTATCTCGGCTTACTGGCCCTACTTGTGATTCCATGATAAAGGAACTGGTTTGACCCTTGTGTGACCCTTGGTAAAAGACTCTGGTAGATAAGCCACCAAAATCCATTACTGCTATAGCATCTGGGACGGCAACTTTTTTTGGTCTGGCCATAAAGTATATCTATTTACTGCTGCCTTGATGCTAGGAGCAGAGGCTTAGAGTAAACTTCACCAGGGTTGGTATTTTTGGTTAGTTAAATTAAACCCCTCTAATTGGAGGGGATGTTTTTCTCGATACTTCTATAGAACCCATTTAACATCTTTTAGAATTTGAATTAGGGTACTCGAAACCAGCTGCGCTAGTTCGTGAACTACCACGTAGTTGATGACAAATTCATTTAACAAGTGGACAACTTAAATAAACTTACCAAATTAAATAGCTTGACAAACGATTTTGATTGTTTGTCTTAACCAGAAATTAGCAAGGTCTTTATCGACTAGCTTACTCCACAGTAATGAAACAGTCCAAGGCTCTATTTCTAAAGGAACTTCAAATATTTGTAAAGGACATAAAGAGATAAAACTTTTGGCTAAACGAGAAGGAATTGCTGCAACTAGATCGCTTTTTGATACGATCTCCGGTATGGCTAAAGCATGGGAAATTGTCAAGGCCACGCGCCTTTGGAGATGGTAACGAGCTAATAACTTATCGATTTCTCCCGTTGCATCCCGTCGCATTGTAAACAACGCATGAGGCAAACTGGCAAAGGTTTCTCTTGACATAGAACCATCTATTAATGCAGGATGTCCTTGGCGGACAATTCCGATGAATCGCTCTTGAAACAAAGGTTCGATCGATGTTTGCTGCGGTGGATTGGGAAACACTCCTAACGCGACATCAAGAACTCCCTGCTCTAACATTTCTTTAACATTATCTTTTTCAAATCCCATCAGTCGCAAGTTAATTCCTGGCGCTGTTTGTTGACAAATTTCCCATAGCTTTGGCATCAGTATATAGCTCACCGAGTCCGAATTGCCGATCGCAAAACTGCGTTGAGAAGAAACAGGATTAAAACCCCGATTAAATTCGATAGTTTGGCGAATTTGTTGCAATGCTGCCAAAATACCGGGAGCCAAAGCCTTACATTTGCTTGTTGGTTCCATTTTCGCGCCAATGCGGATAAATAGCTCATCCTCAAATAGCGATCGCAACCTTCCTAGCGCCGCACTCATAGCAGGCTGTCCCAAATATAACCTTCGAGCGGCAGCCGTGACGCTGCGTTCCTCAAACAAAGCCTCAAACGTCACCAGTAAATTTAGGTCGATCGTCCCCAAGTTTATCGATTTCATTGATAGTGACTATGCTTATAATCGATTTGATTAATTCATTCTAGCCTGTTACATTGCCAGTAATAACAACTGCGTTTCTTAGTTTGAGGCTTGTAAGGGTATGAAAAAATTACTTGCAATTGTCGGTATGGGTGAGGGGAATGGACTGGCAATAGCACGTCGCTTTGCTAAAGAAGGGTATGCGATCGCCATGCTAGCTCGCAATGAAACTAAATTAAAGGAATTTAAAAACAGCTTGCAAACAGAAGGGTATGAAGCGCATTATTTCACTGCCGATGCGGGTAACGAGAACTCGTTGAAATCTGCCTTTACTTCTGTGAAAAACATTGCAAATCCAGAAGTCCTTGTTTACAACGCAGCAGTGCCAAAAATGGTAAATGTTCTGAATGAAACCTTTGATAGTTTAACAAATGATTTCCAAGTAAACGTAGCAGGAGCATTAGTAGCCGTACAATCAGTGTTAGCCGGAATGCGACAGCAAGGAAAAGGAACTATTCTACTGACGGGTGGCGGATTCGCTTTATATCCCAGTCCAGATTTTGCATCGCTATCTATTGGGAAAGCAGGTATTCGCAGTCTAGCCAAAATATTGAGCGATGTCTTGAAAAATGAAGGCATTCGAGTGGGGACGATTACTATTTGCGGTACAGTTAATCCAAGAGATCCGAAATACAACCCAGAAAGCATTGCAGAAAACTACTGGAATTTTCATACCCATCCTGAATCCGAATCCGAAATTGTCTATTAAATAGGCAGAAGGCAGAAGTCAGGATAGAAGAGGGTTTTAGCTAAGTTTACTTTTGGTTACATACTTTTTTTCAGGAAGTATCTTCCTACTTAATAACACAAAATTAACAGGAAAAATTACCCCATGACTAAAATTTTAATCGTTACCACCAGCCACGATCGCTTTGGTGCAGATAATTCCCATCCGACTGGAGTTTGGCTAGAAGAATTTGCAGTTCCTTATCTAGAATTCCTTCAAAACGGAGTCGAGATGACCGTCGCCAGTCCCCAAGGCGGTGCTATGCCAGTTGACCCGCGCAGCTTACCAACAAAAGAGCAAGAAAAAGAATGGCAACCAGCCATTGAAGCAGCTAGGAATACTGTTAAACTTGCAGATGTAAAATCGGCAGACTTTGATGCGATTTTCCTGCCTGGGGGTCACGGCCCAATGTTCGATTTGCCTGATAATCCAGATTTACATCGCTTGCTGCTTTCATTTTATGAATCTGGGAAAATTATTTCTGCTGTTTGTCATGGTCCTGCGGGATTAGTAGGTGCGACTTTAGCTGATGGTACGCCATTGGTGGAAGGTAAAACGCTCACATCTTACACTTATTCAGAAGAAGTTGCTGCCAAACTCGATAAAGATGTACCGTTCATTCTGGAACACCGACTGCGCGAGTTAGGTGCAGATTTTGTAGCTGGTGAAAATAAAGCTGACCACGTTGAACGAGACGGACAATTAATAACCGGACAAAATCCTAATTCTAGTGCCAGTATTGCTCGTGCGGTTATGGCAGCTTTAAATAACCAATTGCCACTGATTTTTGAGCATACTATTGAAGAAATTCTCCCAGCTAAAACCATTGCCGAATTTCCAGTTAACAGTTTTTTAGAAAACATTGCCATTGATGCAGAGGGTCAGATTTTTATTACCAGTTACGAATCAGGCCAGATTTACCAATTGACAGCTAATGGTGAATCCAGTCTGTTGGCGACAATTGATGGAAATGCTGCTGGTATTGCTCTGGCACCGGATGGGAATTTATTGGTAGCAGGGAATAGTGGTAAAATTCCTGCTGTTTTTCGCATCAGTCGCGATGGTACAATCGAGATTTTACTGACAATAAACGATGCCATTTTCTTAAATGGGATGATTTATTTAACAGGCGATCGCTATTTAATTGCTGACTCCTACAAAGGCGCAATTTGGGAAGTTAACATCGCCGAAAAAACTGCTAACATTTGGTTGCAGCACGAACGATTAGCGCGAAGCAATCCCAACCATCCTTTCCCCGCAGTTAACGGACTGAAAATTTACGGTAATGCCCTCTACGCTTCTAATACTCAGCGCCAACATTTAGTGCGAATTCCACTGTTAGATAATTACGCACCAGGAACACCAGAGTTATTTCTAACTAACGTTAACCTTGATGATTTCGCTTTCGATGCGAGTGGCAATTTGTACGGCACAACTCACGTTTATAACAGCGTCGTGCGAATTTCAATTGATGGGAAAGTAACGACTATTGCTAAAGCAGAACAGGGGATGACTGGCAGCACGGCTTTAGCATTTGGACGCACAAAAAGCGATCGCGCGGCAATTTACGTCACTACTAATGGTGGCATGAGTCTGCCTCCTGCTACTGGAGTTGGCAAGGCGTTAGTAGTGCGCCTTGAGGTAGGTATTGAAGGACTGGTAATGCAGCCATAAGGAAACCGATGCAACTGAATGTCACTTCCACTCAGATTTATGGAACTTTCAAAACAGGGGAATACTTACAACTCGAAGGTACGCTATCTGGTGAATTATCATCAGCAGAACCAATTCCGGATTTAGATAAAGTAAAGTTCGAGCGGCGGGGAATGGTGGAATATTCTTCTACCTTCATGCTGCTAGTACCTTTAGACCCGCGTCGTGGCAATGGGACATTGCTGTTCGATCCGCCCAATCGCGGCTTTCCTTGTTCGCATTATCTCTACAACAGCCCTCCAGATAATCCTTTGCCTGTTGGTTCTTTCGATGTTGGCAATGGATTTCTCGAAGATCGGGGTTTTGCGATCGTTTCGATGCAGTGGGAATTGGGACGGGGGATGAATCTTCCTGCCTTTATAGACGAAGAGGGGCAAACTCGCTATGTTGAAGGCGTGGCGTTAGCAGCGATGCGGGATTTCCTCGATTGGCTGAGACATTCACCAGAAACTTTACCGGGACTGGCATCTCCCTTATCAGCAGCAATTAAGTGCGTGCTGGGAGTTGGCTGGTCGCAAACCGGGCGATTGCTCAAAACATTTGTGCTGCAAGGTTTTAATCGGATCGGACAGCGCTTGGTTATTGACGGTATCCATCACCAAGCTGGGCCAACTGGATGGCTGCCGATCGTACAGTCCGGGACTGGCCCAACTTCTAGCGCGATCGGCGTTCTTACTCCTGAAAATCCCGATTTGCGAGGTATTGTCGAAGAACCGCTCTCCCTTACCGACTTCGTGCGAGTTTTGACCGAACGCGGGGAGACAATACCGCGATCGATTTTTACGGTGATGTCGCTAGACTACTACATTTTGCGGGCATCTTTATTTCGCACAGGGGCAAGGGGAACTCAGGATTTACCCGTACCGGATGCAGCCAGAATTTATGATGTTGCTGGAGGCGCTCATGCCATTATTCCCGCACCGGGTTGTCTGCGCGATCGCGGTAAACTCGACTGGCGACCGATTATGCGTGCCGTACTGTTGCATTTGGATCGCTGGGTAAAGGATAATGTTGCCCCACCACCAAATCGGTTGATGCCACTAGCGGCTAACCCAAATGATTCTTCGGTTTTACAAGCTCCGGCTCACCTTCCTACAGCAGTGGTTCAGATTCCCAAACTGAATAGTGATGGCAATCCCATTGGCGGTATTCGATTACCGGATTTGGCAGTTCCTCTCGGTACTCACGGCAGTCCCAACGCACCGGAAAGCGACTTTAGCTGTTTTATTTGCGGGTCTTTTGTGCCATTTGCAGGGAGTGTTAGCGAACGTCTGGCTGATGGTGACGATCGGCTTTCTTTACAAGAACGTTATGCCGATCCCCAACAGTACCTCTCTCTCCTAAGCGATGCAGCTAACCAACTGGTTAAAGAGGGTTTTTTGCTAGATGACGATCGACTGATGATTTTGAGCGATCCCCATTGGACGTGATTTTTGCAATAGACATCTCCAACATATAAACTCAAAAGTCTGAAAAAAATCTTAAACGTACCTGACTGATAAAAAACCCTAAAAATAACAAATCTTAGGTCCAATCGATTTGTGGTTGTATGGGGAGTAATGGGGAACAGTGTGGCTAGATGTGGTTTGATGTGGCAATCTCTTCATCACTAACTAGCAATTAAATACCTTTTTTCCACACTCCACCACATCTAGCCACATCCAACCACAAAAATTGACAGTTAAAAGAAATGACTGAGAATGACGCTTTATCGGTAGTAGCAAGCAATGGTATTGTCCGTACAAACTGACTTTTTAGTGACTAGAGAATAATCAATACTCTCCCTCCTTGTGCGGAATCCCAACCGCACCGGAGGGATAAAGACAGTTTAAGCTTTTTATTAGATTTAATTACATTCTGTAGGTAACAATGCTACAAAATTAACAGAATATTAAGCAAAGACCTAGTAGGAAATGGGATAACACTTTGAAGCAGGGAGTAACCTTACTTGCAGTATTTGGGGTGTCTTTTATATAGAAACATCTGTGTAATTTAAGAAAATGCGATCGCTCGCCAAGCCACCTCATCTATAAAGTCCAGATATTGTCCCGCGTAAAAACTTTAACGATGAATCCCCTCCATCTGGAGGGAATCGTTAGAGGGAGTGAATTTCAGCTTGTAAGAGGTTTTCAGAAAATAGGATTTTTCTTTAACATGGGGTAACTTTTAAATAGTAGATAGTACCAGATGAAACTGAAAAACAATCGTCATACTAAATATAAAGAAGTACTGTCAAAAAGATTTGAATTGAGATTAACTGACGCAGAGTACAAACAAATCGAAACTTTAGCCCAAGAAGTTAATCTAACCATGAGCGAATTTGTCCGTCGTACTGTAGCGAGACGAGCAATGCCCCGTCCCCTAGCAGCATTCGACCTCAAAGCGTACCAAGTCTTATGCCAAATTAATACCGAACTACGCCAAGCTGGTAACAACCTCAATCAAATTGCCAAAGCTTGTAACACTTCCGTCATGCTAGGAGAACCAGTAACAGTGAATCGATCGCTATTACAAAACATTCAACAACTACTCAAAGAAAACCAAACTTTAATTCAAAACATTGCAGCCCAAATCGCTCAATCAACACAAAGATAGATGATCGGTAAACAAATTAAAGGTAGAGGATTTAGAGATTGTCTCGATTACGTACTTGGCAAGAAAGGCGCTTACATAATTGGTGGTACTATGTGCGGACAAACTCCTGAAGCACTCAGTACCGAATTTGCCATTACCAGACAACTTAAACCACATCTCAAAATAGCAGTATTCCATGCCACTTTGTCAGTACACGCCAAAGAAAAACTCAATTCAGACACAGAAAACGATCGACGTTGGTGTAGTGTAGCAGACGACTACATGAAAGCAATAGGATTCGATAATAACCAATATGTTGTAGCCAAACACACCGATACCGAACACGACCACATTCATATTGTAGGCAGTCGCATTCGCTTTGATGGAACAGTAGTAAATGATAGCTGGGACTATTACAAAAGCCAAGAAGTAATTCGATCGCTAGAAACTAAGTACAGTTTAGAAACTACCGCACCCAGTTGGGAATCAGAAAAACGAGCGCAGACAACAGCAGAATATCGGAAAAATCGCGACAGCGGACAAAAGAGCGTGCGCGTGCAATTGCAATCGCTAATAGATGAGTGTGTTGCCTCCCGATCGACCATGCCAGAATTGATAAAACGATTGCAGTATGAAGGTGTAGAAGTACAAATTAGAATGACAAGAACTGGTTCCATTAAAGGCATTTCTTACGAACTAAATGACATTGCTTTTAACGGCACTCAATTGGGTAAAGCATATACTTTTCATGGATTGCAGAAATATCGAGGTATTAGCTATGACTCAGAAGATAACGAGCTTCTGAAAATGCTAACGCAACAACAAGAAGTAATAGCTGAATCTAGCGAACTTCTGACGGGCAAATCTTTACCCGAAACAAACAGGCACAGAGATGCTCTTACAGTTGATTTGATTACCTCGGACACATTTGATAGTGATGATAGTAATTTATCAAAAGCTACTCCAGAAGTGCGATCGCTTTCTCTACAGCCTAAGCCGAATCCTTATAAACCTACTGAACAAACTAGCGAAGCCAAAGTTGAACAGAGCAGTCAAATAGATACGATAATTGCGATTGCTTTAGATGCTTTAATTGCTGTCTCTTCAGATCGCCAAACACTCGGTCAATACAACATTCTATGGAATCAACCTCAATTAAATCTCTCAATTAGAGCCATTGATAGGGGTGAAATTCTTAAAGCAGCTTTTACTGTAGATGGAACCTATCAGTTAAACGCTTGCCAACTTACCGAACTAGATATAGAAAACTTCCAAGCTTTTAGCAAGCAACAGCAACAACGACAAATTCAGTTAGAACTAGATTAAATCTTAACCCCTCCAACTAGAGGGGTTAATTTTAATTAAATGTAATTACCTGCTTTGGCGAAGTTTATTAAAAGCATAAATAATACGATGCTTTTAGAAAGATCTAAAAATTTCCAAATTTGAGGTATTGAACAATGGAAATAGCCAAGCATCACATCTTTCAACCGGGAAACGACCCCATCTTTGTCGAATTGATTGAAGTGCCAACAGATAGTAACTCGTTTATCTACTGCACTTCTGCTGAATCAACAGCAACAGTAGTGGGAGCCAAGTTAAACGCTGTTTTCAAATTTGCTACAGCCGAAAAACTTGAATATTTTGCTGAAGAATTAGCAGAAAAATCATTGCCCAATAAGTTGATAGTAGAAGGAAACGTTGCCCCTGTCACGCCAATTGGTTTAAGTTTGGCATTTGCTTTTTGGATGTCTCTGGCACTTAAAGGCGATCTGACAGCACAAAAGTTAGTAGCCTCTGTCTTGAAATTTACTTGGCAAGGAATTATTGACCGAAGTTTGAATAAACGCTCGTCTGAATTATCTCAACCACAAAAAATAACAAACAACCACGCCAAAGAAAAAGCTACTGTACCCTAAAGCTATTTCGATGGAAATGAAGGAGTGAGGAAAATGATTCTTCACTCCTTTATTTTTAATGAAGCTAACGCTTCGCTATTAGAAAAAACAAAGCAGTGCTAAAACTACAGCACTATTCGTTTGATTCGACTCAACCTAACCAATCCCGATATGAACAACCTTTCGGTCAAACCTAACTTACAAAAAATGCTTGGTATAAACAGTGCCGATGCCAAAAAACTAGCACAATTAGGATTGAATACGATTGCCGATTTGCTCCACTATTTTCCTAGAGAGCATTTATCAATATTACGCACTCGCATTAGCGAAGCTCACACAGGAGAATACGTTACTATCGCTGGTAAAATAGTCAACCACGTCATCTTTAACAGCCGTAAAAAACCAGAATTAACCTTGCAAAAATGGATTATTCGAGATAAGACAGGCCGAATTACCTGCACCCAATTCTACAATCATAGCTATTACCGCCCGCAACAATGGCGAACCGAACAATACAACCTCTACAATCCAAGTGCGATCGTATTAGTAACTGGCAAAGTCAAACAAGATAGTTATGGACTAACCATCAATAATCCCAACATTAAAGTAGTGAGCTTGGCAGATGCTAAAGCTAGCGCAAATTCAATTACACCTATCTATCGGTTAACCAAAGGTGTCACAAATGAGTTAATTCGGCATTGTACAGAAGCAGCGATCGCACAAGCTGGGGTATTACTCGATCCGCTTCCAACTAAACTACGTTCTCGTTTTGAACTGATTGATTTAGCAACTGCGATCGCACACATTCATTTTCCCCCAAATAGCGATAGCTTGGAAAAAGCTCGCCGGAGATTGGCATTTGATGAATTCTTTTACCTACAACTAGGACTCTTGCAGCGCCGATACTCCTTGCAACAACAGCCAGGGTATCCGCTCATAGCCACTCGAAAACTGCTCAACCAGTTCTACCAAAGGCTACCGTTTACCCTCACCCAAGCACAGCAGCGGGTAATTGATGAGATTCTATCCGATCGGTCGCAGTCTACCCCCATGAATCGCTTGGTGCAGGGGGATGTGGGTGCGGGTAAAACAGTAGTCGCCGCAGTTGCGATGCTAGCGGCAATTGAGTCTGGCTACCAAGTGGCACTGATGGCACCGACGGAAGTGCTGGCACAGCAACACTTCCGTAAAATATCAGCATGGCTTGAACCGTTGGGAATCCCAGTTGCACTACTAACGGGTTCCACTTCAACTAGAGAACGTCGGTGCATCCTGCAAGAACTAGAATCAGGGAAATTGTCATTGCTAGTTGGTACTCACGCTTTGATCCAAAATCCAGTCAAATTTAAGCACCTGGGGCTAGCGGTGATTGACGAACAACATCGGTTTGGAGTCTCTCAGCGAATTAAATTATCCCAAAAAGGCATCACTCCCCATTTGCTAACGATGACCGCGACTCCCATTCCTCGCACTTTAGCATTAACTTTGCACGGAGATTTAGATATTAGTTTGCTCGACGAACTGCCACCGGGGAGGCAACCAATAGAAACTAAGCTACTGACCGAGCGAACGCGAAATAAAGCTTACCGTTTAATTGATCGAGAAGTAGAACTGGGTCGTCAGGCATACATTATTTTGCCATTGGTAGAAGCATCAGAGAAGCTGGACTTGAAAGCTGCGATTGAGGAACACCGGAATTTGAGTGAAAATATCTTTCCTAATTGCGAGGTAGGATTATTGCACGGTCGTATGAGTTCAGGTGAAAAAGAAAGTGCGATCGCTCGTTTTCGCAATCAGCAAACGAAGATTTTGGTTTCAACTACAGTGATTGAAGTGGGTGTTGATGTTCCGAATGCCACTGTTATGTTAATCGAACACGCCGAACGATTTGGCTTATCGCAATTGCATCAACTGCGGGGTCGAGTTGGCAGAGGTACTCACAAATCTTACTGCCTGTTGGTAAGCGATTCTAAATCTGACGATGCTAAAACTAGGCTGAAGGTAATGGAGACTTCGCAAGACGGTTTTTTTCTTGCAGAGATGGATTTACGTTTGCGAGGCCCAGGTCAAGTATTAGGAACCAAGCAAGCGGGATTACCTGAATTTGCTTTAGCTGATTTGGTGAAAGATCAAGCACTGCTGGAACAAGCGAGAAAAGCTGCAAAGTTGGTAATGAGGAAAGACCCTACCTTAGAGAGGTGGCCTGAACTTTGGCAGGAACTGTCCCGCAGACAGCGGTTTGACAATCTAGATGGTCTTGCGACACTCAACTAAGTCCAGCATCACCAATCGAAAATGTGCGCCATGGCGCACAATTCTACTGAGTTAAAAGTAATACTTTTAAGGTTGTAAGTAGAAAATCCTGGTTGTCAGACACCCACCTGCTGCCTCATCACTTGCTCGCGAATAGCATTTGCGGCCCGCACCAGAAAGCGCAGTTCGGAGTCATCCTTTCTTGTCGTCTCCGCTTCTGTTGTTAGCTCGTAACTCCAACAACCGAGCAAATTCAGCTGGGTTTTGGAGAAATTTTCCTAAATTAGCTCCTAAATCAAAACCTGCTCCAATATCGCATCCAGCTTCTTCCTCAATACGGACAGCTTCTCTGACCCAATCTTCGTCTAACATCAGTTGCATCAAATTAACTGCTGTCTCTTCAGTTGCCTTTTCCATTTCTGTCTTAGTTTAGGCTGCTTATACCTTGACCATCTTTAGTCCGGATCAGCTACAAACTTCTGCACCTTCGGAACTGTCTGGTTTTATGTTGAGCAACTGCTTGGCTCTATTCAATCGGTAGCGATACAGCGGTGAAGAGTGAATTTGTTCTTCAAGTTGGGCAATTAAACTATCTAAGACTAAAATCCCGGCATCGGCTCTATTGCAGATTTCCTTCATCTTGGCTGAAGTCTGCTTAACTGTTTCTAGATCGGGTAGCTTCGGTTCCTGAGTCATGGTATGTTAAAATTCCTTTTCTCTTCTTGAATCGTAGCTTGTGCTGCTTCTACGGTAGCTTGTGCTTGTTCTATAGAGCGATTCAGTAGTTCTAGCATAGCAGTATCAGCAAAGGGTTGAGATTCAGCAATGCGTACTAAAAGCGTATGAAACCTTGAATAATATGTGTTTGCTCTATCTCTAACATTATCCAAGTCTTCTAGTGCAATCATGGTCGTTTCTGTCTCCCCATATTGCTGCAAAATAGCAAATCCAGCGGCGGTTGCTTGATTAATTACTACTAACAGCCGCCGCTGCAATTCCAAAACAGTTGTCGTAATTTCCTCTGGTAACTGGGCCATTTCTGATTAGGTTTGTTTAAATTTGATATAGACTATTTATTATCTCTTAGTTTGGGTAGATAGCTTTGACGATATCTCTCTTTGACCATCTGTTTAGCTTCTTTGGTTATCCAAGGCTTAACGGGAAGTAAATCAGGTTGTGATTCTAGTAGTTCCAAATAAGAGCGATCGCCCGTCACTTGTGCAATCACCATTGCAATAAATTTACAACAACTTAATGGTGCTTGCACTACCTGTCTTTCTGTAAATCGTACCACAATCCAACCCCACTCATTAAACAATTGATTGCGACGGCAATCGCTATCTTCATCCCAGCAGTGTGTTGGTTTCAAAGACAAGCCAGCATAAGGCTCATCCACTTCCACATCAATACCAATGCCTGACATACTATGCACAATAGTAAAGTCTGCCGAATAAGACTTCTTTGACATTGGAATCTTGAACTTAACCCCTTGTACTGTGGTAGGGAAATAGCATTTTAAGTATCGCAAAAATTCTCCTTCGCTCACACCTTGCCGTGCTTGAGAATGACCGATTGGGCTGACTCGATTTGACATTAAATCTGACAATAATTGACAGCGTAGATTAGAATTTGTTAAGAATTTTTGTGTTTTAATTTCAGGTAAATGCTCGGAATTTATCTGCTGTTTTTGATACGTCGCTAACTTCATTTGGTATTCGGATATCTGATGTCGATGCTGCGAAAGCAGCTTAGTACGATAATTTAATACATAGGTGTAAGCAGCTGCTATCAAACAAGAATAAGCACTGACAAGTAACAACAATTCTACCCACGACCAACCCCAAGAGACAGTCAGCAATGGAAGTGCGATCGCACCACCCAGCCACAATAGCCAAATCAAACCAAACCATTGAACAGATGGTACTATCGGTAAGTTCGGTAACTGTGGTTTGGAAACAGATAAAAAATTATTACAACCAACTGTTACCTGATTGTCTCTAGACAAGTTTAAAGGATATTTACGGCAGAAATTTGTTACCGCTTCTGGATAAAACACCATCGGATAATTCATTTTATTTTTTTGGTAGCGCTGTCGCGCTTTATTGTAAAAAACCAGGTGAAAGAAATGCCAAAACTTACTCGAAAAAAGCCTCAGTACCGAAAGAGCGATCGAGCCATCAACGAATCCCCTACGGTCAAACCAATTCCTATTGAACCTGATGAAGAAACTGAAACAATCTTAGCTCGAATAGAAGCCGAACGCGATTATTATCACACTTGTACTAACAGTAAATACTGATGAACTTACTCACTCAATCTTTAGCACATACATCAATTACAGCAGCCCAACTTTGGCATCAATTAGAAATTGCCGAAACAACTGAAGAAGTCGATCGCTTATTACAATCAATTTGGCACAATCAAGAAAAACAAGAAGTTGCTATTGATGCTCATGCCGAACTTGCCAACCAAATTGATGCCGAAATAACAGCAATTAAAGCTAGAATGCAATTTTTAATCGAATTGCATCAAAGTGCGATCGATAAACTGGAAGGTTGGCGAGAACGATTAGACCAAACTGTGATCTATTTTAACCAAGTTGGAGCCATTACAGCCGAAATTGTTGGTAAACAGCATCGAATTACTGTCAAAGAAAACCCACCGACTTGTGAAGTATCTATCGACCCTTCTCAACTACCAGACGAATATCGCCGTATCGAAACTAAAACCGTAATTTCGGCTAACAAAAAGGCAATTACTGATGCTTGGAAACAAGGAATACCCGTAGAAGGTACAAAAGTTTATCGCAGACGCAAGGTAATCTATAGCTTACTACCAAGTAATTTACCTCAATACCAAGCTAGCACAACAGCCAATGTTGAACCACTAGAAAGTCAGCTACAACCTACCAAAAAGCGACGTAAAAAAGCTGATTGATCCAGATTGGGAGAGCAGAGGAGCAGGGGAGCAGGGGAGAAATAAATTGGTGGGTTATTTCTGCTCCCCTGCACTAAAGATTAATCCAATAGTCAGGGTTATCCACTTGTTCTGGGGTAACATCAAATAGTTTTGACAATTGATTTTTCCTTTGTTTAAGGATGGTAATTTCCTCATTTTCTGTCAACTCAACAATTAAATTAACCTCCACATCCAAATCAAACAGAAATTTTACCTCTGTTTCAATCTCATTGACACTCTGAACTATTTCCACTAGATTTCCTCCTCCATTTATGCTCTGAGTCGCTAACTTGGCTTTATGTTAGCACATTACTGCTTTGCTTTTTTTACCCCTCCAATTGGAGGGGATAAAAATCATTCAAGAGCAGGTTTTATTTGCTTAAGCTTAATTGTCACGCTCAGAAAAGTTGTAGTCCACTCATTTTTGATTATGAAAAAAACAGCGTTTTCTACTCCAACTCATCACTCTACTGAATTAGCTAAGGGAGAAGGTTTGAAAATCCCTGTATTTGATATGTCACTGACCGATGGTAAAACGAAAGGTCGCTATCAAGCTGAACCAGAAGTGTTGAGAAACTCAATGCTTGAACTGCTATTTGAACCATCCGAGTTGAAATCGCTTGTGATTGTTAAACCCGACCCCGATGATAACAGTCACGACCCTCTCAAAAATATTGACTTCGGCGATGATATTCCCAGAAGAAGCTCTTTCAGTTCTGGTAAAAATGTGTACTTTGCTGACAAAGAACTTTCAGCTAAACTATTAAGTATCTTTGCCACTCAACCCGACCACGCTTGTCGTTACGGTTCACTTTTAGTCAGCAGTTGTACTCAAGGAGCACAATTTTTAGATAGTTCAGAAGATAATCAAACCTTGAAAGTAAAAATTGTTGACTCCCAAAGCGGTAACCCGAAGGAAAAAGCGTTAGCTAAAAAGTGGCAGACTGGCGATTGTCATGGCAAAATTTCACCTGCTTTAGCTCAACAACTGGGAGCAATTCACAACCGACCTTTCCAATTTCGCATGGCATGGTTAAAAGAGTGGTCACGGGAAGATTGCCAAACTCCAGAAATTAGCTTTTTAGCGAAAGGAACTTTGCTACCTAATGCCCAATTAACCGATAATGCTGGCTACGATATCATTCTAGACCGTTCTTCCATCAAAGGAGTTGATAAAAAACAACTGGCTGACTTAATTCCTTGTGGTGATTACGAATTTCCTCAAGCTGTATTGGGAAATCGCGGGAATGCCAAAACAACTGAGTATGAAAATTCTTGGCAGTTTTCGATTTGGTACTCGGAAGATGCAATTCAAGCTGACATCGTTCCCGCTACCAAAGCTGAAGCTCAAAAACTCGCATCTTTGCAGAATAACCGCATACAACTTGCCAAATACCTAGTCGAACAGCATGACAAGAAAGCAGCTTTCAAACAAACAGCAGATGATACGGAAACTCAATTGAGTAATTTAGGTGATGAGCAAACTAAACGTCACGAATCTCGCCTCATCTCTATTCTTAGAAACGATAAATTGGGACAGCTACTTGACTTTCCCAAAGTTGTTGACTTTATGCAGGAACAACTTGCCAGAAAATGGAAAGATTTAGCTATCAAGGGAGCAATTCATCACGGTTCGGCAATGGCTCAACCTTGTGAAGATTTGTTACCTGGAACGATTATTGCACCTCATCTACGACATGGAACGGAAGTTATCGTTACTCGCTACCCAATTGTTAGTAAAGACAACATTCGTCGCTACACGGTTAACAACAAACAAAAACCAGAACTCATGCAGTACAAAGGCTGCGTTTTCATTCGTCCCGACCAAGCTATGCAGCATCACCAATGCGATTTTGATGGCGACCAATTAGTAATTACACCCGCTTCCAAACTACCTCACATTGCCAAGGAAACCCTACACGCCAATGATGAAAATGAATACGAAGCTATCGAAAAACGCTTGAAAATTGACTACACTCAAGCTACTGACGAAGATGGCAATCGTAAGTATACCAAACTCAGACAGATTGCTGTAGCGATCGCTAAAAACAAAATCGGCTGGGTAGCCACTTTGATTGGACGAGTACAATCTTCTGTACCGGAAGCAGGACAACCAGAAGGTTTATTCAATCAACGAAAAGAGAAATTGCTGGGTAAACTGTTCGACGCACTTCAAATTGAAGTCGATAGCCCCAAAAGTGCTACTAGGTTAGAAGACCACCACCCTACTCTACTAGAAACAGCTTCCAAGTGGTCTCAACAACATCCTTGCCACCTGTTCGATTTCAAAGACGACCTCAGACTTTACAAAAGCGTACCGCTACCTACAGAAGATAGTACTGCAATTAGCGCGATCGCAAAAGTTGCTGTCAATCCAGCTTGGGAACCGACTCGTCTCAAAAGTCGCCACCGCGATGAATTTCGTTACCTTTTCAGCCCACCATCAGATTTAGACGAACGAGAAACTTGGGAGAAACATTACATCAGTTGGGCGCAAGAAGTGAAGGAACGCTATCGAGAAAGTATGGGCGAAATCTATGAATTGCACGCCGATAATCCTACTAACTTGAAAGAAGCGGTTGGCAAATTGTACGAAAGTTTGAGAAGCGATGTGGCAGAGGCTTTCCCCAATCCTCAAGAACGGAGTTTAGCTGCTAGTGCAATGTGGTACTTAGAAACTACTAATCCTAATTTAGACGTACCGCGTAAAGCTTGTAAGGAATTATCCCGTCAACTTGAGATTGAATTTCATTTGGAATCCGATTACCAACAATTGCATTCAGCACTACCCAAAGATACCTATATTCTCAGCGTTCCTTTTGAGGAATTTGTCAAAGATGACAGCGGTAAAATTATGAGGGATAAGCAACGAAAACCAATAGGTCGAGATTTAGCCGGACAGTGGAAGGAAAAACTAGACAGCAAAAACATTCAATACGAAGCAACATTGCATCCCAGCTTACCAATGGTCAACTTTGCTTTACTTGACCCCAGCAATAAGCTAATCGACATTTTGGAAAAACGGTACGGTAACAATACCAATGACATCGACAAGTTAGATTTAACCTATCGCGATGGCTTGGGTCGCAGTCAAGATATTAGTTCGCGCATTGTAGCCCCTACCGAATATACCTGGCTGGAATCTCAGCATCAAACACCCAAAGCTGCGTTAGTGCTTAACTTGTTTACTGATGAAATCTGTCAGCAATTGCAGAACTTTCAATTTGACCAAGCCGAATTAATCGGACAGAAACATAACGATTTCAAAGATGTGGATTTTAGTAGTCGAGAATGGAAAGGTCAAAATTTAACTTTTGAAGTTGGTTCGTTTAACAGTTCTGATTTGAGGTACAACGGTAGCCCGATTGTCCTTCTTGATGGGAAACAGTTAGCCATGTTTTCTGCTAATTCGCCTAAACTGCCCATTGGTGCTACCTTTGAAGCAACTATCGAACCTTCATCAAAAGGTAGTAGCCTACTTCTGAATATTGACCCCAAATCTGTGCGGTTAATCCAGACATTTGAACCAGAGGTTGAAGATGAACTAATTGGTAGTAAAGAGCGAAGCCATCAACAAAAGCAACATAATCACGGGGTTCAAAATGAAACTGGCAAACCAGACTCAGTTGAATTTTCGCAATTACTTAAGGATGCAATCTATCGACTTTACAAACAAACCGGAGAAACTGAGTTTGCAATGGGGGATTGGAACGTTAAAATTAAGCAAGTTCGTAACAATCTTAGATGTTGGGTTAAGGATGAAGACGATACTCCAGTCTTTGCTGCTGATTTGAAAAATGGCACAATTATCAAGGAGCTTTCTTCAACGAACTGTGATAAATTGCTCGCACAAGTTTTTGACATTTCTCCCGAAACTCCCGAACAGGGAAAAAAGGAAATGGCAGAGGTACAAGTTTAATTGTAGAAACCTGAACTTTATTTTCTTTGAAAGTTCAAAACTAAGCTCCCTCCAATTGGAGGGGGTTATTTTTATGGGTAAAAACTAACTGGTTTGGTGAAGTCACTAAGCGAACTCTCAAATTTCATAGAAAATATCCACTTCAATTTTATTGAGTTATGCCTACAAAGACAGCATCAAATCGGAACAGAGGCCAAGGTAATTATATTACTCCCCACACACCCGAAGGTAAAAAGATTTTAAGCTACCTCAGAAATCGTTGTGAAAAGGCTTTGGATTACTGCTTGGAAAACGGACTAAAAAGCGTAGAAGATTTTGCCGATGCAGTTGAGGAACTGACTGAAGCTGACGGCAAACCGAGCATTAATGTAGAAATCAAGCACAACGGAATTATTCTTAGCTTAGCTGACCGACCTGAGTATGGGTCTACCACAGGCAAATACATGATGGAACATTTAGGTGAATCAGATGATAACCGATTCAGTAAAACAGGGGTTGAAGCGATTCTTAATCCTCAGAAAAGCTATCGTAAATCACAGCAAGATAATTTGTTGAATGATTTAGATGACGATGAACCTCAAGTATTATCTAAATCAAAGCTCAATAGTAAGACTCACACTCGTGACATCCCAGGATTAGACAAAAATGAGCCGTTGACTAAAACTCAAAGCAAGCGGAAAGCTAAGAGTAATGATTCAAATGAATTAGCTTTAGAAGAACATCAACCAAAGTCTAAAAATAAGAGCCAAGCTAGAACAGATGAGTTAGATGACTTATTAGACGAGTTAGATGAAAACGAACCTCAACCAAAACCTAATTCTAAAGCTAGAAATCAACCTCAAAAAGACGTTGCAGATTCAGATGAAATATCTGATAGTTCTAAGAATAACAGAAAATCAGTTCGGAACGTGCTACTTGATGAAAGCCAACCTCCAACCAACAATCGCCGCCAATCATCAAATAATTTAGATATCGATAATATACTTGATGCTACCTCCCAGGTTAGTAGCAGAGCAGCAATTTCTGGAAGTGAAGTAGATGGTACTACTGTGGGAGGACTCAGCACTCAAATTGCAGTTCTAACTACTTTGATTGGGAAAAAGGCAGCTTCACAAGTTTTTGAAGCAGCTAAAGCGGAGGGAAAAGAACGCCAGGTTAGCAATATTATCAAAAGACTCAAAGCTCAAAGTCAACGCGCTGATTCCCTCACTGCTAGAGTCAAAAGCTTGACCCACGAAGAATCAGATGAATCAGAAACCCCAACAGATGAACCCATGATAATGGGGGAATCGAAGTCTGAAAACAAGGCAGAATCTATACCAGAGGCGGGGTTTATCTTGGCTGAAACTGTAAATAAAATCAGTGACAAAATTGATAAAGCTTCCATCTCCTTGGAATCAAATACTTCAGAAAAATCTGAATCCATTGAAATTGACACCAAGGCTAGCTTTGATAAACAGCTTGCACAAATTAATCAAGCTCTCGACCGAATTGAAAAGCGTCTCGATACTCTAGAAGTACGAATTGAAGCTTTAGAGAAAAAACTTTCTGTTGCTGAAGCTGACAGTGAAATAGATGAGCAAACCGTTCATTTAAAAGCTGAGTCAATCAATATTGAGAGCAATTTAGCTTCAAACGGCGCTAAACCATCTTCACCAAAGCTGGAAAATATGAACAATACGAATGGGAAAAAAGTGGCTAATTCACCTTCTATTGAAACTCAATCATCACAAACTGCTCCCTTACTAGCACAACTTTATAACCTAGTTGAAGAGGAAACAGTTGCAGCAGGTGGAACTCTAGAAGATGGAGTTGAATTAGGAGCTACGAAACTTTATCAGACTCGCGAACGCAATTCAACCTCTGTGAGATTAGAAAATCAACAGGGTGAAGAGTTGTTCTCGGCTACTTGCTCGCAGGGTCAGTGGAAAGTAATCAATGATTTTCTGAGTAAAGAAGACAAACAAGAAATCGCTAACTTAGACGTTTTGCAACGAACGATTCATCAAGAAACTTTAGCAGAAGCGTTGGGGAAAAGCGGTCTTACACAAATGAACTTAACCGATTCCCAAGGTCGCCGTCTCGACTTTGAAGTTGAGTTTAGTGACAAGTCCAAGTCTTCGGCTTCTATCCAAGGTTTTAATCAATACGATGAGGTAGTTTTTGACGCAACTATCGCTAGAGGTAAAGTCGAAATAATTCAATGCGATATTCCTATTGAAGATGTAAAATATCTCCTCTCTCAAAAGCAACAAATTATGACTCCTCACCAACATAAAGAGCAAAAAACCGAACTAGAGATGGAAGCATAAAACATTTCTTATCTCAGTCTCACCTCAAATTCTACGAGATAGGGATACAACCAAATAGGATATCACCCCTCCAAATAGAGGGGGTCATGCTAGCTATCTCAATTTACCGCATCTGGTGAAGTCACGAATACCAATCACCTTTTAAATTGGCATCAAAGCTATATAAATGGAGAAACTTCCATGACGGTTTACCAAACTCCCAAAAGCCACCGTAAGAAACTGTTGTTCAATCGTTGGTTAATTCAACACAAAATCATTCCTAGCGATTTTGTATTTATTGCTATTTGCATAGCAGCACTAATTTACTTTACCATCCGTCAACCTCTTTTTATTACAACGCTAGGCTGCTCTAGTATTTTATTTCTGAGCTTATGGCATATCGTCAGAGCTATTCCAATTGTAGAAAGATACATCGGTGGTAAAATCCGATTCTGGCACGTCACTACCGCTATCATTACCTCCACTGCACTGTGTTCTGTACTCGATTCTCCTGCTAATGCAATCTTTCTATCAGGTTTAGAAGCATTTATGCAACAACTAGCACAAGGCGCAGCTTCTGCTGGGGGTCAAGCAATTTCTGCTGAAGTGATTACCTTGATTTTCAACTTAATTCGAGGCGCTTTTCTTTTGCTAGTAGCTGCTGCTTCATTATTTGCTTATAACCAAGCACAGCAAGGCAATGATTGGAGACCAATTGTAACCCAAGTAGCACTAGCTTTTGCAATTGTGATTGCCATTGATGTGATCACGTTCTTGTTCGTTGGCGATGGTAGCGGTGTTGCTGGAGGCTAGGAAGGAGAGGGGGAGAGGGGGAGAGTGGGGGAG